>NZ_JBEPNP010000002.1:0-364527 GCF_040546335.1 Arthrobacter sp. UYEF20 | reverse complement strand
GCAGCCCTCACAGCCCACCAGATCCGCGACCAGGAATCCCTGGCAGCGTAACCGAAATAAAACGATGAAACTGTCTCAGAAACTTGACGTGCGCAGCACGCGATGAAGGCCAGGCCGCAGCCCTGGAGCCACGCTCACGCCGCCCGAAAACCTCACCCACGAAACTCACCGAGGACCTCAAGCAAGACGCGCTGCAGGTGCGGGCCGCGCTGGAATCCTCCGGGCTGGATCATGGGCCGATCAGCGTGCACGACAAGATGGTGTCCCTGAAGATGCAGGCCCCGTCCATAGCCTCGCTGGCACGAATCTTTCGGGAGAAGAACGTGGCCCGGCTCGAGCCGAAGAAGAAGCCTCGGGCCGCGTACCGCAGGTTCGTCTATCCGGCCCCGAACGCGTGCTGGCAACTGGACGCCACCGAGTACGTGCTCACCGGTGGGCGCAAGTGCGTGATCTTCCAACTACAAGATGATCATTCACGCCGCGCACTCGCCACCCACGTAGCGTCCGGCGAAACCAGTGAGGCGGCCCTGGCGGTCGTGAAAAAGGGCATCGGTGCTCATGGTGTGCCGCAAAGGTTGCTCACCGACAACGGGGCGGCTCTGAATCCCTCACGTCGCGGGTGGGAAGGCCAGCTGGTCACCTACGTGTCCTCGCTCGGCGTCGAGCCGATCACCGGCAAACCATACAAACCGACCACCCAGGGCAAGAACGAGCGGTTCCATCAGACTTTGTTCCGGTGGCTGGACAAGCAGCCCCTGGCCCAGACCCACGGAGAGCTCCAAGCCCAGGTCGACCGGTTTGACCTGATCTACAACACCGAGCGTCCGCACCAAGGATTGCCCGGGCGCATCACCCCACAGCAGTCGTGGGACGCCACAGCCATTGCCGAAGCACCCAGGCCGAAACCCGTGTCGGTTCTTCCCGAACCTCGGGCCCCGGGGCCGGTGGCTCAGCTTCCAGGCGCTACCGAACCCGTGGTGGCCGCCGGTACGGAAACAGCAGGGCGCACCACCACAGCGCTGCCGGCACCTACACCTCAGGAGACCGACCCGTCCCAGAAAATCAGCGGCAGCATTGCCCACCCGGCAGTCACCGGTAGCCAGAAGCTACGTGTCTATCCCAACGGCGTCGTCAGTATGGGCAGGACCCTGTTCTCCTTGACCAAGCGGATGGGTAGTCGAATCGTCATCGCTGATTGGGACCCTGAAGGCATCGTGTTCGCCAGTACCGAAGGTGAGGTCATTGCGGAGTACTTCTGGCCACCCGAAGGCACCGCTTACGTGGGGATCAGCAAGGCCCGCACCCGCTTCCGCAAATAAACCATGCACGGGGAAGCGTCACCGATGTCCTGAGACATCGAGTGTCACCAATGTCCTGAGCCCGAACTGTCACCGATGTCCCGAGACATCACACTTTTAAAGTAGGGGAACTCCTGTTAAACATGGTGATTGTCTAGATCATCGTTTACCAGGAGTTCCTGCATGCCATCTTCCACTATTGAGACCCTTCCCGCCAGTTGGAGGGTGTCCCGGAACAGGCAAAGCGGCTGTTGACGCCGGGGACGATGCGCTAAGTCCTTGACTCCATCCCAGATCCAAGAAAGCGCAGGGGCATCAGGCACGGACTGACCGGGATTTTGGCCCTGGCGATCTGCGCGGTGCTCACCGGGGCGAAATCGTTCGCCGAGATCGCTGACTGGGCTGCCGATACCGGGCGTGAGCCGCTGGCGAACGCCGGGATCAGTGTCCCGCACGTGACCACGCTCCAGCGGGTGCTGGCCAAGATTGACGGGGATGTCTTCGATACCGCCTTCGGCGTCTGGGTCATCGCCCAGGTCAAACCCAAGGTCATCGCCATCGACGGGAAGGAAGTCCGCGGGGCCAAGAATGGCGGCGGGGGCCGGGTGCATTTGATGGCCGCCGTGGACCACGGCACCGGCACGGTTTTGGGCCAAGTGAGCATCGGCGTCAAGACCAACGAGATCACCCGTTTTGAGGACCTTTTGAACACGATCAAGAACCTTACGGGCATGGTGGTAACGGCGGACGCACTTCATACACAGCGCTCCCATGCGGAATACCTGCACAAGCGCGGCGCCCACTATGTGCTGACCGTCAAGGGGAACCAGAGGGCACTGCAACGACAGCTCAAGAACCTGCCATGGAAGGCCGTCCCGGTCGGCAACAAGCAGCGCTACAAGGGTCATGGACCCACAGGTTCCCGGACCGTCAAGGTCGTCACGGTCGACGCTGGCATCCTCTTCCCGCATGCCGCCCAGGCTGCGCAGATCACCCGCCGATCACGCAGGATCAACGGCACGAAGTGGAGCGTTGAAACGGTCTACATCATCACGTCCCTGCCGGCAGAAACAGCCAGCGCAGCCGAGCTGAACACCATGGTTCGTGGGCACTGGACGATCGAAAACCGACTGCACTGGACCCGTGACGTGACGTTTCGGGAGGACAAGTCGATGGTGCGCAGCGGCAACGCGCCCCGTCTCATGGCCTCCTTGCGGAACCTGGCCATCAGCCTCTACCGGATAGCCAAAACCACCAACATCGCCAAAGCCACCAGGCACACCGCAAGAAACGCCAACCGCGCCCTCAAACTCGCCCGAATCGGCCCCCTACCTGCGACTTTGCATTAGCCCTGACCGGAACCCGGACAACTACAAATCGCGTATCCTCTTGAGAAGTGCAGCCCGGACGGCAGCATGAGCAATCATCTCAGCAGAACATTCCCCGGGAACCTTGAAGAGCCATCAGTTCATCGAAGGCCCCGGAGGCCTTGAACGACTCCATGTCGCCGGCGGCAGCGACCTTCGCAGCCAGCGAATCGACCTTGTCCAATTCGTGTTCGGTAGTAGCCATCATGATTCTCCAATAAATCAGAGACCGCGTTCCTTACACAACCCATCTGACACCCTCGCGGTGACATCAACGATCCGCCCAATGAACGACGGGTCCACGGCCGCAAGTCGTTGGAGAACACCCGCACGTAGTAATCCCGCGGCAGCCGCACCGCGTTGCGGAACACCGCCTCCGGGGTCACCGGCGGCAGTTCCCGCATCCTCTCCCGGTCCAGGACGATCAGCTCATCAGGGCGGCCGTGGCGGGACCTGGAATACCGGTGATTGGCCTTCGGCAGCCAGTCCTCCAGCTGGCCGTTGAAATCCGCTGGGGAGCGGAAATCCCGGCCCGGCATGAAGCGTTGCCGGAAGAACCTGTTCATCCGCTCGACCATGCCCTTGGACTCCGGATCCCGCGGCGGAAGCAGCTTGATCTCCAGCCCCAGGGAGCCGGCGAACGCGGCCACCGGCTCCGTGGGCCGGCGCCTGCCGATGCCGGACTCGTTGTCCCACAACAGCCGGGACGGAACCGCCTGCGCGTCCTGCAGCAGAGTCCACATCCCGCCCAGAAGGTCCGGCGTCGTCCGTGACGGCAGCATCCGTGCCTGGATGAAGCCCGAGAACGCCGAGGTCATCACCAGCACCGGTGGCGTGTCGTGCTGGCCCGCACCGACGGGCAGCGGCTCATGGGGAGACCAGAGATCGCACTGGACCTGGAACCCCGGCTCGTGGACCAGCCGGTCCGCCGGGTCAGGCGGGGCGTATTCGGGCCGGATCGCGGCGACTTTCGCCCGGAAAAGCGACGCCGACCCGGACCAACCCACCCGCTCGGCCAGCGTCGCCGCCGGCATCGTCGGCGTCTTCACCAACAGCTCCCGCACCCTGGGAGCAACGCATCGAAACTCGACACTCCGGCTGCCCGATGGTACTTCGGCGCCCGGTCCGACTCCAGCGCGCGGTCCACCGTTCCGCGGGAAACTCCCACGATCCTGCCGATCTCACGCTTCGAGTGCTTGCCCGTCGAAAACAGGTGGCGTATCTCCGCCCAATCATCCAAATTGATCACCTTCCATAATGGTCGGTGGCCCTGTTTTCAGTTGGCGTTTCTGGCCCTATTTTCGGTTGGCGTTAACAGGGGCCCACGATCTCCTCCATATAACAGGTCCCATCGCGGCGGATGTAGCGTTTGACCTCGGGCTTGTTGTCGGCATTCATCATCTCGACTTTGCACACCGCGCCCGCCTCGTCATGCCATTCCCGCCGGAGCCGTGTGCGACCCCGCATGTGGTCGACGAAGTTAACCTTCCGCCCGCGCCACCAGACGAAGTGTTTGTATTCCCCGCCCTCGTAGCCGCGCTGGACCTCGGCGTTCCTGTCGTTAACATGCACCTAATCCCACGGCTCGCCAGTCCCAAGCGGGCAGTGTACTCAGCGTCGGCGGGGTAGACGGATTGCCCGGCCAAGTCGTGGTGAAGGCTGCGGAGCGTGATGAGCTCCCCAAGGCGGTCCATGAGCCGCAAAGTGTGCCGGTCATAGTCGCAGTAGAACTTGTCTATCAGAATCTCGGTGGAGACCGACGCCCTGGCTAGCCCGAAGTTACGCTAGCGCTTCGGCCTGGCGGACGGACATTCCCAGCCCTGGATGCTCGGGCAGACCACCGAACATGGCAACGTAAACGTGGGGGTTCTGAGGTTCTGAAGGTATCCGCCAGGCATACAGCAGGCGATTGCGGGAGCGGATACGATGACGGCGCGAGGTTTGACCAGACCGAGGCCGACGCCCGCGCCTTTCATCTCTGCCGCACCCGCGTCGCGGCCCCGGCCAGAGCAGAAAAATGCCCTCACCGCGGGAAGGGTAAGGGCATTTTGGTCATCTGCGCGTCGTCCCGCTCAGCTTCGTGCGATAGGTGTGTGCTCGGGGAAAGCACCACCGTTAATTACGTTGTTGTAGCTGCTGCTCAGGTGTCCGATGTCCAAGGCGCGTTTGCCGAGCTGCGCCAACCGGTGAGCCAAGACCGTACCCGCCGGTCCCAGGGAGATGAGGACCAGATCGTCCTTGCCATCCGCGAGGCGCCGGCTAAGGTCTTCTATGTCGTTAAATGCATCCCGCGGCATGGAATATTCGAAGCGCGTTGAAGCGACACTGTCGAACAAAGCCGGCTCCAAATCGAACCGGGAACCGTGCCCCGTCACGATGGCAACGTTTTTGCCAGCCCACAAAGATTTCCAGCCCTCGACGGCCTCCTGACCGAACGCCTGGAACATGAGGGGCCGGGACACATGACTGTTGCCGAATCGGTCGGTGGCATCCAGCATTGGCTCAACCTGATCCCAGACCTCGTGGTAAACCGTCGTCCAGTGAAGATCAACGAAGACGTTAGGCATACCGACCAAGAGCTTCGGAGCTCCTTCACCTTGAATGGCTGCCTTCAAACCCTGCTGAAGGCGAGCGGAGTTCTTCTGGAACGACACGTTGAAGTCGAGCCGGGTCATCATCCTGAACTCCCCGTCGCCGAAGCGCGCGAAGCTCAACTCCTCATCCCGGATCAGATCCAGCGTCTCCATGAACCCCAATTGCTTGGGGATGATCGCCGCACGGACTTGGCTGAGCAGCGCGGCTCCGAGAATGGTCTTCAAGCTCTCCACCGTGAGGCGCGCCTTGTTCGCTTCCCAATGTGTCTTGGTTGCCAGCTCTGTCTGAGTTTTCAGCTGGGACGCTACATCCGCGAGCAGCTTGTTCTGCTCCGCGAGGTGGTCAGAGATGGCCGCGAAGGGCGTTAACATGGCTTCAAGTTGGCTGGTCAAGGCTCTCCCCTGGTTGATGTGTGACTCACAATCCTACTACGCACGGAGTCTTGCCTCGGCAATCGCTTCATGGAGGTCAGACGTGAAGACGCTGGCAACAACGGACACTCCGCCGCGCAAGAAGCTACCAGAACCGGGAACGGACCAGCCGACGCAATCGATGTTGCTCCAGAACAACTCCGCTTGTCCGGGGGAATCAGCTTTTGTTGGCCAGGATTCGTTCTCAGGCCGCGGCTGGTAGCCGGGGGCGCCACGATCTCTCGGGCAGCGTGATGGCGGGCAGCTGGTCGATGCCTTGCCGGACGCCCTCGGGCCGGAGCTTCAGATGGATCGTAGTGATGTCCATTTTCGAGTGCCGTATGCTGCGCTTCACTACGAAGTCGCTGACCCCGCTTCGTGTATCTCAGTTGCCAGGGCCGCCCGCAGGTCATGGGTCGGTGCTTGAGCCGGCGCGTTTGATCGCGTCACGTAAAGACGGCGAAAGTGGAGGCGAAGAACACGGCCATTTATCACCAGCCCGTATTATGCCCAGAGGCGCCCAGACATGGGTCTGATCTTTCACGGGGCAGTGGATTTCATCAGGAACCACGAACGCCACGTGAGAGATTCAAGCTCGTGACTATGCGAAGTCGAGGACTTATGAAGGGGCCGTTGTGTCCATCATGATGCAGTTACGGCAGACCCACGTTCGCCACAACCATGTTGTGATCGGAAGGAAATACGCCGGTGTAATTTCCATTTGCGTCAAGGTTGGCCACAGTCTCCCACTGGGATACGCGCATCTTGGACGTCAAGATGTAGTCGATGTAGGTTCCGTTGGCGGCCGGATTGGCGTTGGCCCTCGGGACGGTCCCCAGGCCATTCCAGCTGTTCAGGTAGGTGTTGATTCGCTTCTCTGCCGTTGCGCCCATACTCGGGAATTCCTGCAGGTAGTCGTTACCGAGGGGGTCCACCAGTCCTGCTGCCGTGAGGACGTCGTAGGGGGCGTTTGACGGTTCCAGCCATTTGCTGGAGTTCAAGTCGCCGGTGACAACAACGGGCAGGCCGGCCGTGTTTTGCGTCCTAATCACCGAGACGATGGCTTCAGCCTGCTTCTTTCGCAGCTCGTAGAAGCCGGCAGCCTTGCTGGAGGACAAGTGCGTGTCACCGAAGAAGAAGGTTTTGCCTGTAGATTTCTGCTTCACAACGGCCCAGGCGAAATAGCGCCGGTTTTCCGGGACGCTGCTCGTCGGCAGCGCGCTGGAACCCGACCGGATGATTTGTACAGCAGCGGGGTTGTAGAAGATCCGCGTTCCCTGCGAGGCCCCCCGATCCTGGAAAACGCAGCCATCCGGCGTCGTGGAGTTTACGCAGTTGTTCCGTTGCGTGTTGGTGAGCTCATATTGCGCGCCCGAAGATTTCAGCCTCTGCAGCAGGTCCTCGAACTGTGAGAGCCCTCCGATGTGCCCCGGCTCATCGAGCCAGCCCTGAGAGGCTTCCTGGACACCGAGAATGTCGGGCATTCGCGACTTGATGGTGTTCACAACAGCTCCGCGCCGCCCGGCCCAGGAAAGCGCATTCGGATTCTCGTCATCCTCCGAGACGCAGTTGGCGCACATGATGTTGAAGCTCGCCACGGTGAGCGGGGACACCAGAGGCGCCGGGGCCGGCGGCAGCGGCTGGGTCTTTATGGACAGGACTGGGGTGTAGGCGCTGAGTGACACCCCGGCGCCGTCGATGACCCGAACCCGGAAGTAATACGTGGTCGAGGGGTTCAGCCCCCGCGTTTCGGTTGCCGTAATGCCGGCGTAGCGACGCCAGGTGGCATCCGACATGTCCGGGCGGCTGGCAACAGCCACTCGATATCCCGGAGCATTGGGCACCGCGTTCCACTTCAGGTTCACTGTCCGGTGCGTGGATGTTGCGCTAAACCCCGTGGGGGTGGGATAGGGGTCAACTGGCGTAGTGAATGTCACCGTTGGCGAATACGATGTCACGTTCTCACCTGCAGCGCCGATGACGCGCACCCGGGCAAAATACGTTGTTTCGGGCTTGAGTCCGTTGATGGTGCCGGACGAGGCGGTGAAACGGGTGAAGCCCGAGTCGCTCATGTCCGCCTTGCTGAAAGTCTGCACCCGGTAGCCCACCGCGTTTGCGACAGGGTTCCAGGAGACTTTCGCGGAGCTGTGGCTTGTGGCGCTCGCCTTCAGACCGCCGGGAACCGCAAAAGCGGGCGCTGCCGCCGTCGTCGCCGACACCGGAGCCGAATATCCCGTCAACGACGTGCCGTCATCGGCTATCCCCCGGACCCGGAACTTGTACGTGGTGCTCTTGACCAGGTTGCGGATCTCCGCGGCCGAATCGGTGAACCGGAAATACAGCGAGTCACTCATATCCGCCTTGCTGTACACCTGCACCCGGTACCGCGGCACATTCGCCGACTTCACCCAGGACAAACTCACCGAGGTATCCGTCTGCCCCGTGGATTTCAACCCCACAGGCACCGCGAACGCGGGCGCTGCCGCCGTCGTCGCCGATACCGGAGCCGAATACCCCGTCAGCGTCGTGCCGTCATCGGCTATCCCCCGGACCCGGAACTTGTACGTGGTGCTCTTGAGCAGATTTTTGATCTCCGCCGCAGAATCGGTGAACCGGAAATACAGCGAGTCACTCATATCCGCCTTGCTGTACACCTGCACCCGGTACCGCGGCACATTCGCCGACTTCACCCAGGACAAACTCACCGAGGTGTCCGTCTGAGCCGTGGATTTCAACCCCACAGGCACCGCAAAAGCCGGCGCTGCCTCGGTGGCGACGCCTGGTGACAGTGCGTGAGCCGAAGTCCCCGCCATCAACAGCACCAAGGTGGAGGCAATCACCGCAGTAAGGTATTTCCCGCCGGCGGCCGATCGTTGCCAGACATTCGCCATTTCGAGACCATGCTTTCGATATGGAATCATCCGACGCTTCGATTCCGTGGGCGGGTTCTACACCTAGCTATCGGCACGTACGGCGCATCGGTTAGGCATGCAAGGCGCGGACTGCGGACCCGGAGCAGGTCCCCTGAATTAGTCACTGGATGCGCAAAGGCCGGCCGACTGCCTTTGTCGCTAGATCTAAATCACAGATGAGTCCCTGCGTGTTGTACATATGGATTCCCTCGTGCCACACTATGGTGTCCGCCAGCAACTCCTGTCGCTTAACCGCACCTTTTTACTCGCGCTCTTTGCCGCCCTTCAGGTGCCCAAAGTCCCACTGATAAGGTCTCCCATGCCAAAAAACAGTCGTGGCTCGACATTTCGTCTCCGCCCGCTTTCAGTTCTGATCACGGCAATACTTCTCCTTCTGTCCGGCGCCCCGGGAGCGTTTGCGGCGACTCCCGCCCCGTCCGGTCTCAAATCACCCGCTCAAACAAGCACGTCGGTCTTCATTTCGTGGAACGCCGTTAGCGGCGCGCCGAGATATCGCGTCCAATATTCCACTACGTCTGACTTTTCGGACTCGACGTACAACCGGTACACAACCACGTCCACCGAAATTCGGGGACTAAAAAGCAACACCACCTATTACGTACGGGTCAGGGTCATCTCTGCTGACGGAACCACGAATCTCAGCCCCTACTCAGCCGCCATAGCAACCAAGACGAAGACTGCACTCGTTATTGCCGCGGTGGTCAATCCCCTGTCCGTTGGAAGTTATAACGTGAAGTGCGCCAATTGCTTCGCAGGGGCCACAAACGAGTTGACCTGGGCAGACCGCCGGTCTGCCGTGGTCAGTAACATAAAAGCCCAGATGCCGGATGTAATGGGCGTGCAGGAAGCCTCCCAGGGCTGGCTTAAAGACGACCCCCGCCCCGGCGGCGTATCGCAATTTGAGGACCTTCAAGAGCGGCTACAGGCGGCCGGCGCAAATTACCAGCTCACTAATGCAAAACGAAACAATTGTGTGAAGGACACGACTCCAACGGGTTGTGTCTACGCCGACAAGGGCGCCTCGCAGGGCACCAAGCTTTTCTACAACGCCTCCAAGGTGTCTCTGGTCAGCCAGGGTTCCCTGGCGCTGCCGGTAATCCAGGCAACAGACAACCCCCGCTACTTGGCCTGGGGCATTTTCACCCAAAAGTCGACAAACAAGCAATTCTTTGTCGGCGACGCACATTTGCAACTCGGCGGCGGAACCGACTACCAGTCCTTGCGCACGAAGCAGACGCAGGCCATCACTGCGGAAATCAAGAAACGCAACCCTCAGGGTCTTCCCGTGCTCTTGACGGGGGACCTGAACTCGCACAAGTGGACGGCGCCGACCAATGCGCCCTATGACGTCCTGACTGCAGCCGGCTACGTTGATCCGCTCGGCAACACTTACGCCACCGATCTGCCCAGCGGGACGGCTACAGCCGAGAAGACGGTTGCGGCAAACTATGACAGCTTCAACGCTTTCAATCGCCTTGCCAACGCCCGCAACGCCTGGGGCAACGGGACCTACCTGGACTACATCTTCACTTCCAAAATGCGCGTGGTTGAATGGCGCACGGTGGTGAATGTTGATTCCAGTGGAAACTTCATCGGTACCATTCCCTCTGATCACAACATGGTCAAGGCAACGGTCCAGCTCCCCTAGGAGTCGGTCCCCTCGGACATGAATTGAGGACCCGCGGTTCTGTTAGCGGCCGGATTTCAGAAAAATCCGTGCCACCAACAGAACCACGGGTCCTCTGCGGTTTCTGGCTCGTGAGACTGCCGCGAGTGAGGCTATCGCGGGACTGAATCCGCCATCTGGCCAAGTTTGCGGTCCACGGCCGACGACATCACAGTGGACCACTGCGAGGTCACTGAGTGGTCGTCAAAGCGCTCGGCAGTTTCCCTGGCGGCCTGCCGCATGGACTCCAGCTCGTCGGCCGAAAGGGAGCCTTGCCGGACGATCCGCTCGGCCAGGCCCTCGATGTCCCCCGCCTCGACCAAATATCCATTCACGCCGTCCACGATGATGTCAGCAGGTCCATAGGGCATGTCATAGGCGATCGGAATACAGCCGACGCTCATGGCCTCCAGGAGCACCAGCGGCAGACCTTCCATTCGACTGGTCAGGAGCACGAAGGACGCCTCCGACAGCCGTGCCCTCGGATCGTTGTCGAAGCCGCCGAGGTGGACGCTGTCATTCAAGCCAAGCTTGGAAATGAGTGCCGCCATTTGTTCCCGGACCGGGCCCTGTCCGTAAATGGTCACGTCAAATGGCCTGCCTGCCAGGGCATTTGCCTTCCCGATTCCCCTAATCGCGTGGTCCACGCGCTTGCGGGTTGTCAGACTTGCCAGCATCACCCCGCTGGTCTGGCAACGCCCGGCTGACGTTGGCAGGCTGTCCGGAAGCTCGGTGCTGTTGGGCACAACGAACGTGTTGCCAGGATTGCCGAAGGCCAAATCAACATCGTCCTTCTGGCGCTTGGTCAGCAGCACGATCCCGTCGTACGTATTCAACCGTTCAAAGACATAACGGCGTACGGAGCTCAGCTCCCCGTGCGGAGGAACCTGGCCGGATGCCATGTGCGAATTGTGCACGAGGTGCAGGGTCACCACATTGTCCCGCCGGAAACGCGTAATAAAATTGGCGGTGGACTTACTGTCCACAATCATGAATGTTTCCTGGGTGCCCACAACGGTGTCCAGCCAGAAAAGATACAGCGGCCACATCCTGTTCCAGGCCGCCACAGGTTCCCCGTTGTGGCCGCACAGGGTGATAAGCCGCCCGCCCTCGGTGCCATGTTCGTTGATGTCGCGCTGATCCGAGACGAAAAGACTCCCGTCGGCACGGAAGTAGTCGACCTGGAGCGTTTTGTCTCCTGCGGCATCGACGCGTATTTTGCGCCCCAGGGACCCCTCCGAAAGTTCCTTGGTATGAGGCTCATCGTCGGAGATTGGCGCAAAAGTTCCGTTAAGGTTCTTGTCGGCGCGGGCCACGGACAGCCCCTGGTCCGGCAGGGCGGCAAGTTCCTCCCAGAGGTTCCGGAGGCGCATACCCGGAACCAGTTCGCCGGCAACCTGCATCTCACAGCGCACATCATCGAGGGTGGTGTCATACTCGAAAGTGAGAATGTCCACGGGTACTCCGGCTTCGCGGACAAATGCCCGCGAACGCCGAAGGAGCGCGCTGGTCATCCCGCCGAAGTCCACGGGTATCCCCCAGGTGACGGCGCAATGGTACCCCGCCGGCATCTTTACCGGTGACTGGGTTTCGTTAATTGTTGAAGACATTTCTGGCTCGTATCTGTGGTTGTTCAAGTATCAGGTTAAGCGAAGCTGATGCTCATGTTGCCGTGCGCCGTTGCATACAGGCGCGGAGCAGCTTTCGCGTCCGCCAATGGCATCCGAGAAACGGTAATCGCTTCACCTAGCCGGGTTTCAAGGAATACGTCCACTGTGCGGCTTCCCATTGCGGAAAGGATCTCCGGCTCAAACGCGAATCTGACGGCATAAGTGTCCGGCGAGTCGTTAACGACTGTCCGTGCTGCCACTCGGAAAAACGCTTCGCCCGGCCTAAGCCGGAGCCTGCAAAAGAATGCCGGGATAATTTCCTGCCCGGAGGGCTGCTGCAGACCTAGCGTAAGCGTGGCCGCTACCTCCAGATCTCCGCCGGACCCGTACAAACACGCTGAATCTGCTATTTCTACGGCGTGCTCGATTTTTTGGTCCTGTTTCCGGGCGGCCGCCTCCTTCATGGCGTCCGCCCAGAGCCGGACAACCTTTCCATCCGAGAAGTCATCCGCCCTCTTCCGCGCGGCATCGCGCATCCGCTCCACGTCAGAGAGCGGCATCTCGACGAACTCGGCTATGCATGCCGCCAGCTTCTCGATATTTCCGTACTCCACAAGAAATCCGTCAACTCCATCAGTGATGACGGACGCGGGGCCGTACGGAAGGTCGTAAACGATAGGGATACACCCCGCCGCCATGCTCTCCACAATGACCAGAGGCAGGGCCTCCGAGGTGCTGGTCAGCAACGAAAACGACGCTTCCTTGAAATGGGACTGAGCCTTCGTGACGTGACCCATGAGCTGAACGTTGTCGGTTTCCTTGAGATCAACGATCAGCTCCTCCAACTGGACGCGCTGGGATCCCTCACCGAAAACTCTTAGCCCGACAGGGGCCTGGAGGAGGGAATTCGCGAGGTGGATGGCCCGGACAGAGTGGTCAACGCGCTTCCGGTGGCTGAGAGTCGCTGCCTGCATGCCTGTCCGCGCTTTTCGCGTGCCCATGGATTCCGGTGCAGATTCAAGGGACCTTCCGTTCGGAATGACGTAAGTGCTGCCAACGTCAGATTGCCTCTTGCGGACGTCGGTGGCCTGCTGCTCAGTGAGGAAGACTACGCCGTCGAAGGCGTCCAGCCGCGGGAACACTTCCTGAGCAGACGCGGTCATTTCGGAAGCGAAACCCGCGGTGGCGTCTTCCAGATGGCTTTCATGGACCTGGTAGAACACAACGGCGTTATCACGTTGGTAACTGGCCATGAAGCGAGCAGTATTCTTGTTGTCCACCACGAAGCACGCTTGTTCCCCTGCCACGACGAAGTCGAGCCAGGAACGATACAAACCCCACGAAGATCCCCACTCCTGAAGCGGAAGGCCTGCAGAATCACATAGCGTCAGCGCCCGCCCTCCGTGTACCCCCAACTGCTTCGCGTCGTGCCGGTCAGACAAGAGGAGCGAGCCGTCGACGCGGAAATAATCGACCTGCAACAGCGTCTTCCCATCGCCAGCGTAGCGCGCTAGACGCTTGTGCGGGCCCTCCAGTTCGACAAGGTTCGCTGCACTCTGGGTGGACAAGGGAGAGTACGCAGCAAAGGCGTCAGCCTCGGGGGCAGCGGTCTCAACTGACGGCGACCCGTCCAGTGCAGCCATCGCCGGGAGGTCTTCCCAGAGATTCAGGATGCGGGTGCCCTCCGAGAGGAAGCCCCGTTCCTTCAAGACGCCGCGGAGAACGGAGTAGTCCCGGAAGTCGTCGAAGGTCAAGATGTCAACGGGCGCTCCGCCTTCCGAAGCGAAGGACCGCGATCGGTGCAGCATGGCGTTCGTTCGTCCTGCGAAGTCTGCTGGCAGGCTCCAGGTCACGGAAAAATGCCTGCCGGCCGGAAGGAGCCTGGCGGTTGGATCAGAGTTCAAGATGTCCCATTTTCTTTTTCTGCAACGGAACTTTCCAGTTCACCATTGCGAGTCAGTTCCGATGTATTTTCAGCGCCAGATTTCTTCAGCGCCAGAAGCCGCGGGTATCGACAATCTGTTTGCCCTGCAGGGCGTCCGGCTCGATCTCCCGGAACTTGTCGTGATCGACCAGCAGCACCACCACGCCGGCGGCCTGAACCGCCGCATCCGTTTCCACGAGGCGGATGTTGGCAATCGCGGCCAGTTCCTGCGGCAGATGATCCGTGTGCGGTGCCGCAACCAGAATCTCGGCATCCGGGTGCTGCATGGCCACACGCCGGACGATCTCCACCGCCGGCGACTCGCGGACGTCGTCGATGTTGGCCTTGAAGGCCAGGCCGAGGCAGGCAATGACCGGGCGGCTGGCGCTGCCCACGGCCTTCCGGACCTGTTCGACGATGTAGCCGGGCTTGCTGTCGTTGACTTCCCGCGCGGTCCGGATCAGGACGGAATTCTCGGGATCGGCCGCCACGATGAACCACGGGTCCACCGCGATGCAGTGCCCGCCCACGCCGGGACCGGGCTGGAGGATGTTGACGCGGGGATGGTGGTTGGCCAGCCGGATGAGTTCCCAGACGTCGATGTCCAGCTTGTCGCTGATGACGGAGAGCTCATTCGCAAACGCGATGTTCACATCGCGGTAGGCGTTCTCCACGAGCTTGGACATCTCCGCCGTTGCAGCGTCCGTCAGGTGGATCTCACCCTGGCAGAACACCGCGTAGAGCGCCGCGGCAGCCTCGGCAGCCTCGGGCGTGAGGCCGCCCACCACGCGGTCGTTGGTGACCAGCTCAATCATGATCCGGCCAGGCAGCACCCGCTCGGGGCAGTGTGCCACCAGGAGCACCGGCTTGCCGTCCTGGCCATCGAGGCTGAGGTCAGGGCGCAGTCCCAGAATCAGCTCGGCGAGCTGGCGCGTGCTCCCGGGGGGCGACGTCGATTCCAGGATCACCAGTTCGCCGCCACTCAGCGTGGGGGCGATGGCGCGCGCCGCCGCGGCGATGTAGGACATATCCGCGGACTTGTCCGCCTTGAACGGCGTCGGCACCGCCACGATGTAGGCATCCGCGCTGGGGGTCTCGAGCTGGGCCCGCAGCCTGCCCTGGCTGACCGCGCCCGCGACGTGGATGCTCAAGTCCGGTTCCACAAACGGCACGTCGCCGTTGTTGATGGCGGCCACGGTGCCCGGATTGACGTCGACGCCGATCACCTCGAGTCCGTTGGTGGCCAGGATGGCCGCCGTGGGCAGTCCTATGTAGCCGAGTCCGACGACGGCCACCGTCCTGATCGGGGCCTCCGTCGCCAGAGTGCTAGATGTCAACATGTTCAGATAACTTTCCATAGAATTTGAGCTCGCCGGAGGCGAGCAGTTCCGCATCCTCGACCTGCCAGGTGTGTCCGTCCCCGGTGCGTACCTGGAAGTAGTTAAAGCGGTCCGCCGAGTAGATGATCCGGCCGGCGGCATGGGCGGCCCGGAGAAATCCGGTGTCCTCGCCCACGGCGACATGCTGGAAGGGATGGTCGGTGAAGACCTCCCGGCGGGCCATGATGGTCGGCCCCATCACGAAGTCGGTAAAGCGGTGCTCCCTGACCGCGAACCGCAGGATCGCGGCGTTCGAGGTCTCAAGGTGCATGTAGTGCGCCTGCTTCCCCACGACGTCGGCGCCTGAGTAGGACAACGCGTGCAGCTGGTCGCTGAGGTAGTGCGGCCCGTAGTGGTCGTCGTCGTCCATCTTGGTGAGCACCTCCCCGCTGGCCGCGGCGACGCACCTGTTCAGGCACTCCCCCAGCGAGATTTCCCGCGGGGCATGGAGGAGCACCACGTTCCGGAGCCCGGACTCGTCGCAGAGTTCTGCCAAGCGTTCCTTGGAGAGCCGGAAACCGTGGGTGAGCAGCACCAGCTCGGGGTCTACGCCGCGCTGACCGGCCAGGGTGCGGAAGACGCGTTCCAGGTTCTGCGGCCTGATGGTGGGCAGCAGCACCGAGACTGGCGGCCGCGTGAGGCCCGTGGCACTTCCCGGCACGGCGTGTTGCAGCACCGTCTCCGCCCGGTGGGCGTAGGTGTGGGCCGCCCAGATGGCGCGTTGGGCCAGGTGCGCCGTGCGGTCGTTCAGCTCCGGGTTGGCAACCAGGGCCCGGGTCAGGTGCTCGGCTTCCTTGCGGGTGGCGGCTACGGGCACCGCTGCCGGCGTGAAGAACTGTCCCATCGCCTGGCTGGGCGCCGTGACCACCGGTGTCCCGGACGCGGAGATCTCAAAGATCCGCCGGGCGCACATGCTGGGCGAGTCAACCACCGAGTTGACGTTGAGGAAAACCTTGTACGCCTTGTAGGCGGACAGCGTCTGGGCATAGCTGAGCGAACCAACCACGCGAGAATCCAGCGGCGCGGGGAACTGGTACTCGGCGTTGCCGCCCAGCTGGCGCGAGAATATTTCCAGGCCCGTCCCCATCCGGGCGGACGCGTCCAGCGCGCCGCCCAGGAGCAGGTCCATCTGGGCCCGGCGCTCGGGATATTTATGGGCGAAGTACATTCCCGCAAAGGCGACGTCCCTCTTGTGCCGGCCATGTGCCGGCCGGACCGGGTTGTGAATGGCCGGCTGGGCCGCGAACGGAAGCACAGCGACGCGTTCATGCCCCAGATCGGCTGTGTACTGCGCGATGCGGCCGGAATCGGAGGTGAAGACCTGGTCAAACAGCCGGGCGGCCGGCAGGAAGTCGTCATAGTGCGGCGGGTCTTCCTTGTTCCAGAAAACCGTGGGGATCCCCTGCTCCCGGCACCACTGGACCAGCTCGCGGAATTCCTTGCTGGGCCCGCCGGGACCGGTCAGCTTGCCGCGCCACAGGCCGCCGTTTCCGGCCCAGGCCGACTCGACAAACAGGAGGTCAACTGCCCCAGAGGCAAGGTCACCGGTTGTCAGGTCGCTGCGCCAGGTGTGCGGATGGACGGGGCTGGTTGCCCACTCGTAGCCGAAGGCCAGCGCCGAAAAGTCGTCCAGGATCACGGCAGCACGGATGTCCGGCCGGGTGGGCTGCTGTGGCGGCAGGCTCGCCGGCATCAGCGAGAGCCGCCGCTTGCGCCCGCGGCCGGTCCAGGCCGCTTCCACGCCCTGCACGTTGCGCGGTGCGGCGAAGCCCTGTTCGATCCGCTGGCGGGAACGCCACGAATTGAACTGCGCAGGCCCACCCCTGCGCAGATGCCACAGCCCCGTCCGGAGCTCCCGGAGACCCGCCATCAGCCTCGGCTCCGGCGTGAGGACCGCCCGCGGACCTCGGTGGCCACGAGCTCCGCTTTGGCATCGTCGAGGATCTTGGCGGCTGAAATATTGTTGCCCTTGGAAAGGTGACGGGTGAACTCCTGATAAGCCTTGACGGCTACGTCCGTGTCCCCGTCCATGATCAGATCGCCCTTGTCCAGCCAGACAACCCGCGTGCACATGTCTTTGATGGTGTCCAGGCTGTGGCTGACCACGAAGACACAGCCCGCCTGCTCGCGGAGCTCATCCATCCGCAGCTTGCTGCGGTCGCCAAACTGGGCGTCACCGGTGTTGAGTGCCTCATCCACCAGGAGAATCTCGGGATCAACGCTCGCCGCAATGGCAAACCTGAGGCGCGAAGCCATGCCGGAGGAATAGGACTTCATCGGCAGGTGGATGGACTTCTCAAGTCCGGACAGTTCCACGATGCTGCTGAACTTTTCGTCCACCTCGGCCCGGCTCATTCCCATGGCCAGGCACCCGAGGATCACGTTCTGGTCACCGGAGAGGTCCTGGACCAGGGCTGCGTTGACGCCGAGCATGATGGGGGTGCTGGAGGCATACACGGCCCCCGACGTCGGCTTGGACTGGCCGCTGATGATCTTCACCAGCGTGCTCTTTCCGGAGCCGTTCCTCCCGATGATCCCCACCGACTCGCCGCGTTCCACTACGAGGGAGAGCTCGTTGAGGGCGTGGACGGTCACCATGTTGGGCTTCCGTACCGCCCTGCGAAAAAGGCGGGGTGCTGAGCGGTCAGCGCCAGGATCCGAAGCCGCGGTGGAGGCAACGCGATAACGCATCCGCACGCTGTCCACCACCACACAGGGATGACCTTCGATGAAAAGTTCCCGTTCACCCTCGTCCATAGGATTCCTCCCCTTTCCAAAAATAGACCAGGCCGACGGCGAGCGCGCCCAGGGCCCAGGCGGCAAGAGTGGCCCAGGACTGCCACTGCGGTACCCGGGCATACAGCACGCAGTCACGGATGATGTCGATCACGTTAAACAAGGGATTGAGCTTGATCACGGCAAGAATTTCGGGGTGGGTGATGAAGCGGTCATACGTGTAGAAGATGGCCGAGCCGTACATCCAGGCCCGGAGCATGAAGGGAAGCAGGTGGGTGACGTCGTGGACGCGGGAGATGATGCGGGCCAGGATGAGCCCCACCCCAAGGTTGAAAAGTGACTGCAGGAGAATGGCCGGTACTACCAGGATCCACAGCCAGGTGATTTGCTCGCCGGGGGGCAGCACCACCACGATCAGCAGCATCGCCAGGATGAGCGGCACGGCAGACAACAGCTCGCGCACATTGGCACCGATGGGCAGCGCCGCCCGCGGAAAGTTGAATGCCTGCACCACGGACTTGTTGCTGCGGATGGAGCGCGCGCCGGAGGTGATGGCACCGGAGCTGAACTGGAAGACGAAGATCCCCACCACCAGGTAGCCCACGAAATTCTCGATGCCCCGGCTGGTTTTCAGCAGCAGCCCGAAGATCAGGTAATAGGTCAGGCCATTGAAGATGGGGTTCAGCAGCAGCCAGGCGCTGCCGAGGCGGTCCCGGCGCGTACCGCTTTGGACGCGGGCACGGGCATCGTAAAAAATAAACTGCCGGAAGTCCCAGAGCTGGACAAGATAGTCCAGGAAACTTGGCCGCGAACCGACACGGGTCAGCCGCCGCATATCCACGGAGAGGGGCTGTACGGCCACCGGCTCCGGGTCAATTGCACTATCTGCGGACACTACTGGTTCTCCTCATGTTCATGGTGCAGCTCGGCGTAACGTGTGGCCAGGGCGTTGGCATTGGCCGCCCAGGTCCTCTCGGCTAGAACTGCAGCCCGCCCAGTTTGCCCCATCGATGCCCTACGGCTCCCATTGGAGAGCAGCGCCGAGATCGTGTTGGCAAGTTCGCCCGGGGACGCGGCAGGGACCAGAAGCCCGTTACCGCCGTCGTCTATTATCTCCCGAAGTGCGGGCAGGTCTGTGCCAACCACCGGCCGGGCACTCGCCAGCGCCTCCACCGGCTTGAGTGGAGTTACCGCACGGGTCACGTCCAGGTCCTTGCGTGGGACCACGAAAACGTCCAGGGACTGGTGATAGAGCGGGGTCAGATCCCGCGGTACCCGCCCGGTGAAAATTGCCCTGTCAGCCAGGCCCAGGCCGCGGACCTGCTCCTTCAGCGCGGGGCAGGCCACGCCGTCGCCCACGATCAGCAGGCGCAGCTGTGGGAATTCCGGCGCCAGTAGCGCGAAGGCCCGGACCAGGTCATCCAGGCCCTCATACTCGACCAGGCTGCTGACCGTGCCGATGTAGAGTCCGTCCTCCGGCAGCCCCAGCTCGCGGCGCGCGCTGGTGGTATCCAGCGGCTCCTCGAGGAAGGCTCCGCCGACGGCGTTCGGGGCGATGAGGATCTTCTCCCCGGGGATGCCTGCCGCGACGATGTTGGCCTTCATGGCATGCCCCAGCGTCACCACCAGGCTGGCGTCCCGCATGACGTCGGTTTCCCGTTCCTGGAAGAGCCGGTACTTTTCGCTTTCCTGGGCCTCAGGTCCCCGCGTGGCTGCCCAGGTGTCCGCCAACTGGCCGCGCACCTCGTACACCCAGGGGATGCCCAGGGCCCCGGCCACCGCCCTGGCCACCATTCCGTTGACGAAGTGCGTGGTGGTGTGGAGGACGCTGGGTTTGAATTCCAGCGCCACGGCCAGCAATTCCTCGGCCTGTTGCTGCAGGCGTACATCCATGGTGGGCGCCAGCCGCGCCGGAAGGAGACGCCGGTACTCCACCCCGTCCACCGCGTCGCTGGCGTGTGCCAGGAGCTTGCCCACCTGCACCGGATACCCCAGCCGGGTGACCGCGAGAACTTTCCAGCCCGCTTGCTGCTGGGCCGCCATGATGGAGTGGGACCGCTGCGCGTAGCCGCTGGCGGTGTGGGGCAGGGAATTCGTCAGCAGGTGCAGGACGCGGCCTGGAACCGGGGTGAACTCCTGCGGGGCCAGCAAGGGTGCCGCGCCGGTGTACAACGCCGCCTCGCCGGCAAGCCGTGCCTGCTGCCGCCGTCCTGCCCGGCCGGAGCCCTCGAGGACCGCGACGGCCCCGCTGAGGTTGCCGTCATGCCACAGCCTGCGCGCCAGGGCCGACTTGAACCCGCGCGCCTGCCGTGCGCCGGCCAGCAGGAGGTCCGCGAGCTCCGGACGGTTGGCGGCCAGCGCGATGTCCGCCAGCTTCCTCGACTTGTCCGCCGTGAGGTTCTGGTCTGTGACGTTCCGGTCTGCGGCGAGCCGGAGACGGCGCGCGACGTCGGCGTCGTCCCCGAGCAGGAGCGCTGCGAGCAGCACGGGCACAGCCACGGAATTTTTTGCTGCCACGGCACAGGTGAGGCGGGCAAGCGGGCGGATGACCGCGGGCGGGAGCCGGCGGGACAGCTGGAGGAAAAGCACCATCGGATCGTCCGTGAGGTGTTGTCCCGCAGTGTGTGCGGCGAGCCGCGAATTTTTAAAGACTTGGATCATCGTGTGGTTACGGGCGCCTTGGCCAGGACTTGCTCGATGAGCTCCATGTAGCGGCCGGCCAGCTGCCCATACTCGGCGTGCGATTTGACCCACTGCCGGCTGTCACCGTTGCGGACCAGCCGGCCACGGTCGGCGGCAAGGTCACGCCACAAAGCGGCCAGGACCTCTGGATCGCTGGCCACGATGTCCCCCGCCTCGGCGTCGGCGATGATTCGTGCCGCCTCGCCGCGCACCATGGCGGTCACGTGGCGGCCCACGGCCAGGACCTCATAGGTCTTGGAGGGAACGGTGGTTTCGAAGGATTTCCAGTCATCGCGGAGGGTGACGAGGCAGGTGTCCGCGGAAGCGTAGCGCTGCATCATGGCCTCGCCGTGAAGCGGCGCGTGGAAGGTCACCGGCGCCTTCAACTCGCGGGCGAGCTTCTCCAGCGCCGGGCGCTGGGTCCCGTGACCCACCATGTGCAGGTGCATCGAGTCACCCACCAGCGCACTGGCCCGGATAGCAACATCAAGCCGTTGGCTCTCGCCATGGTTTCCAAGGTACAGGGCCTCGAAGACGGGCCGTTCCATTTCGGGAGCATCCATCACCGGGATGGCGTCCAGGTGCAGCCCGTTGCTGACGGTCGCCACCTGGCGGATCCCGCGGGCACGCAGCGTGTCAGCGAAACCCTCGGTCACCGTCACCACGAGGTCCGCCCGCTGCTGCACGAACTCCACCACGTGTTCAATGACGCTCTTGACCTGTCCCTGGACCAGGCGGGCGTCCCGGGCGAGGTCCGGCCAGGCGTCGCGCATTTCCACGATCAGCGGTACCCCGCGCAGCTTGGCCAGGATGTAGCCGGCGGCGAGGGACGGCAGGGCCGGCGCGGTGACAATCACGACGTCGGGCTTCTTCAGGAGCATCCCGGCGGGAATCGAGAGCGCTGCCGAAAAGCACTGGTCCACCAGGCGGGCTACGCGTGAGTTGCCGTGCCGGAGGTAGGGCACCCGGAGGACCTTCTCGGTGAATTGTCCCTTCTGCAGCTGGAACGGCTGGCCCGCCAGCTTCCGTGGCAACGCCCGACGGCCAAAGGGATAGTGCGCAACCGGCGCCACGACGTCGACGTCCCAGCCGGAGCGGGAAAATTCCTTGACCATCGCCGTCCAACGGCGCTGGGGCGGGCTCTGCTCCGGCCAGTAGGAGTGGGTCAGCAGGGTGATCCGTACCGTGGGGGTATAGGTTCCAGTGCGGGCAGGTTCATTCCCGGCGTCAGCTCGTGTAGCCATTGCTTACTTGCTGGGCTTAGTGGCAATGCTGGGGCTCTTGCCAGCGAGGAAACGGAAGTAGAGAAGGCCGGCACCCAGCAGAATCAGCACGGTGATCAGCTGGACCACCAGCGGGCTGCCGGTTGCGACAGCCACGGCGGCCTGGATTTCGGACTTCATCACGGCAGGCGGTTGCGCGACGGCGGCAATCGCCGCATGTGCCTTTGCCAGTTCGGGCACGGGCGCGGGCGCAGGTGCGGGCTCCTCGGTGGGTGGTGCTTCGACGGTACTTTCGTCCACTCCGGCGGGCACAACTTCCGGCAGCACAACTGCCGGCGGCGCGAGCGCAGGCGCAAAGGAGGGCGGGGCGACGACGCCGGTGGCGGCGGGCGACGCGGGAGGGGCCGGCGGCTCCGGCGGCGCGACCGGAGGACTGACGGCGGGCGGCACCTCGGCGGCGGGCGGCACGACGACGGGAGGCGGCACCTCGGCGATGGGCGGCTCGGGGGTGGGCGGCACGGCGGTGGGCGGGACGGCGGTGGGCGGCACCACGACGGGAGGAACCTCTGCGATCGGGGGCGTCGATGGACTCGGCGACGGAGAACTCGGCGACGGAGAGGCCGTGACCGTTACAGTCACCAACTCATCAGCGTGCGCGGCGGTTGCGGGTCCGGCAAGGGCCAAACCCATGGCCAGCGCCAGCATTCCGGCCCGTGCTGAATTGGCCATGTGGCATCGTACAGTCATAGCTAGTGCCTCCCCCTTGGGTGCGAGATTTTCCCAACCGTGCCTATGTTTCCGGCCAGAACTGGCCTCGCTGTCGGCAGTGCCCCAGAATACACGATCCCTCCATTCTACGGGAAGGCACCAAGCGCGCCAGCCAAGGCCGTCCGGAAAGGGATCCCGGGGTGCCCCGGCGGGGTGCCCGGCGCGTCGGGACGGAGTGCCGGAGAGCGCGCCCGGGGCGTCGGGACGGCGCGTCGCGGCGGGGTGCCCGGCGCGTCGGAACGGGCCTCCGGAGAGCGCCCCCGGCGCGACGATTCAGCGCACCGAGCCGGGATAGGCTGGAATAATGCACCAGTTCCGCGCCCCGGTTTCCGCACGCCTGCTTCGACTTCTGGCGATCGCCACAGCCTCCGCAGCGGTCCTTACGGCGTGTTCTCCCGCCGTGGACGTTACCCCGGCGAAGGACAGCGCAAACGCCGCCTGCGCCCCCATGATGGTGGCCCTGCCTGATGCCCTGGGCGAGGCCAAACTTCGCAAGACGAACAGCCAGGCAACGGCTGCCTGGGGGGATCCGTCACTGGTAATCCTGCGCTGTGGTGTCAACGTCCCAGGACCCACAACGGACCGCTGCGTAACGGTGAACGGCGTCGACTGGGTCATCAAGGAAGGCAGCCCGGTGTGGACCTTGACAACGTTCGGGCGCGAACCGGCCACTGAAATCCTGATGGACCCGGACAAGATCAGTTCGGCCACCGTCCTGGCCGACCTTTCCGCCTCCGCCTCGAAGATCAAGGCGACCCGGGGCTGCGTCGGCCAGGAAGAGCTCCAGAACCTGCCGCCCGGCAAGTAGGGCCGGGCGCCTACCGGGCCGGTCCGGGGCCGGTCCAGGAAGCACTACGGCTTAGAAGCAACGGCGGACTGTTGCAGATAGGTACGGAGGGTGTCGTTCTTCAGAGCGTCCCCGATATCAGCAATCGCCGCGTCATCGCGGAGGACAATGGACTGGCCGTCGGCCGAAGTCCCGATACCCAGTGTGGTCAGAGTGAAACTGCTGACATCGGACGCTCTGACATCCCGTAGCCCCACCGCGAGGGCCGCCACCTTTCCGGCGTCCAGGGATGCGTCCACACTGACATACGGCGAGACGGTGTCCACCAGTTTGCTGATCGTCACGGGATTGGAGAGCGTTTCGGCCGTGAGGAACCGGGACAAGATGGCCTTCAGGAACACCTGCTGGTTCTTGACCCGCTGGTAGTCACCGTCGCTGAATGCCTTGCGTTCGCGGACGAAGGCCAGCGCCTGCTCCCCCGTCAGCTCCTGTTTGCCGGCAGGGAAGGCGAACTGCTGGGTGTTGAACGCTTTAGGGACATTCACGTCGACGCCGCCCAGGGCGTCGGTCATGGCTTTGAAGCCCTCGAAGTCGATGATGGCAACGTTGTCCAGCCGGGTATCGAACATGTTTTCCAGGGTCTGCACCGTCAGGGGGATGCCGCCGAAGGCCATCGCGGAGTTAATCTTGGACTCCCCGTGGCCGGGAACATCAACCCAGGTGTCGCGCATAATGGACATGATGTAGATGTTCTTCCGGTCCGCCGGAATGTGGACCCACATCATGGCGTCTGACCGCTGGTCGGTCGGAGCGCCGGCACCGGCCTCATCCACGCCTGCCGCACGGCTGTCGCTTCCGAGCAGCAGCATATTGGTGGCGCCTTCTGCCCCGGCCTTGTCCGGCCGAGTCGATTCGTCGGGGAACACGTTCTCGATCTTCTGCGCCTTGGAATCAAAACTCTGGGCGAGGTTGAAGGCGAACACCCCGGCCACGGCGCCGACGACGAGGAAGAACGCTACGAAGCCCAGCAGCAAGTTGCGGCCAGTGTGCCGTTTCCGGTCCCTCCGCCGCCGCCGCGGCCGGCGGCTGTCGTCTGAAGTCTGCTGCTCGGTTTCAAAACTCATGTGTTCTTTCCCAAAAAGTGTGTTCTTTCCCAACAGTGTGGATCCGGAGGACAAAAAAGCCGTGCTAGCGCAGCCCGGTCTTACGGTGCAGGGCAAGGTAGATCAGCTCGTCGATCAGCTCCGCGTAACTTAGGCCCGAGGCCTTCCACATCTGCGGGTACATGCTCTTGGGCGTGAACCCCGGCATCGTGTTGATCTCGTTGATGATCAACTCGCCGTCAGGGGTGTAGAAGAAGTCGACCCGGCTCAGTCCTTCGGCTCCGACGGCGTCGAACGCGACGGCGGCCAGCTCGCGGACCCGGGTGATGGCCTCTTCGGGGAGGTCGGCCGGGCAACTCAGCGCGGCGGCGTCGTCCTCCACGTATTTGGCGTTGAAGTCGTAGAACTCGTGTCCGCCGCCGGCGACGGAGATCTCCCCGGGCATCGACGCGCGCGGAGCGTCGGTTCCCCGGCCCTCCAGCACGGCGCATTCGATCTCGCGGCCCACGATGCCGGCCTCGATGACGAGCTTCGGATCATGCTTGCGGGCCTCCTGGATGGCGGCGTCGAGCCCCTCGAGGGAGTCCACCTTGGAGATGCCCATGGAGGATCCTGCCCGGGCCGGCTTGACGAACACCGGGAAGCCGAGCTGGTCCACGCGCTTGCGGACCTTCTCCGGGTCGTTGCGCCACTGCCGGTCTGTGACGGCGATGTACGGCCCCACTTGGAGCCCGGCGGATTCGAACACCACCTTCATGAAATGCTTGTCCATGCCGACGGCGGAGGCCAGCACGCCTGCGCCGACATAACGGGTGTCGGACAGCTCAAGAAGGCCCTGGATGGTGCCGTCCTCGCCGAACGGCCCGTGCAGCAGCGGGAAGACGACGTCCACAGAACCCAGCTCCTGCGGGACCTCGTTCGGGGAGGCCACGATCAGCTGGTGTTCGCCACCGATCTCGGCCAGCGCCACGGTCTGCTCCGAGGGAGCGACCTCCGGCAGCGAGGACGCCGATAGCGACCACTCGCGCGTGTCGCCGGAAACCAGCACCCATTGGCCGGTCTTGGCGATGCCGATGGGGATGACCTCGTACTTGGTCTGGTCAATGGCCCCGAGGACCCCCGCCGCGGTCACGCAGCTCACCGCGTGTTCGCTGGAGCGGCCGCCGAACAGCACCGCCACCCGGGGCCTGGACCGGACTGGACGGCCCGCTGTGCTCACGTTATCTTCGGACACTCTCAGTAATCGCCTTCGGGTTTCAGGTCCCGGGACAGCAGCAGCGGTCCCAGTTCGTCGATGGACAGATTTCCGGCCAGCACAGCGACGACGGCAGCGGTGATGGGCATCTCGACGCCGAGCTTTCCGGCCAGTTCGTGAACGGCCAGGCTGGACTTGATGCCCTCAGCCGTTTGATTCATTTCAGCGGTGACCTGCTCGAGGGTGAGGCCCTTGCCCAGCAGCCGCCCGGCGGTGTGGTTCCGGGACAGCGGGGAGGAGCATGTGGCCACGAGGTCGCCCAGACCCGCCAGCCCGGCCATGGTCCGCGCCTCGCCGCCCAGGGCGAGTGTCAGGCGGGAGGTCTCCGCAAGGCCGCGGGTGATGACGGAGGCCTTGGTGTTGTCCCCCATCCGCTTGCCTTCGCAGATTCCGACGGCCAGGGCAATGACGTTCTTGACGATGCCGCCGATTTCGACGCCGATCACATCGGTGGTGGTGTACGGGCGGAAGTAGGGCGCCGTGCAGCTGCGGGCGATCCAGCCGGCTGCCTCGGAGTCGGAGCACGCAACGACGGAGGCTGTGGGCTCCTCGCGCGCGATCTCCATGGCCAGATTGGGGCCAGAGACCACGGCCACCCGTTCGGCGGGAATCCCCAGCTCCGCGCAGATGACCTCGCTCATGCGCGCGTCGGAGTGCAGCTCGAGGCCCTTCATGAGGGACACCACGAATGCGCCCGGCGGCACGAGGTTCTTCCATTCGCGCAGCTGCGGCCGCAGGGTCTGGGCCGGAACGGCGAGAATGACCAGCTCGGCGCCGTCGAGGACCTCTGCGACGTCGGCCGATGCGCTGATGCTGGGCGGAAGGACGATGTCCTTGAGGTACTGCTCATTCCGGTGCTTGAGGTTGATTTGGTCCACGACTTCGGCGCGCCGGCCCCACAGCCGGATCCTGCGTTCGACGCCGGAAGCGCTGGCTGCGTCGGCGACGATCTTCGCGAAGGTGGTTCCCCACGAGCCTGCCCCGAGGACGGCTACGGTGCTGGCGGATGTTGCTCGTTCAAGATTGACCGTCATGCGGTGCTATCCCCAATATTCTCGTTTGACGCGCCGCCGTCGGACGCTTTAGCGGATCCGCCGGTGGCCGTGCCTGGACCGTTCTCGCCACGTTCGATGAAGCGGCCGTGCGCTGACTGGTTGTGTACCGAAGGATCCCAGCGTACCGCCGGCGGCTTTTCGCCGCGCAGTGTGACGAGGAGCCCCGTGATGGCCTCCATAATGACATTTGTTGCCTCGGTGAGCGTCGCCTTGTCCAACGGGCGTCCGGCGAAGGCACTGAGGTCCACGGGTTCACCGACGATCAGGCGCGAGGTCTTCCTCGGGAAGATGTGGAGCCGCTTGGCGTAGCGGGGAAAGACCTCGTGGGCTCCCCAGTGGGCGATCGGCACCACGGGGATGCCGCTCTCAAGCGCCATCCGGGCCGCGCCCGTGTGGCCCCTCATCGGCCACAGCGCCGGATCCCGGGTCAGCGTGCCCTCGGGGTAGATGACGATGGCACCGCCCTCGTCAACTACCTCCCTGGCGATCTGCAGCGATCGGTTGGCGCCCGACGTCGAGCGTTCCACCGGAATCTGCTTGGTGGCCCGCAGCACCGCTCCCACGACCGGGACCTTGAACAATCCTGCCTTGGCCAGGAAGTGCGGCATCCGTTTCTGGTTGTAGAGCATGTGCCCGACCACGAGGGGATCGATTTCGGTGCAGTGATTGGGCGCTGCGATGAAGCCGCCTGCCGGCAGCTTCTCGAGGCCCTGCCATTTCTTCCGCATCAGGAGGTTCATCGCGGGCCGGACGATGCCGGCCACAATGACAAAGGTGATGTGGCTCTTCGCCGGTTCCTTCACAGGTCCCAGCTACTCGGCTGCGGAGATGTCGAAATCGGCGCCAAGCCCGGCGAGCTTCTCGGTGAAGCGCTCATAACCGCGGTTGATGATGTCGATTCCGGTGACCCGCGAGGTGCCGGTGGCCGCGAGGGCCGCGATCAGGTGGCTGAACCCGCCGCGCAGATCGGGCACGTCGATGTTGGTGCCGGTCAGCTGCGTCGGGCCGGAGATCACGGCGGAATGCAGGAAGTTGCGCTGGCCGAAGCGGCACGGCACGCTGCCGAGGCATTCGCGGTGCACCTGGATGTTGGCGCCCATCCGGATCAGGGCATCGGTGAATCCGAAGCGGTTCTCGTAGACGGTCTCGTGCACGATCGAGACACCCTCGGCCTGGGTCAGGGCGACGATCAGCGGCTGCTGCCAGTCGGTCATGAAGCCGGGGTGCACGTCCGTTTCGAGCACCAGCGGGTTGAGCTTGCCGCCCCGGTGGTAGAAGCGGATGCCGTCGTCGCCGATGTCCATTCCGCCGCCGACCTTGCGGTAGGTGTTCAGGAAGGTCATCATGTCGCGCTGGGTGGCGCCCTGGACAAAGATGTCGCCGCGCGTGACGAGGGCCGCCGAGGCCCAGGAAGCGGATTCGTTGCGGTCCGAGAGCGCGCGGTGGTTGTAGCCGCCGAGGTCCTGGACGCCTTCGATCCGGATGGTGCGGTCCGTCTGGACGCTGATGATCGCGCCCATTTTCTGCAGCACGGCGATGAGGTCCACGATTTCCGGCTCGGTGGCCGCGCCGGCAAGCTCGGTGATGCCTTCGGCGCGGGTGGCGCTCAGCAGCACCTGCTCGGTGGCACCGACGGACGGGTACGGCAGGGAGATTTTGGACCCCTTGAGGCCCTGGGGCGCAGAGATGTGGATGCCGCCGGGCCGCTTTTCCACGACGGCGCCGAACTGGCGGAGCACGTCCAGGTGGAAGTCGATCGGGCGGTCGCCGATCTTGCAGCCGCCGAGGTCAGGGATGAAGGCCTCGCCAATCGCATGGATCAAGGGCCCGCAGAGCAGGATCGGAATGCGGGAGTCTCCGGCGTGGGCATCGATTGCCGTGTGGGAGGCCGTCTTCGCGTTGGTCGGGTCCAGGGTCAGGTCCCCCGTGACGGGATCCTTCTCCACCGTGACACCATGGAGCTGGAGCAGGCTGGTGACAACCTCGACGTCCTTGATTTCAGGGACGTTGCGCAGCACGGACGGCTCGTTGCCCAGCAGGGCGGCGACCATTGCCTTCGGGACAAGATTCTTTGCCCCTCGCACGGTGACGCGGCCAGTCAGCGGGACGCCTCCGCGGATTGTCAGAACACTACTCATTTACCGGTTTCCTCACGACTACTCGCCCCCAAATCCTTACAAACGCTCCAGCTAAGCATAGGAGCTTGCCCTACCGATCCGAAATATGGGTTGGTTTGACAGGGGCCACGTTGGTGGCGTGGCCTGCCCTTGCGCTTACGAGCCGCCGTCCCGGCGGCAGATCCGTATTGTGCACCGCGTGTTGGAATGCGCGGGAGGCAGGCTGGGGTCTCACGCCCGCTACAATCACGAGGTCCGTCGTTCGCGGACGCAATAATTGCGGCGGTCTCGCCGCGCGAGCCTGGGGGGCCTGTTGGTGAGCACCAACATTAAATCTGGAACCGCCGTCGCCGTTTGTCTGGCGATCTTTACAATGCTTTCGCTTATCACGGCACTTTCGCTTATCATGGCGCCGGTCGCCAGCGCAGCTTCGGATATCACCGGGCCCGTACTCGTCAGTTCCACCGTGACGCCGAAGTCGCTGAACATCGCCACGGGGCCCGCCGCCGTTAAGATCACCGTTCGCCTGACCGACCGGACCGGAACCAGCGACCCCGTCCTCAGCGTCAGCCACGATGGCACCGGGCAAAGCCACGGCTTTGGCCGCATGACCCTCGTCTCCGGCACCGCCAAAGACGGAACCTGGGAACGATCAGTCGCAATCCCCAAGGGCTCAGCCACCGGCAACTGGACCGTGACGCTCTTCCCGCTCACTGACACCCTCGGCAACGGCTCCGGCGGCTTCCGGGACCTCGCCACCCTCACCGTCACCGGGACGCCGTCGGATATCGCAGGGCCCGTACTCGTCAGCTCCACCGTGACGCCGAAGTCGCTGAACATCGCCACGGGGCCCGCAACCGTTAAGATCACCGTTCGCCTGACCGACCGCACCGGAACCAGCGACCCCGTCCTCAGCGTCAGCCACGATGGCACCGGGCAAAGCCACGGCTTTGGCCGCATGACCCTCCTCTCCGGCACCGCCAAAGACGGAACCTGGGAACGATCAGTCGCAATCCCCAAGGGCTCAGCCACCGGCAACTGGACCGTGACGCTCTTCCCGCTCTCCGACACCCTCGGCAACGGCTCCGGCGGCTTCCTGGACCTCGCCACCCTCAACGTCACGGCGACCATTCCTAAGCTTTCCCTGACAGCTGCGCCTGTACCCATCGTGGCGGGAACAACAAAAGTCGGCTCGACCCTCACCGCCGCCGCAGGGACTTGGTCCCCCGCGCCCGTCACGCTGAGCTACCAGTGGTACCGGTCCGGCGTCGCGATCACCGGCGCCACCGCCGCCACATACAAGCCCACGGCCAGCGACGCAGGGAAGACCATGACGGTTCGCGTAACCGGCAGCAAGAGCGGCTACAGCACCGCAGCCAGAACCTCCGTACCCACGGCGACGATCACGGCCCGCGCACTGACGGCGCCCACACCGTCGGTGACAGGCACGGTCAAAGTCGGCTCGACCCTCACCGCCGCCGCGGGGACTTGGTCCCCCGCGCCCGTCACGCTCAGCTACCAGTGGTACCGGTCCGGCGCCGCGATCACCGGCGCCACCGCTGCCACAAAGAAACTCACAGCGAGCGACACAGGCAAGACCATGACGGTTCGCATAACCGGGACCAAGACGGGGTTTACCACCGCAACCAAAACCTCCGCAGCAACGCGCGCGGTGGCGGGCTAGCGGAACCTGTCCCGGCGCAGGCTGCCGGGCCCGGCCGGCTGACCTGCCGACCTGCTGACCTGCTGACCTGCTGACCTGCTGACCTGCTGACCAACGCATGGTGCCCCCCCAACGCACGGTGCCGCCGTCGACAGATTTCAACGGCGGCCCGTTGCGTTGGAAGTGCGGCACCAAGGTCGAGCCCTGACGAGGGCATGAACGCCAGCCTTGGCGACGGCGGCCCGTTGGGTCATGAATTCGTCAGTTTCCCACGACCTCTTTATTGTCTGACCCCACTTCTAGACTGGGTTCATGGACGGCAAGCGGGAGCCCGAAGTGGTTCCGGGAGGACGGTGCGGCGCTGGGGGCGGCGCGACGGTCCCGGACGTCGTCCGCCTGCTCGGTACTGTCCGGCCCTGCCACACCACGGACGACGACGGCGGCGCCGGGCTGATCGACCAGCTCCGGCAGCTGGAGGACCTGAAGTCCGCCGCGGCCGCACTGCAAGCACGTGTTGCGGTCGCCTTCGATGCCGCCCAGCGGCGGGTCCAGCGCGCGGCGGGGATGCCGGCGGCCGAACTCGGGGCCGGGGTCGCGGCGCAGATCGCCCTGGCCCGGCGCGAATCCCCGGCCCGCGGCGGCCGGCTCCTGGGCCTGGCCAACGCCCTCGTCACCGAAATGCCCCACACGTTGGCCGCCCTGGACACCGGGCAGCTCAACGAATGGCGTGCCACACTGCTCGTGAAGGAAACCGCCTGCCTGAGTGCGGCGGACCGCTGCGCCGTGGACGAGGAACTGGCCGCCGATATGGGCACCTTTGACGGGGTCGGGGACCGCGCCATCGTTGCCGCCGCCCGGAGCGCCGCCTACCAGCTGGACCCCCGCTCCATCACCCAACGCGCCAGCCACGCCGCCACCGAACGGCACGTCAGCCTCCGCCCGGCCCCGGACACCATGTGTTACCTCACCGCACTGCTCCCCGTCGCCGAGGGCGTCGCCGCGCACGCCGCCCTCACCCGCCACGCCGCCGCGCTCGTCGCCAGCGGGGACCCCCGCTCCCGCGGCCAGCTCATGGCCGATGACCTGGTTGAACGCATCACCGGGAAGGCCGGTGGAATCAGCGGCATCGAGATCCAGCTCGTCATCACCGACCGCACCCTGTTCCAAGGAGACAGCGAACCCGCGAGGCTCCCCGGCTACGGCATCGTCCCCGCCGGCTGGGCCCGGAACCTGCTCCAGGACACGCACGTCGGCGACGGCGGCACGCGTGGCGGTGCAGGCGGAAGCAGCAGCGCAGGTCCGGCCGGTGACGGCAAGCTGGACGGACGTCGCCGCGGGGACGGCGCCGGCGGCGACAAAGAAATGGACATCTGGCTCCGCCGGCTCTACACCGCCCCGGCAACCGGAGACCTCGTCGCGATGGACTCCCGCGCCCGGCTCTTCCCCGCCGGGCTCCGCCGCTTCCTCCAAGTCCGGGACAGCACCTGCCGCACCCCCTACTGCGACGCCCCCATCCGGCACATGGACCACGTCATTCCGTGGTCTGAAGGCGGAACGACCAGCGGAGGAAACGGCGCCGGAGCCTGTGAAGCCTGCAACCACACCAAAGAAAACCCCGGCTGGACCGCACGGCCACGTCCTGGGCCTGCCGGCAACAATAGTCACAGGCACACCCTCGACCTCAGCACTCCCACCGGCCACAGCTACCACTCCACCGCGCCACCACTGCCCGGAACAGCCATTTCCCGGGGCACGGCCATGACCCGAAAACCAGGCGGACCGCGGGACCCGGGCGGACCTCCGGACACCACGGACCCCGCCGGTGGACGCCGCAGGAAGGAACTCAAGCACAAGGTGAAAGCACAAAAACGGCCGCGCCCAGCGAGGCAGCCAGCGGCCTGATCCGGCCTTGCCCGGCGAGGGCCTCGTTAAAAGAAGTGTCGCCGTCAGAAGTGCCGCCGTCAGAAGTGCCGCCGTCAGGAGTGCCGCCGTCGAACTCGACGGCGGCACCTCGACAATCGAAGCGGCACTTCGACAGTCGAGGCGGCCGGGGGCCTGGGTGTCGGACGGGCCGAACGGGCCGAACGGGCGGAACGGTGACAGTGGCGCTGCAGCGGTCCCGGCTACAGAAAAAAGCAACGCGGGTCATTTGCGGCCCATCCCAAGTCTCCGGATGGTCCTCAAGTGACCCGCGTTGCAGCGGTGGTGTGGTGCTGTGGTGCGATGCAGTGGTGCTGTGAAGAGTGTCAGGACAGCTTGGCAGGCAACGTCTTCGGCATGAAGGCGGGCCGGGTGGCCTCGAAGGCGGTGATGTCTTCCTCGTGCTTGAGGGTCAGCCCGATGTCGTCCAGGCCCTCCAGCAGGCGCCAGCGGGTGTAGTCGTCGATCTCGAACGGTGCCACGATGTTGCTGCACTGCACGGTCTTGGAGACCAGGTCCACCGTGACCTCGGTGCCGGGCGCGTTTTCGAGCTCTTTCCAGATGAGCTCAATGTCGTCCTGGGCCAGTTCGGCGGCAAGCAGGCCCTGCTTGCCGGAGTTGCCCCGGAAGATGTCCGCGAAGCGCGAGGACAGCACGGTCTTGAAGCCGTAGTCCTTCAGCGCCCAGACGGCGTGTTCCCGGGATGACCCCGTGCCGAAATCGGGTCCGGCCACCAGCACGGATCCGGCGTCGAAGGGTGCCTGGTTCAGGATGAACGCCGGGTCCTTGCGCCACGCAGCGAAGAGGGCGTCCTCGAAGCCCGTGCGGGTGATGCGCTTGAGGTAGACGGCGGGGATGATCTGGTCCGTGTCGACGTTGCTCTGGCGCAGCGGTACACCGATTCCGGTGTGGGTGGTGAACTTTTCCATGCGGATCCTTCCGGGCTGTGTGGATCGAAGGCTGTGTGGATCGGGGCTGTCGGCAGCTACGCTGCGTCGATGCGGGTGGCAACGGACTCGGGAGCGGGCTCCAGATCCGACGGCGAGCTCAGGGTGCCGCGCACCGCCGTCGCCGCTGCTACCACCGGCGAAACCAGGTGGGTGCGGCCGCCCTTGCCCTGGCGGCCCTCGAAGTTGCGGTTGGACGTGGAGGCGCAGCGCTCCCCCACTTCCAGCTGGTCCGGGTTCATGCCCAGGCACATGGAGCAGCCGGCGAAGCGCCATTCGGCCCCGAAGTCCTTGAAGACCTTGTCCAGCCCTTCGGCCTCGGCCTCGAGGCGCACGCGGGCGGAGCCGGGAACCACGAGCATCCGGATGTTCGGGTCCTTGGTACGGCCGCGGATGATGTCCGCGGCGGCCCGGAGGTCCTCCATCCGGGAGTTGGTGCAGGAGCCCAGGAAGACCGTGTCCACCCGGATGTCCCTCATTGGCGTGCCGGCTTCCAGGCCCATGTATTGCAGCGCGCGTTCCGCCGCGGCCTTCGCGTTCTCGTCACCGAAGTCCTCGGGCGAGGGCACCTTCGCGGAGAGGGACACGCCCTGGCCGGGGTTGGTTCCCCAGGTCACAAACGGCTCCAGGGTATCGGCGTCGAGGTCCACCTCGACGTCGAACGTGGCGTCATCGTCCGTGCGCAAGGTGTTCCAGTACTCGACGGCGGCGTCCCACTCGGCGCCCTGGGGCGCGTGCGGGCGGCCGTCCATGTAGTCGTACGTCGTCTGGTCCGGGGCAACGAGCCCGGCGCGGGCGCCGGCTTCGATGGACATATTGCAGATGGTCATCCGGGCTTCCATGGACAGCGCCCGGATCGCGGAGCCGCGGTATTCGAGCACGTAGCCCTGCCCGCCGCCCGTGCCGATCTTGGCGATGACGGCCAGGATGATGTCCTTGGCGGTAACCCCCGGACGCAGGGTGCCCTCGACGTTGATGGCCATGGTCTTGAACGGCTTCAGGGACAGGGTCTGGGTGGCCATGACGTGCTCCACCTCGGAGGTGCCGATGCCCATGGCCAGCGCGCCGAACGCCCCGTGCGTGGAGGTGTGCGAGTCGCCGCAGACCACGGTCATGCCCGGCTGAGTGAGGCCCAGCTGCGGGCCCACCACATGGACGATTCCCTGCTCGGCGTCACCGAGGGAGTGCAGGCGGACGCCGAACTCCTGGCAGTTGTTCCGCAGTGTCTGGATCTGGGTGCGGCTGGTCAGATCGGCAATCGGTTTGTCGATGTCCAGCGTCGGCGTGTTGTGGTCCTCGGTGGCGATGGTGAGGTCCGGCCGGCGCAGCTTGCGGCCGGCCAGGCGCAGACCTTCGAAAGCCTGCGGGGAGGTCACCTCGTGCACCAGGTGGAGGTCGATGAAGAGAAGATCTGGCTGGGCGTTGGCTCCTTCGCCGTCCCCCTTGCGCACCACATGGGCGTCCCAGACTTTCTCGGCCAGTGTCTTTGCCACGGCCTTCTCCCTTCACTGCGGTGATTCGTACTTGCCGACTTGTCTTCTCCACTGAATCAGCAGTCCCCCGCACCGCGCCAGCGAAATGACTTGCATCTCAGATAATGAGACGGCAATATCATTACATGGACAATTCTAGTGGAGTCGGCGTCATCGATAAAGCGGCCCATGTGCTTGACGCACTTGAGGCCGGCCCCACCACCCTGGCGCAGCTTGTGGCCGCCACGGGACTGGCGCGACCCACCGTGCACCGGCTTGCGCTGGCACTGGTCCACCACCGGCTCGTCAGCCGCGATATCCAGGGCCGGTTCGTCCTCGGCAGCCGCCTCGTGGAACTCGCCGCCGCCGCCGGCGAGGACCGCCTGATCGCGTCCGCCGGACCGGTCCTGATGCAGCTGCGCGATGCCACCGGGGAGAGCGCCCAGATCTTCCGCCGGCAGGGCGACTGGCGCGTGTGCGTCGCCTCCGCCGAGCGTCCCATCGGCCTGCGCGACACCATTCCCGTCGGCACGCAGCTGTCCATGAAAGCCGGTTCCGCCGCCCAGGTGCTGCTCGCATGGGAGGACCACGACCGTCTCCTGGAAGGCCTGCAGGCAGCCCGCTTCACGCCCACCGTCCTGGCCGGAGTACGACGCCGGGGCTGGGGACAGAGCCTCGGTGAACGCGAGCCTGGGGTCGCCTCAGTGTCCGCCCCCGTCCGCGGACCGTCCGGCCGGGTGATCGCCGCCGTCTCGATTTCCGGGCCCATCGAGCGCCTGACGCGCCAGCCCGGCCGGCTGCACGCCGAAGTCGTGTGCACCGCCGCCCGCGTCCTGACCGAGGCGCTGCGCAAGACGAGCGACTGACCGCCGCGCTGCGGCTGCCGCCAAGAGCGATGCTGACCGCAGCCGGCTGACGGCAGCGGTGCTGACCGCAGCCCGGCGGAGAGCATAGGCTGTGCGCATGAACAGCTATGCGGTGTTCCTGCGCGGCGTCAACGTGGGCGGGATCAACATCAAGATGGCCGAGCTCAAGGAAGCCTTGAAGGCCCGGCCTTTTTCCGGGGTGAAGACGCTGCTCGCCAGCGGCAACGTGGTGCTTGCCAGCGAACTGCCGCCGGCCGGGGTCAAGGCCGAGTTCGAAGCCTGCCTCCGGGAGGCCTTCGGCTACGACGCGTGGGTGGTGGTGCTGGATGCAGGGCGCGTGGCGGAGCTGGTGGCGGCGTGCCCCTACCCCGCGGACGATGCCTCCACCCATACCTACCTCACCATTGCCTCGGACCCGGAGGTACTCACGGAGCTCCACCACGCCGGAACAGCTTTGGACGGGGTGGACCTGACCCGTCTGGGGCCGGAGGCCATGGCCTGGCTGGCCCCCGCGGGCGGCACGTTGGACAGCCCGTTCAGCAAGCTGTCCTCGAAGCCGAAGTACAAGGCCACCACCACCACGCGGAACCTGCGCACCATGATCAAGGTCCGCGACGCCGCTATGGTGGTCTGACTGAAGCCGCACGACCATAGATTTTTCAAGGCTCCCTGGTCCACGATGGCCGAGGAAGCGCTGTAAGCCGGGTGAAAGACGGATCGTCATGTTCGTGACACGTAGAAGCGCCATAATCGCCGGAGGTCTCGGACTAGCTGCCGCCCCTCAGGGTATCCAGGGCGTCCAAGGCGTCCAAGGCGTCCAAGGCCAAGCCACCACGGCGCTGGATCCCCGATCCGGCCAGGGCGGAGTTTTCGTCAACGCCCGGGATTACGGGGTGACCGGCAACGGAACCACGGATGACCGGGCGGCGTTGCTGGCGGCGGCGAACGCGGCGGTGGCCCTCGGCTACCCGCTGACCATTCCGGCCACCTTCACCATGATCCTCGGCGCTCCCCTGGTCCTCCCCGCGGGGCTCCGGCTGCACACCAACGGCGCGAGGTTCCGGGCCCGTGCCCAGACCGGCCGCGTCCCGCAGATCCGGATCGGCTCGCACACCACCGTCACCGGCGGCATCTACATCACCACACTGGGCGGCGCCAGCGGCTCGGGCCTGTCCATCCAGGATGCAACGAACGTCCGGATCGACGTGGTGGATGTCGAATCGACCACCCCGGGGCAGGGCAGCGGGAACGTCCGGGACAATGGGCTGAACATCAACGGCTCCAGCTATGTCACCATTGACCGGGCCCGGATCAAGAACTTCGACTACGCCCTGTTTGCCGAGACTGTTCCGAACCTGACGATCAACTGGCTCGAAATCGAAAGGTACGTCCGCGGCGCGGACTTCCGCGACGTATCGCACCTCCGCCTCAACGGCGGCTGGATCCGAGGCGCTTCGCCGAACTCGAGATACACGCCCGGACACAACGGGATCCTGCTGGAATCGAATAACCCGGCCGAAGACCTCCGCATTGACAACGTGGCCGTGCACGACGCCGGCGAGCACGGTTTCCGGATCTCCGGCCCGGCGCAGATCAAGAACCTTTGGATCAACAACTGCTCCGCCATCAACTGCACCGGCACCGGGTTCAAGGTCCTCGGCAGCCTTCGCGCCTTGAGCGTCTACAACGAGAACCTGTTCCTTCTGAACTGCCTCGCGGAAGACTGTGGCCTCGTGAACCGGAACACGTGCGGGTTCCTGATCCAGATGGCCAACTACGTCAAGATCGTCAGCCCCATCGTCCGCAACCGGAACAAGGCAAGTTCGGGGCACTCCGGTATCCGCGTCGGCGGCGTGACGCACCTGCAGATCACCGATCCGGACATCCGGAAAGCCAACAACTACGGCATCTTCATCGATTCCGAGCTGGGCAACGTATCCGATGTGAAGATCAACGGCGCGATCATCGACCAGGCGACAGGGTGGGCGGTCTACCTCTCCAACGGTCAGCCCGGCGGGGCCGCAAACAAATTCAACAATCTCGAGATCGACGCCACAATCAACATCACGGACGCCAAGGCCGGCGGCTTCTACGCCGGCAAAGGCACCTACGCCGTTGAGGGGTCCTGGACGGGATTCAACCGGGTAGCCCTCCGGTTCCAGGATTCGGTGGTCCAGACCGTCTCGGCGTCGGCCTCGTCCCGGCAGTTCCACGCGGACATCATCGGAAAGAAGAATACGGCCGCGGTGTTCAAGAACGGTTCACGCTGGACGGACACGGCTACCGGAAACTGCCTGCTCGTCAGGGCCGGTGCCTGGGTGAGGACCTAGCGCCACCCCTGCCTGTGGCTCGGCCTAACGCGCAGCGGCCTGCAGGGCCTTCCGGAAGGAACGAAGCCGGCCGGCCTCGGCGTCCACCGGCTCCACCACGAGTTCCTGCGCCACGGCTGCGACGGCGGCCCTGAGCCGCTTCCGGGCCGACGCCCCGCGGGCCCGTGCGGCGGCGCCCGCAATGAACTTCGCCGCGATCGCGAGGACGATGCCCAGCAGCGCTCCCCCGGCGATCATCACCGTGGGAACCGGCCAGCCCTGCACCAGCGGTACGTCCGGCACGGGCAGCTGCAGATACCCCAGTGCGGCCAGGACACCGAGCCAGGCAAACCCACCCAGCGCCGTCAGCAGAGCCAGCCACTGGATGACGTTGAAGACCATCCACCACCATGACTTCCTGCCCGCTTTGAGATCCGTGGACGCGATCGCCTGGTCCAGGGCATCCGGCAGCTGTTCCCTGCCGTCGCGGGCCGCACCGCGGATGACCGCCCGCCACGGCCCGGGGGCGCCGTCGGATGCCGCGTCGGCGAATTCGCGGACGGCGGCATCGGTGCGGGCCCGCTCCGGAGCGCCGGCCGGCGGCAGTGAGGTCCGGTTCAGCTCCGGTTTGGCACCGTCCCGGCGGAGGTTCAGGCGTCTCAGCGGATCGGGGCGGAACCGGACCAGCCAGCGCGTCACCGGCCAGCCGGTGCGGCGGGCGGCTTCCTGCCGGTAGGAGCGGACCACGGCGTCCACCACGAGCGGGACGTTTGCGGCAACCGCGAGTTCCTCCGCCAGCCGCGCCTTCGAGGCACCGTTCACGCCCACCGCCTCCCCCTCGCCAGAGGCTTCGGCGAGCCGGGCCGAGACGCGCGTGACATCCGCGGCCAGACGCAAGGAGAGGGCCTGGCGCTGGGTGGCCGCCTGGCGGATGGCGGCCCGGACCTTGTCCACCCCGGTGCCCACCACGGCCGACGCGCCCAGGACCTGGACCTTGCCCAGGCCGTCGCGCGCCAGGATGCCGTGCAGGGATTCCAGCACGGGCCGCACCTCGTGATCCGGCAACCGGTCCACCTGGTTAAGCACCACGAGGGTGACTGCCCCGTGGGATGCAAAGGGCGCCAGGAAGTCATTGTGCACCGCGGCATCGGCGTATTTCTGCGGATCGAGCACCCAGACGAGGACATCCACGAGCCCCACCATCCGTTGCACGATCTCCCGGTTGGCTGCCCGTGTGGAGTCGAAGTCCGGCAGGTCCAGCAGGATAAGGCCCGTGCTCTCGTCGGCGAAACCCGGCACCGGCGTGGCATGGTGCCGCTGGCGGACCTCAAGCCAGTCCAGCAGGGGCTCGCTGCCTTCGGCGCCCCAGATGCCGGCGAGCGGTTCCGAGGTGGTGGGCCGCCGGGCCGCCGCCGTCGCAACCTCTTCGCCGCTGACTGCGTTGAAGAGGGAGGACTTTCCGCTGCCGGTCGCACCGAAGAACCCCACCACGGTGTGCTCCGCCGAAAGGGAGCGCCGCGAGCTGGCACGCTCGATCACCTCCAGGGCTTCCTGCAGGATTTCCTCCGGAAGGGCGCCCGCTGCCAGCCCGCGTGCCTCGTCCAGGGCTTCGAGCCGGCGGTGCAGTTGGGAGGCCTCGCGGGCGGCGCTGTGGCGGTTCCTGCGGAGGTTCATGCGGCGGCCGCCAGGCGGCGGAGCGCGGCGGCACGGCCGGCGAGGACGTCCGGGGGCGCCCCTTGTGGGACGTCCAGCCGGGAGAGGAAGCGCTGCTGTTCGGTGCGGAGCAGCTTCTGGCAGCGGGCGTGCAGGTCCTCGCGCGCCGTTTTGGCGAGCCGGCGGACCGCGTCCTCGCCGAACACTGCTTCCAGCAGCCGCTGCCCGACGACGGCCGTGCCGCCGGCGACGCCGATCTCGAGTCCGGTCAGGCCGGCGGTCATCGAAAACACCACGATCATGAGGGCCGCACCGAGGCCGTTGATGCCGAAGGACAGCCAGCGGGCCTGGGTGCGTTTGCCCTGGCCTTCGGTCCGGATGAGCTCCATGAGGCTCCCCTGCCATGCCCGGATCTCGGCAGCGACTGTCTCGGAAAAGCCCTCCGAGGTCCCGGAGAGGTCGTCGCTGCCCAGCAGCTGGCGGCCGGCCGGGTCGGACCGCCAGCGCTGGTCCGCGTCTTCCGCGGCGTGGGCGGCTTCATCGATGATGACGGCCTGCAGCCCGGTTTCGATGGCCGTCTCCACCCTGACCGCCGGAGTCGGCTCGCCGCGGAAGAAGGCACCCATCCGGTCCCGGAGCCGGCCGATGTTCTGTTCCATGGCCCGGAAGAACTCGCCGGTGCCGACGAAGTCCTGCCAGCGGGCCAGGACCTCACCGCGCAGCAGCGCTCCGTCCCGGGTGGCCTCGAGGATTCGCGCCACGGCATCCTGGTAGGCGCCGCGGGCGTCTGCAGCGAGGATTCCGGCCGCACGCTGCTGGGCCCCGGCCGCCAGCGCCACCGCCTCCACGCGTCCGCCAAGCGCCTTGACGGTTCCGTTGAGCGTCCGCCGCGCGATCTCGGACCGCCCGGCGGCGTCCGCGGCGAGCTCCCGGAGCCAGGTCCGCAGCGGTTCCACGGCGTCGGCGGGCAGCATGCCCATCGGGTCCAGCGCCACCTCGGGCACCACGAACAGCCGGGCTTCGCCGAGCCCTTCCCTGCTGAGCATGCCCTGAAGGTCGGCCCGGACCTCCGCCTCGGCGGCCGGCGGCACCCGGTCCAGCACCACGGCCACCATGATGTCCCGGGAGGCGGCGTCCAGCAGCAGCCGCCAGGGGACGGCGTCGGCGTAGCGGTTGGCGGTGGTGACGAACACCCACAAATCGGCGGCGGCGAGCAGCTGGCCGGCCAGCTTGCGGTTGTCATCCGAGATGGAGTCGACGTCGGGGGCATCCAGCAGCGCGATCCCCGGCGGCACGGCGCCGTCGGAGACCAGCACGAGGGAGGAGATCGCGGCCGCGTCGGGAGTTGGCCCGGCCTGGCTGGCGGGCAGGGGGCTGCTCACGAGGCTGCCACGGATCCGGTGCAGGCTCGGCAGGACCCGCTGGTCCTCGAACCAGGCGGCGTCCGAGGGGTGGTGCAGCAGGATCGGCTGGCGGGTGGTGGGCCGGATGGCGCCGGCGCGGGTGACGTTGTGCCCCACGAGTCCGTTCACCAGGGTGGACTTCCCGGCGCCGGTGGAGCCGCCCACCACGGCGAGCAGAGGCGCGTCGAGGCTGCGGTAGCGGGGCAGGATGTAGTCATCCAGCTGGGCCAGGGCGTTGCGGATGTCCTGCCGGGCCTGCGCGGCGTCCGGCAGGGCCAAGGGCAGGGCGATGGCGGCCAGCTCGGCGCGGACCGCTTCCAGGAGTTCGACGGCGGCCAGTTCGACGGCGGCGCCTGGCTGCCCTGCCGACCCTGCCGGTAGTGGCGGTACCTGGCTCCCGGTGTCACCGGGGATCTCTTCGGACGTCACTGCATCATCATGCCAGTTCCGCTCCGGTACCCGGGCTCAGGTCTCCGGTCTCAGGGGAATGAAAAACGGCCCCGGGCTGATGCCCGGGGCCGTTTGATCTGTGACCCCAGCGGGATTCGAACCCGCGTTACCGCCGTGAGAGGGCAGCGTACTAGGCCGCTATACGATGGGGCCGCGTACTCTCCAGAACAGCTTCGCAGCCGTTCGTGCTCAGTGAATATTTCAGCCACTCAGCAAGCTGGGATACCAGGACTCGAACCTAGAATGACGGTACCAGAAACCGTAGTGTTGCCAATTACACCATATCCCAATGGAACTTTCGGGCCGGTTTCACGGGTTCAAACCCGCGCTCCCGGCGCCTCAGCACGAGTAATTACTTTACCCGAGAGTTTTCCATCGCACAAATCGGCCTCGTTCGGCCGTCCGTCCGGCCGTCCGTTTGGGGGCTGTCAGGCCGGCAGGTCCAGCAGTTCCTGGAGTTGCAGCAGGGAGCCGACCTCGTGGCCGGTGTAGCCCGGGGCAGGCTCGCCGCTGCGGTTCAGCCAGACTCCCAGCAGTCCCGCCGCCGTCGAACCTTCCGCGTCGAGCAGGCGGTTGTCCCCGACGTACAGGGTCTCGCCCGCCCCGGTGCCGAGGCGCCGGACTCCCTCAAGGTAGATGGCGGGGTCCGGCTTCGGCACGCCGAGGGTGTCCGTCCCGACCAGCACGCCGATGCGTTCCAGCCCGGCGGCGTCGAGTTTGACGCGCTGGTAGTCGTGCACGTTGTTGCTCACGGCCCCGTACGGGATGCCGGCCGCGTCCAGGGCGTCCAGCAGCGGCGTGACGTCGTCGAAGGCCCGGATGTAGCCGTGTTGCTGGCTCGCATAGGAGCTCACCCAGTGGTGGGACTGCTCGCCCTCCTCCAGCTCGACGCCGAAGTGCCCCAGGGCCGCCCGGCCGCGGAGCAGGCGCTGCTCGTTGAAGCTCAGCTCGCCGGTCAGGTAGCGGTCGTAGAAATGGGTGGTCTCGCGGGTGAAGATCCGTCCGAACTTCTCCCATCCGGCCTGGTCCAGGCCGGGCAGGAGATGTTCGCTGGCGTCACGCACGGCGGCCGTCATCGCGAATTCCAGGTCCACCAGGGTGTCGTCGATGTCGAACAGGACGCCGCGGATGAGGCCCAGTCCGCTCGCCAGGACGCCGTTCGTGGTCTCGGGTGCGGGCATCATCAGCCGCGGAAGGCCCGCAGGCGGGCCAGGGAGGAATCCTTGCCGAGGATCACCATGGATTCGAACAGCGGCGGGGAAATGCGGCGGCCGGAGATGGCCGTGCGCACCGGTCCGAAGGCCAGCCGCGGCTTGACGCCGAGCCCCTCCACGAGAGCTTCCTTCAGGGCAGTCTGGATGTTCTCCGCGGTCCAGTCGGCAACCGGCTCCAGAGCCGCGAGGGCGGCGTCGAGGACCTCTGCCAGGTTCTCCGGAAGCCCCTTGCGGGCGTCGTCGGCGACGTCGATCGCGTCGTCGTTCTTGAACAGGAAGGCGAGCATCTCGGGGGCTTCGCCCAACAAGGAGATCCGCTCCTGGATCAGCGGCGCCGCTTCGGCGAGGATCCCGTCCTGGCGGGCGGTGAGGCTCTCGCCCACGAACCCGGCCGCGCGCAGGTACGGGACCAGCCGGCCGCGGAAATCCTCGGCGTCGAGCATCCGGATGTGGGTGCCGTTGATGGCCTCGGCCTTCTTGATGTCGAAGCGGGCCGGGTTGGCGAGCACGTCGTTGACATCGAAGTTCTTAATCAGCTGCTCCACGGTGAAGATGTCCTCATCGGCGGAGAGGCTCCAGCCGAGCAGCGACAGGTAGTTCAGCAGGCCCTCGGGGATGAAGCCGCGGTCGCGAAGCAGGAACAGGTTGGACTCCGGGTCGCGCTTGGAGAGCTTCTTGTTGCCCTCGCCCATGACGTAGGGCAGGTGTCCGAAGACAGGCATGTAACTGGCGACGCCGATGTCCATCAGTGCGCGGATCAGGACCACCTGGCGCGGGGTCGAGGAGAGCAGGTCCTCGCCGCGGAGCACGTGGGTGATCGCCATGAGGGCGTCGTCCACCGGGTTGACCAGGGTGTACAGCGGGGAACCGTCCGCGCGGACAATCACGTAGTCCGGGATGCTGCCGGCCTTGAAGGTGATCTCGCCGCGGACCATGTCGGTGAAGGTGACGTCCTCGTCCGGCATCCGCACGCGGAGCACGGGCTTGCGGCCCTCGGCCTGGAACGCCGCGAGCTGCTCCGCGGAGAGCTCGCGGTCGAAGTTGTCGTAGCCGAGCTTGGGGTCGCGTCCGGCGGCGCGGTGGCGGGCCTCGACTTCCTCCGGCGAGGAGTAGCACTCGTAGGCGTAGCCGGCGTCCATCAGCTGGGCAACGACGTCCTTGTAGAGGTCCAGGCGCTGCGACTGGCGGTAAGGCTCGTGCGGGCCGCCGACTTCCACGCCCTCCTCCCAGGTGATGCCGAGCCATTTGAGGGCCTCGAGCAGCTGCTGGTAGCTCTCCTCCGAGTCGCGCGCCGCGTCCGTGTCCTCGATGCGGAACACGAAGGTGCCCTTGGTGTGGCGGGCGTGGGCCCAGTTGAAGAGGGCCGTGCGGATCAGGCCGACGTGCGGGGTGCCGGTCGGCGAGGGGCAGAACCGGACACGGACCGGAGTGTCGGCGGTGACTTCAGTGTGGGCGGCGTCGGGCGCAGAAGGAGTAGTCATAGTGCCACCAACTTTACCGCCTGCCCCGCACGCATTACCGGCGGCCGGCCCCGCGCCTCCGCCGCCAGCTCCGACCCCAGCCACCCAGCGCCCGCACGAGGTAGTACCCGGCCAGGGCCAGGCCGGTCGCGAGGAATACCAGGGCAAGCCATTGCGGCCCGTCGAGCCAGTGAACAGCCCGGGCCGCCATCGCGAACGTGCCGATGGACGCCAGTGCGTAGAGCGGGAAGGAGTTGCCGCGCCGGGACCCCGCCCGGGGTCCGCGCCATCCGCCGTCGTTCAATGCCTGTTCCCGCGCTCTGGCTAGCGGCTCTGGCTAGCGGCGGACGATGGGGTTGGAGAGGCGGCCGATTCCCTCGATCTCCACCTCGAAGCGGTCACCGGCCTGGACCAGACCGACGCCGGCCGGGGTGCCGGTCATGATGACGTCGCCGGGCAGCAGCGTGAAGGCCTGCGAGACGATGGAGACGAGTTCGCGGACGCCGCGGATCATCTGGCTGGTGCTGCCGTCCTGGCGCAGTTCGCCGTTGAGCCGGCCCTGGATCTGGAGGTCCTCGGTGTCGAGTTCGGTCTCGATCCACGGCCCCAGCGGGGCGGAGGTGTCGAAGCCCTTGGCCCGGGCCCACTGCAGGTCCGTCTTCTGGACGTCGCGGGCGGTGAGGTCGTTGCCGCAGGTGTAGCCGAAGATGACGTCGTCGACGCGTTCTTCGGGGACATCCTTGCAGATCCGGCCGATCACGACGCACAGTTCCGCTTCAAAGGACACTTCCTCGGAGAACTCCGGCAGGATGACCGGATCATTCGGGCCGATCACCGAGGTGTTCGGCTTCAGGAAGAGCAGCGGCTGCTTCGGGACCTCGTTGCCGAGTTCCTCGGCGTGCTCGGCGAAGTTCCGGCCCACGCCGATGACTTTGCTGCGCGGAATGATCGGGGCCAGGAGGCGCACGTCTTCGAGCTTGTGCCTGACGGCGGTGCGTTCCACACCGTGGAAGAAGGGGTCGCCGACGATCACCGTGACTTCCTCACCGCCGGGCTCACCTTCAACAATGCCGTAGAGGGGATCAGAATCGACTACAAACCGGGCGATACGCATGGGTCCAAGCGTACCGTCTCGCTAGCGCGTGCTTCCGCCGGACCGGAGGTAGTGCAGCTGGGCCGCCACGGAGAGTTCCGCCGCCGGACGCACGGCGGGGTCGACGGCGGCGTAGACGGCGTCGGCCACGTCCGTCACCTCCGCAGCTGCGCCCAGGTCCGCGAGGGCGGAGCGGATCTGGGCGAGGCGGTCCTCGCGGTGGTCCCGGTAGGCGCGGACGATATTGTCCAGGGCGGGCAGCATCGGTCCGTGGGCCGGCAGGACGGTCGCCGGGCCCAGTTGTTCCAGCCGGTCCAGCGAGGTCAGGTAGTCGCCCAGCGTACCGTCGGGGTAGTCCAGGACCGTGGTGCCCAGGCCCAGGATGGTGTCGCCGGTCAGGACCGAGCCTTGGGCGCCGTCGTGCGGAAGGTGGAAGCAGACAGAGTCCGAGGTGTGCCCCGGCGTCGCCAGTACCCTGATTTCGACCCCCGCGGCGTGCAGGACTTCGCCGTCCTGCAGAGGGCTGCCGCCGTGGCAGTGGGCGGGGTCGGCTGCACGCACCGGCGCGCCGGTCAGTTCGGCGAACCTGGCGGCGGCCGCGCTGTGGTCGGCATGGCGGTGCGTGATGAGGATGAGTTCCACCGTTCCGGCGTCCGCGAGCTCCTGGAGGTGCTGCTCGTCCAGGGGGCCGGGGTCGACCACCACCGTGGCCGCTGATCCGGGGGCACCGATGACGTAGGAATTGGTGCCGTGCAGGCTCATCGGCCCCGGATTCGGGGCAAGCCGGAACCGCGTCAGTGCTGTGCTGCGGACAACGTCGCGGGAGTCTTCGGGGATCACAGTTCCATCTTCCCAGAACGACGGCGGCCCCGCACCCAAGGTGGGAGGCCGCCGTCGGGCATTGCGAAAATGCCTTAGGCGAGGCGGGTCAGCCAGCCGTGGGTGTCCTCGACGGTGCCGGTCTGGATGCCCAGGAGCTGCGCGCGGATGGCCATGGTGGTCTCCCCCGCCGCCGCGTCCTCGGAGCCGATGAACTCCGTGCTGTCCTTGAGCACGCCGATGGGCGTGATGACCGCGGCGGTGCCGCAGGCGAAGACCTCGGCGATCTCGCCGGAAGCCACGCCGTCGCGCCATTCGTCGAGGGTGATCTTGCGTTCGGTGACCTCGCGGCCCATGTCCCTGGCCACCTGCATCACGGACATCCGGGTGACGCCTTCAAGGATGGTTCCACTCAGCGCCGGGGTGACGAGCGAGCCGTCTTTCATCACGAAGAAGACGTTCATCCCGCCGAGTTCCTCGACGGCGTTGTCGTTGAACGGGTCCAGGAAGAGGACCTGCTTGCAGCCGTGCGCCTCAGCTTCCTGCTGGGCGATGAGCGACGCGGCGTAGTTGCCGCCGCACTTGGCGGCACCGGTTCCGCCGCGGCCGGCGCGGGCGTACTCGCGGGAGATCCAGATGGAGATGGGCTTGAGCTCGCCGCCGAAGTAGTTGCCGGCCGGGGAAGCGATGACGCGGAAGGACACCTCACGGGCGGCACGGACACCGAGGAAGGCCTCGGTGGCGATCATGAACGGGCGCAGGTACAGAGACTCGCCGTCGCCGGCGGGCACCCATTCCTTGTCCGCCGAGACGAGCTCGCGGATGGCGGCCAGGAAGTACTCCTCGGGGAGTTCGGGGAGTGCCAGCCTGCGCGCGGAATTGTTCAGGCGCGCGGCGTTGACCTCGGGGCGGAAGGTCCAGATGGAACCGTCGGCGTGGCGGTAGGCCTTGAGGCCCTCGAAGATTTCCTGGCCGTAGTGCAGCACCGCCGCAGAGGGGTCCAGCGAGATGGGACCGTAGGCTTCGACGCGCGCATCGTGCCAGCCGCCCTTGCCCCTGGGGTCGACGCTGTAGTCGACGATCGCGGTGTGGTCGGTGAAATAGTCGCCGAAACCCGGGTTCGCCAAGATGGCCGCACGCTCTTCAGCGGACTTCGGGGTCGCCGACAGCTGCTGGGTGAATTCGACGCCATGGGCAGTCTGAGTCATGGTTCCTCCACGGTCGGCTGCCTGGTGTGTGAACGTGGTTCAACCTCGGACCACGGCAGCATGTTGGTGATTCGAAACAGTTTACGCCCGAACGCGGGCCCTGGAGGGCGGCCCTCCAGGGCCCCGGCTACGGGGCGGCCTTACGGTGGCTGGGTCTACAGGGCTGCGTCTACTACAGGGCTGCGGCGATGGCGTCGCCGACGGCGCTGGTGCTGCGGAAGCCGCCGTCGCGGTTGGCGACGTCGGCGACCACTGCTGCCTCGATCTTCCGGGCCGCGCCGGCATGGCCGAGGTGGTCCAGCAGCAGCGCGGCAGAGAGGATGGCTGCGGTGGGGTCAGCCTTCTGCTGCCCCGCGATGTCCGGTGCGGAACCATGCACGGGTTCGAACATGGACGGCGCGGTGCGCTCCATGTTGATGTTGCCGGAGGCGGCCAGCCCGATCCCGCCGGTCACCGCGGCGGCGAGGTCGGTGAGGATGTCGCCGAAGAGGTTGTCCGTGACGATCACGTCGAAGCGTGCCGGGTCCGTCACCATGAAGATCGTGGCGGCGTCGACGTGCAGGTAGTCGTGGGTGACCTCGGGGAATTCCTGCGCCACGGCTTCCACGGTGCGCTTCCAGAGGTGGCCGGCGAACACCAGGACGTTGTGCTTGTGCACGAGGGTCAGGTGCTTGCGGGGGCGGTCGTTGGCGCGGCGGAAGGCGTCCCGGACCACGCGCTCCACACCGTGGGCGGTGTTCAGCGAGACCTCGGTGGCGACCTCGTGCGGGGTGCCGGCGCGTAGCGTGCCGCCGTTGCCCACGTAGGGTCCTTCGGTGCCTTCGCGGACCACGATGAAGTCGATGTTTCCAGGATTGGCGAGCGGGCTGGCGACGCCGGGGTAGAGGCGCGAAGGCCGCAGGTTGACGAAGTGGTCGAGGCTGAAACGCAGCTTGAGCAGCAGTTCGCGCTCGATGATGCCGGAGGGGATCCGGGTGTCGCCCGGGGCCGCCCCCACGGCGCCGAAGAGGATGGCATCGCGGGTGCGGAGGTCTGCGAGGGTCTCCGCCGGCAGCGTCTCCCCCGTTTCGAGCCAGTGCTGGGCACCGAGCTTGTAGCGGGTCTGATGCAGCACGATTCCCTCGGCCGCGGCCGCCTTCGCCAGGACCTTCAGGGCTTCGGCCGTGACCTCGGGGCCAATGCCGTCGCCGGGGATAACGGCCAGATCTATCGTGGATGCGCTCATGTTTTCAGCGTAGCCAAGTCATCCACATGCTGGTCAAGTCGTCTCATTATCCGAACACCCCCTCAGACGCTCCCGCACGTCCTGTCGTCGTCGAACACCAGACGCTCCCGCACCTCCCGTCGTTTAATCCGAAACGCTCCCTCACCCATTTTTCAAAGGTGAGGTAGCGTCTCCCGGAACAGCGCAAGAGGTGAGGGAGCGCTTCCCGGAACAGCACAAGAGGTGAGGGAGCGTCGCCCGGAACAGCGCAAGAGGTGAGGGAGCGTCGACAGGGCTGAGAGGCTACCCCTCGGCGGGTTCCTCGTACTTGGGGAAGACCGGCGCCGGGGCCGGCAGCACGGTGCCCGCGGCGATGGGAGTCCCAAGAGCCGCGAACTCGCGTGCCTCCCCCTCGGGCTGGCCGAGAGTGTCGAGGATGGCCGCGGCCGCCGTCGGCATCACCGGCTGGGCGAGGATCGCGACGATCCGGAGCACCTCGAGGGTGACGTAGAGGACCGTGTTCATGCGTTCGACGTCGGTCTTCCGCAGCACCCAGGGCGCCTGCTCGGCGAAGTAGGCGTTGGTGTCCCCCAGCACGCCCCAGATCGATTCCAGCGCGCGGCTGAATTCCTGCTTCTCGAAGGCGGCGCGGGAATGCTCCAGCAGGCCGTTGGCCTGGCCCAGCAGCGCGGCGTCCTCGGCGGTGAACGCGCCGGGGACCGGAACGCGGCCGTCGCAGTTCTTGGCCACCATGGACAGCGACCGCTGGGCCAGGTTGCCGAAGTTGTTGGCGAGGTCGGCGTTCATCCGGCCCACGATCGCGTCGTGGCTGTAGGAGCCGTCCGCGCCGAAGGGGACTTCGCGGAGCAGGAAGAAACGGACCTGGTCGAGGCCGTACTGCGCAACCCAGTCAGCGGGCGCCACTACGTTGCCCAGCGATTTGGACATCTTGACGCCCTGGTTGTGCAGGAAGCCGTGGATCATGACGCGCTTGGGCAGTTCCAGCCCGGCGGACATCAGGAAGGCCGGCCAGTAGACCGCGTGGAAGCGCGAGATGTCCTTGCCGATCACATGGACGTCGGCCGGCCAGTACTTCTGGAACAACTCGGACCCGGTGTCCGGGAAGCCGACGCCCGTCAGGTAGTTGGTCAGCGCATCCACCCAGACATACATGACGTGGTCCGGGTTGCCGGGGACCGGGACGCCCCAGTCAAAGGAGGTGCGGCTGATGGACAGGTCCTCCAGGCCGCCCTTGACGAAGCTGACCACCTCGTTGAAGCGGTTGTGGGGCGCACCAAAGGAAGGGTGGTCCGCGTAGAGGGCCAGCAGCCGGTCCTGGTAGGAGGCGAGCTTGAAGAAATAGCTTTCCTCCTCGGTCCAGGTGACTTCGGTGCCGGTTTCGGAGGCGTAGCGGAGGCCGTCGGCCCGCACCTCGGTCTCGTCCTCCACGAAGTAGCGTTCGTCCCGGACCGAGTACCAGCCGGTGTACTTGGACAGGTAGATGTCCCCGTTGGCTTCCATCCGCTCCCAGAGGGCCTTGGCCGCCTCGTAGTGGTCCGGATCGGTGGTGCGGATGAAACGGCTCAGGGAGATGCCCAGGTCATCGCTCATCTGGCGGAACGCGGCCGAGTTGCGGTCGGCAAGCTCCTTGACCGGGATGCCTTCCTTCTCCGCCGTCTGCTGCATCTTCAGGCCGTGCTCGTCCGTGCCCGTCATGAAGAAGACGTCATAGCCGTCCAGCCGCTTGAAGCGCGCCATCGCATCCGTGGCGATGACCTCATAGGCGTGGCCGATGTGCGGCACGCCGTTGGGGTAACTGATGGCCGTTGTGATGTAGAACGGGGTCTTTTCGGAAGTTGTCACGGGATTAACCTAGATCAGTTCGGTCAGGGTATCGCTCTGGCGGACCAGTTCGTGGTCATGCGACGCGACCAGGACGGCGATGCCGTCCGAGGTGGTGTCCTTGAGGATGCTGATGATGCGGTTGGCCGCGGAGCGGTCCAGGCTGGCCGTCGGTTCGTCCACCACGAGCACCCGGGTGCCGAGGATCAGGGCCCGGGCGATCGCCACGCGCTGGCGCTCACCGCCGGAGAGCTGGGCCGGGCGGTGGCGCATGCGCCGGCCCAGTCCCACGAGGTCCAAAAGGTCCTTGGCCATGTCGCGGCGCTTGTCCACCTCGCCGTCCGGAACGGCCGGGAGCAGGACGTTTTCCAGGGCACTCATCCCGTCGATGAGGGCACCGCCCTGGTCCACGTAGCCGATCAGGGCGCGGCGGCGGTCGGCGATTTCGTCGTCGCCCATGCTTTCGAGCGAGTCGCCTTCCCAGAACACCCGGCCCGACGTCGGCAGGGTCAGGCCCGCGCCGACCGTCAGGATGCTGGTCTTGCCGGAGCCGGAGCGGCCGGCGATGCAGTGCATCTCGCCGGCATGCAGCGTCATGTTGAAGTCGTCCACCACGTTGACCGCCTCCGCGCCGCCCTTGCCGCCGCCGTAGTGGATGGTGATATTGCTCAGTTCCAGCGGCGTGGCGTGGTCCGTCACCTTCACGATGGTGTTGGCGCGGGTCTTGTGGGCACCGCGGCGGGTGCTCTTCGTCATCCGGTCGTGAGCCGCCCGGTCAAGGTTCAGGTCGTTATTCATCGGACCACTTTCGTTGCAATGGGAATCCAGCAGAGTACAGCCACGAGCCCGGCGACAGCGGCCCAGAGCGCGGCATAGGGAGCCAGGAGCAGTCCGATGCCCAGGGCGCCGACAACGCCCAGCGGCAGTGCAACCGCACCCACCATGGCGTTTTCGAAGAACCGGACTTGGCCGAGCATGTCAGGGTTCCAGCCCATCGCCTGCAGCGTGCCGAGGTACTGGCGCTTGGCCTGCAGCTCGAACCGGCCGGTGACCATGGTCAACAGCAGACCCACGGCCACGCCGGAGACTCCCAGGATGATGCTCGGCAGCGTGATGCTGGCCGCGGCCAGGCCGCCGAGCGCACTCGCGCCGGCTGCCCGGGGGATGTCGATCAGCAGCGCGATCAGCCCGCCCACCGCCGCCCCGAAGACCCCGACGGCGACGGCCAGGGAGACGGTGTTGAACTTGTTGGTGCTCAGCTGCCGGTTCGCGAAGGTCAGCGGCGAGTCAACGGCGATGAGGCGTTCGTCGTGCTGCGGTTCCTGGTCGATGACCTCACGGTGCCGCAGCTGCTGCGCGGCGAAGAGGGCGGCGCCCACGTAGAGCGCCACGACGGAGGCGGAGACAATGGCTGTTGCAAGGTTCCAGCTGATCAGGCTGAGGACGGTTCCGGCGATGGCCAGCAGGGCCGCCCCGACGCCGAATTCTGCCAGCACCCAGGAGCGGATCTTGCGCTGGGTCCAGCCCATGGCACGCAAGGTTCCGGCCTCGCTGCGGCGTTTGCGCACGTAGCTGACGGTGGAGGCACCGGTCAGCAGCGCGGCGCCGCAGAGTGTGATGAACAGCAGCGTCAGGTTTGTCCCGGTCAGCGATCCGGACACGGCGTCCGCGGCGTTCTGCCGGACCCATGACTGTTGCACCGTGCCGAGCGGGGACTCCTTGCCGGCGTCGTCCTTGGAGTAGCCGGGCACGGAGATGCCGGCGTCCTCACGGGCGGAACCGGCAACGACTGTCGCCTGCAGGCCCATGTCGCGGATGTCGTTGGCGAGCTTTTCCACCTCGGGCTGCGCCTGCTTCCAGCTGCCGGGCACCTTGGCGCGGACGCGCACGGCATCGATCACGTTGGCGTTCTGGTCGAAGCCGCGGGCTGCGGCCAGGCCGTAGTAATCGGTGATGGCACCGGCGGACTGGCTTGCCAGGCCGGTGGCGCTCAGCGAGGGCTTGAGTTCGGTGTTCTGGACGTCCTTGCCGGACGCGTCCTTCGTCAGGGTGAAGGGGGTCGGATCGTAGCCGCCGAGCGGGAGGCGGTTGACGTCGCCGGCAGCATTCTTGACCTGGCCGGCGTCGAAGGTCCCGTAGACCATGGCGAGCGGCGTGGCCAGCTTCTTGCCGGTTTCAAGGTTGTCCCGGTAGGAGCGTTCGTCAACCGGTGCGCGCTGCGTCTGGTCGACGGCGTCGCCGTTGGCGGCCTTGTCCGGCAGGCGGTTCACCGTGACCCACTCGCCGGGGGTGGCGCTCTTGTCCACGGCACCGTTGCCGGCGGTCTCGCCGTCCGTGTATTTGGGGGCGGCAGCGAAGTTGGTGCTCCAGGTGGCCGGATTGTAGAGGCCCTGGCTGAAGGTACCGGTGTCGCCCATCAGCTGCGACAGGTCCTTGGAACCGGGCCAGGCCAGGGAGAACGGGGACTTGGAGACGAACGGGAGGTAGTCCTTGTCCAGCGAGCGGGTGACCGTGCCGACGTCCTTGGTGACTTTCCCGGACGCGTCGATCTCCTCGATCTTGACCGAGTACTTCAGATCCAGCGAGGTGCCCGAGCGGACGATCAGCGGGATGGCCTGCGAATCGGCGGTCAGCTGGCCGCTGCGCTTCGCCTGCTGGTACTGGCTCATCAGCGGGGCCCAGTACTTGAGCTTGACGCCGAGGAAGTCCGGGCCTTCCTTCAGTTGGTCCATGCCGATGCCGCTGGTGAAAAGGCTTTCGAAGTGGCGCCCGATCGCGCCGGCGTTGCGGGCGTCTGCGGGCGGCGCCTTCTCCAGCGGGGCCAGGAAGTCACCTGCCGTGCCGAGCAGGGCGCGCTCCGAGACGGGGTCGACGGCGACGACGGATTCGCTCACCTGGGGCGCCTGCGGCAGCGCGACGGAGAGGTTGAAGAGGTTGTGCTCCGAGCCTCCGGCCGGGGCGGGGAACTTGATGCCGGTCTCCCCCGCCGGGCCGGCGATGCGGACGTTCTTGCCGCCGGCTACCTGCTCTTCGATGAGCTTGGCCTTGCCGAGTGAGCCCTCGGCCATCGTCTTGAACAGGGTCTGGTCGGAGTGTCCGTCCGAGCTGACGGCGCTGGCCGTGAGGCGGTACTTCTTGGGCGTATCGGACAGGACGGACTCGGCGGCCGGCCACTTGCTCGGATCGGTGGCGCTCGGATCTCCGGCGGTGCCGGCCAGTCCAGCGTTGAAGCCCAGGTAGTCGGTGGCTTCCAGCCGCGGGGCTTCCAGGTTCTGGGTGACCCGGGAGACGAGGCTGATCGGGGCAGCCACGGAGGTGCCGGCGAGTCTCCGGATGGAATCCAGCTGCTCGAAGCTGACGCCGCCCTGGCCGGTGGCGATCTCCGGCTTCATCAGGCCGCCGTTGTCGTCGGCTTTCGCCTGGACGAGCACGTCGTAGAGCCCCCGGGAGTTCTGGTCAACGGTCCGGTTCAGCGCAGCCTGCGACTGCCCCTGGACGAGGACCGAAAGGCACATGGCCACGATCAAAATGGACGCGGTCAGCAGAAGCACTCGGCTTCTGATGAACCTCTGGACGGCGTTCATTGGGCTCCTGAAAGCTGGATTGCGTGCGCACACCGTAATTCATTCCGTGCGGAAGTGAAGGCGTCCCCTGCCGGGTGTGCAAAAGTAAAGGCCGGGCTGCCGGCCGGATCCGAAATTCGGACCTAGCCATTGTACGCAGACCGGCCGCTCCTTCGCGGACGCCGGCAAGCGATCTGCCCGCCGCCGGCGCCCGCTGAGGGGGTGTCAGAGGGGGTGTCAGTCCTCGAGGTCGACCTCGCGGACCATGTCAGCGCCGATTCCGGCCTTGATCGCGTCAAGGACCTGCTGCGGAACCGAGCTGTCGATGGTGAGCAGGGCGAGTACCTGGCCGCCCTCGGCCTGGCGCGCAACCTGCATGCCGGCGATGTTGATGTTGTTCATGCCCAGGATGTGGCCGATGGTGCCGATCACGCCGGGGCGGTCCGAGTAGACGACCACGACGAGGTGTTCGCTGATCGGGATCTCCAGCTCGAAGCCGTTGATTCCCACGAGCTTCTGGACCTGCTTGGGCCCCGTCAGGGTCCCGGCCACGGAGATCTGGCTGCCGTCGCTGAGGGCGCCGCGCAGGGTCAGGACGTTGCGGTACGACTCGGTGTCCGGCGTCGTGATGAGGCGGACGTTGATGCCGCGCTGCTCGGCGATCACCGGGGCGTTGACGTACGAGACCTGCTCGGTCACGATGTCGGCGAAGATGCCCTTGAGCGCCGCCAGTTCCAGCACCTTGACGTCGAGGGAGGAGATTTCCCCGGCCACCTCGACGTCGAACTGCGTGAGCGAGGCGTGGGTCATGGCGGTGAAGATGCGGCCCAGCTTCTCGATCAGCGCGATGCCGGGGCGGACGTCCTCGTCGATGACGCCGCCGGCCACGTTGACGGCGTCGGGCACCAGCTCGCCGGCGAGGGCCAGGCGGACGGATTTCGCGACGGACACGCCGGCCTTCTCCTGGGCCTCGTCGGTGGAGGCGCCCAGGTGCGGGGTGACCACGACGTTGTCGAGCTTGAAGAACGGCAGGTCCGTGCTGGGCTCCTTGACGAAGACGTCGACGGCGGCCCCGGCGATCTCGCCCGACTCCAGCGCCGCGTACAGGGCTTCTTCGTCCACCAGGCCGCCGCGGGCGACGTTGACGACGTAGGCCGTGCTCTTCATCTTCTTGAAGGCGTCGGCGCCGAGCATGCCGACGGTCTCCGGGGTCTTGGGCATGTGGATGGTGATGAAGTCCGACTGCGCGAGCAGCTCGTCCAGGGTCACCAGCTGCACGCCGAGCTGGGCCGCGCGGGCGGAGGTGATGTAGGGGTCGTACGCGAGGATCCTGGTGTCGAAGCCCTTCAGGCGGGCGGCGACGAGGGCACCGATCCGGCCCAGGCCGATGATGCCGATCTTCTTCTCGAAGAGTTCGATGCCGGTGTACTTGGAGCGCTTCCACTCGCCGTCCTTGAGCGCGGTGCTGGCCTGCGGGATGTGGCGGGCGAGGCTCAGGATGTGGCCGACCGTGAGTTCGGCGGCGGAGACGATGTTCGAGGTGGGCGCGTTCACCACCATGACACCGGCCTGGGTGGCGGCCTTGATGTCGACGTTGTCCAGGCCCACGCCGGCGCGGGCGATCACCTTGAGGTTCTTCGCGGCGGCGATCGCCTCGGCGTCCAGCCGGGTGGCGGAGCGGACCAGGATCGCGTCGACGTCGACGATCGCAGAGAGCAGCTGGGAACGGTCGGCGCCGTCGATCTGCCGGATTTCAAAGTCCGGGCCGAGGGCCTCGATCGTGGCGGGCGAAAGTTCCTCAGCGAGGAGTACTACAGGTTTGGTGCTTGTCACCGGTGACCTCTTTAGCTCTCTTGTATTCAGGTGGGGATTTTGGTGAAACGTCTGGTGTAAAAGGTGCTGCCCGAACGCAGGAAAGCCGGACCCCAGTCAATGGTGTCCGGCTCCCCTGCCGGTCAGTGTCTAGCGGGCTACCGAGCCTTCGGTGTAGTCGTCCTCGTTCTTGATCCAGGAGAACAGCTTGCGCAGTTCGCGGCCGGTGGCCTCGATCGGGTGGTCTTCGCCCTTCTTGCGCAGGGCCTTGAACTCGGGGGCCCCGGCGTCCTGGTCGTCGATGAAGCGCTTGGCGAAGGTGCCGTCCTGGATGTCCTTGAGGACAGCCTTCATGTTTTCCTTCACCTGCGGGGTGATGACGCGCGGGCCGGAGACGTAGTCGCCGTACTCGGCGGTGTCCGAGACGCTCCAGCGCTGCTTGGCGATGCCGCCTTCAACCATGAGGTCCACAATGAGCTTGAGCTCGTGCAGCACCTCGAAGTAGGCCACCTCGGGCTTGTAGCCGGCCTCGGTGAGGGTCTCGAAGCCGTACTGGATCAGCTGGGAGGCGCCGCCGCACAGGACTGCCTGCTCGCCGAAGAGGTCGGTTTCGGTCTCTTCGGTGAAGGTAGTCTCGATGACACCCGCGCGGGTGCCGCCGATCGCCTTGGCGTAGGACAGTGCCAGTTCCTTGGCCTTGCCGGACGGGTTCTGCTCGACGGCGATCAAGTCCGGCACGCCGCGGCCGGCTTCGAACTCGCGGCGCACGATGTGGCCCGGGCCCTTGGGGGCAACGAGGGCGACGTCGACGTCGGCCGGGGCCTTGATGTAGCCGTAGCGGATGTTGAAGCCGTGTCCGAAGAACAGGGCGTCGCCGGGCTGCAGGTTCGGGGCGATGTCCTCGGCGTAGACGTGGCGCTGGACCTGGTCCGGGGTGAGGACCATAATGAGGTCGGCTTCGGCAACGGCGTCGGCGACGTTCAGGACGCGCAGGCCCTCGGCCTCGGCCTTGGCGCGGGACTTGGAGCCGTCCTTGAGGCCGACGCGGACGTCAACACCGGAATCGCGCAGGCTGAGGGCGTGGGCGTGGCCCTGGGAGCCGTAACCGATAACGGCGACGGTGCGGCCCTGGATGATCGACAGGTCGGCGTCGTCGTCGTAAAACATTTCAGTCACTGGGGTGTCTCCTTTTAAGTGGATTCGTGTTGCTTTGTCTGTGGTGCTCGTGTGCGGCGCTTACTCAGCCCTTGCGCTGTGTTCTACGCGCTGCGCAGGGCCCTGTCACTCATGGAGCGGGATCCCCGCCCGACGGCCAGGGTGCCGGACTGCACGATTTCGCGGATGCCGAACGGCTCGAGCACTGAAAGGAGTGCCCTGAGCTTGTCGGGGTGGCCCGTTGCCTCAATGACTACCGACTCTGTGGAGACGTCGACCACTGAAGCGCGGAACAGGTCTGCAGCCTGGGTGACCTGCAGGCGTGTTGCGGCATCCGCACGTACCTTGACCAGGATGTGGTCGCGCTGTACGGAAGTTTCTGGGGTGAGCTCAACGATCTTGAGCACGTTGACCAGCTTGTTCAGCTGCTTGGTGACCTGTTCGATCAGCTCGCCGTCGGCGTCGACGACCACGGTCATCCGGGACATGCCCGGGACCTCCGTCGGCCCGACGGCCAGGGAATTGATGTTGAAGGCGCGGCGGGCGAAGAGGCTGGCGACGCGGGTCAGCACGCCGGGCTTGTCTTCGACCAGAACGGACAGTGTGTGGCGGGTCATGTTCAGTCCTCCTCTTCCCAATCCGGGGTCATGTTGCGGGCAACCTGGATTTGGTCGTTGCTGACTCCGGCGGGGACCATCGGCCACACCATGGAGTTGGGGCTCACGACGAAATCGATGACCACGGGGCGGTCGTTGATCGCCAGGGCCTGCTGGATGGTGGCGTCGATGTCCTCGTCGCGTTCGCAGCGGAACGCGGCGCAGCCATAGGCGTCGGCGAGCTTGACGAAGTCCGGGATCCGGACGGTGTCGTGGCCGGTGTTGAGGTCGGTGTGGGAGTAGCGGCCCTCGTAGAAGAGGGTCTGCCACTGCCGCACCATGCCCAGCGAGGAATTGTTGATGATGGCAACCTTGATCGGGATCTTGTTGATCGCGCAGGTGGCCAGTTCCTGGTTGGTCATCTGGAAGCAGCCGTCGCCGTCGATCGCCCAGACCACGCGGTCAGGTTCGCCCACCTTGGCGCCCATGGCCGCCGGCACGGCGTAGCCCATGGTGCCGGCCCCGCCGGAGTTCAGCCAGGCGTGCGGGCGCTCGTACTTGATGAACTGGGCGGCCCACATCTGATGCTGGCCGACGCCGGCGACGTAGATGCCTTCGGGGCCGGTGAGGGCTCCGATGCGTTCGATCACGCGCTGCGGGGCACTGAGGCCGTCCTCCGGTTCGGTCCAGCCCAGCGGATAGGTCTCCTTGAGGTTGTTCAGGAAGGCCCACCAGCTGGTGAGGTCCGGGGTGCCGGAGGCCTCGAACTGGGCGCGGACCGCCTCGGTGAGCTCCGGGATGATCTCCTTGACAGAGCCGACGATCGGGACGTCGGCCGTGCGGTTCTTGGAGATTTCCGCGGGATCGATGTCCGCGTGGATGACCTTGGCGTTCGGCGCGAAGGACTTCAGGATGCCCGTCACCCGGTCATCGAAGCGTGCTCCCAGGGTGATGAGCAGGTCGGACTGCTGCAGCGCCGTCACCGCGGACACCGTGCCATGCATGCCGGGCATGCCGACGTGCTGCGGGTGCGAGTCGGGGAAGGCGCCACGTGCAGTCAGGGTGGTGGCCACAGGCGCGCCGGTCAGTTCGGCCAGCTCGCGGAGCTCAGCAGAGGCGTGCGCCTTGACCACACCGCCGCCGACGTACAGGACAGGCTTGCTGGCCGCGGCAATGAGTTTGGCGGCTTCGCGGACCTGCTTGTTGTGGCCGCGGGTGACCGGCCGGTATCCCGGCAGATCGATTTTCGGCGGCCAGGAGAACGTCATCTGTCCCTGTTGGGCGTCCTTGGCGATGTCCACCAGCACCGGGCCGGGGCGGCCGGTGGACGCGAGGTGGAAGGCCTCGGCCATGACATGCGGAATATCCTGCGGGTTGGTGACCAGGAAGGAGTGCTTCGTGATCGGCATGGTGATGCCCACGATGTCCGCTTCCTGGAAGGCATCCGTGCCGATTACGGCGCTGGAGACCTGGCCGGTGATGGCAACGAGCGGCACGGAGTCCATGTGGGCATCCATGATGGCGGTAACGAGGTTGGTGGCACCCGGGCCCGAGGTGGCGATGCAGACGCCGACCCGTCCGGTGACCATGGCGTAGCCTTGCGCGGCGTGGCCGGCTCCCTGTTCGTGACGGACCAGAATGTGGTTCATTCGGGAAGCCATCAAGGGGTCATAGGTGGGCAGGATCGCGCCACCGGGCAAACCAAAAATGTCGTCCACGCCGAGTTCTTCGAGCGAGCGGACAATTGCTTGTGAGCCGGTCATCACCGTCGGGGGTACGACGTTGTTCGGCCCGAGGACAGGAGAGACGGCAGCAGCAGTGTCGACGCCGGCATCAGCCGGACGTTCGACGCGTTCCGGAGCCTTGGGGGCTCCAGCGGACTTCGTGGCCATCAGCGAGGGGCTGATCGGCGATCCTTTGCTCATCGGACTCTTCCTTGTGGATAATCTGTGTTTTTGTCGAAACTTCGGAAAATGAAAAAACCCCTCAGCCTGGCGGCTCTTCGAGGGGTTGCGCGTGACGGTTACGTTACCAGTCGGGCTAAGTAGCCACGCGCTTGGTAAGGACGACGACTGCTTCTGCAGCGGCGCAGCCGGTAACGTATGCGATCATGCGTTCAGTTTTCCCTCTGGGTGAGATGCCTGTCAACGGGGGTGGTGCACATCTCACTATGTGGACGTCATGGTCCACCAATTGGCCGCCCTCCCCAACTAGGTAGCAGTTGTTGTCGTTATGAGCGCTCAAAACGACATCGACTGCTACCTAGTTGGGCTCACCCAGCGGCCAGGGTGAGCCCAACTGAACCGTGCTACCCGCAGTAGGCGCCGGTGGAGGCGCTGTGCACGAGCTTGGCGTACTTGGCGAGGACACCCTTGGTGAACTTGGCCGGGAGCGGCTCCCAGCCGATCTTGCGGCCCTCGAGCTCCGCCTCGTCGACCAGGAGGTCGAAGGAACGGGCAGCGATGTCCACGCGGATCCGGTCGCCGTCCTTGACGAAGGCGATGGGGCCGCCGTCGGCCGCCTCCGGTGCCACATGGCCGATGCACAGGCCGGTGGTGCCGCCGGAGAACCGGCCGTCCGTCAGCAGCAGCACGTCCTTGCCCAGGCCCGCGCCCTTGATGGCCCCGGTGATGGCCAGCATTTCGCGCATGCCCGGGCCGCCCTTGGGGCCCTCGTAGCGGATGACGACGACGTCGCCGGCCTTGATCCGGCCGTTGTCGAGCGCGTCCAGGGCGCCCTGTTCGCGTTCGAAGACGCGGGCGGTGCCCTCGAAGACGTCGGCGTCGAAGCCTGCGCTCTTCACGACGGCGCCTTCGGGTGCCATCGAGCCGTGCAGGATGGTGATGCCGCCGGTCTTGTGGATCGGATTGTCCATGGCGCGGAGGATTTTGCCGTCCAGGTCCGGCGGGTTGATCTCCGCGAGGTTCTCGGCAACGGTCTTTCCGGTGACGGTGAGGCAGTCGCCGTGGATCAGGCCGGCGTCGAGCAGCGCACGCATGATGACCGGAACGCCGCCGATCTTGTCGACGTCGGTCATCACGTAGCGGCCGAACGGCTTGAGGTCGCCCAGGTGCGGGATCTTGTCGCCGATCCGGTTGAAGTCCTCGAGGTTGAGCTCGACTTCGGCTTCGCGGGCAATGGCGAGCAGGTGCAGCACGGCGTTGGTGGAGCCGCCGAAGGCCATGGTGACGGCGATCGCGTTCTCGAAGGCCTTCTTGGTCATGATGTCGCGCGCGGTGATGCCGAGCCGGAGCAGGTTGACGACGGCCTCGCCGGACTTGTGGGCGAAGACATCGCGGCGGCGGTCTGCCGAGGGCGGAGCTGCGGAGCCGGGAAGGGACATGCCCAGGGCCTCACCGATGCAGGCCATGGTGTTGGCGGTGTACATGCCGCCGCAGGCACCTTCGCCCGGGCAGATGGCCCGTTCGATGCGGTCCAGGTCCTCAAGGCTCATCTTCCCGGCAGCGCACGCGCCTACGGCTTCGAAGGCGTCGATCAGGGTGACTTCCTTTTCGGAGCCGTCCTCAAGCTTGACCCAGCCGGGCATGATCGAGCCGGCGTACAGGAAGACGCTGGCGAGGTCCAGGCGGGCGGCGGCCATCAGCATGCCGGGCAGGGACTTGTCGCAGCCCGCCAGCAGCACCGAGCCGTCGATCCGCTCGGCCTGCATGACGGTCTCCACCGAGTCGGCGATTACTTCGCGGGACACCAGGGAGAAGTGCATGCCCTCATGGCCCATCGAGATGCCGTCGGAGACCGAGATGGTGCCGAACTGCATCGGGAACCCGCCGCCGGCGAAGACGCCTTCCTTGGCACCCTGGGCCAGCCGGTTCAGCGAGAGGTTGCAGGGAGTGATTTCATTCCACGAGCTGGCAACACCAACCTGGGGTTTGGCGAAGTCGTCATCGCCCATGCCCACCGCCCGGAACATCCCGCGCGCCGGGGCGGCGTGGATGCCATCGGTGACCACCCGGCTTCGGGGTTTGATGTCAGGCTTGGTGTCTGTCGCTGTTTGGGTGTCCTCACTCATGGCTCAAAGTCTAGGGCTCCCCCGAGGACGGCAACGACCCGAACAGGCGGATTAAGCGGAAAACTGGGAATATTTCGATCAAATAGTGGACTCTCGTCTCACCTGACGGAATCAGCACTTTGCTCCGCGCCAGTTGAGGCGGGCATGAGGTGGGATGCGTCAGTTGAGGTGGGCAGCGTCACGCAGTTCCGGGGCCTCGGCAACGGCCCGCGCCTCGGCCTTGAGCAGGGACAGCACCTGCTGGATGGTGGTCCGAGCCGCGACGTCGGGCCGCGCCAGGGCGACGATGCTCCGGCTGGCCTTGACCCCGGCCAGCGGCCGCAGGACGAAGCCCCTGCCCTGGTTCTTCAACGCCGTGTAGCGCGGCAGCAGGCTCAGTCCGTGCCCCGCGCTGACGAGGGCCTCCACGACGCGGAGATCGGGGTACAGCTGGGCGCGGACGGCCTGCGAGTCCGCCTGCACCTCGATCTGCCGGAGCACCGTGTCGAACGGGAAGCCGTCGGGCACCCCCATCCAGGGATATCCGATGACATCCTGCGCGAACAGCGTGTCCTTGCCGGCGAGGACATGGCCTGCCGGCATGGCGACGTCCAGCGGCTCGTCCAGCAAAGGCTCCACAACAAGTCCCAGCCGGGCAAAGACGTCCGGGCCGTCGACGCTGTAGGCCAGGACGATGTCGTAGTCCGCCGTCAGCCCCGCGAATCCGGCGACGTTCGGGTCCTCGAAGTGGGCCTCGAAGCGGAGCCCGTCGATCGCCTTGACCCGGTGCAACAGCCCCGGCAGGAACATCTCCGCGGCACTCGGGAAGAAGGCGGCCTTGACGTGCGTCTGCCAGCCCAGCCGGTAGGTGTCGATGGTGGCTTCCGCGCGCGCCATCGCAGTGGACACCTCTGCCGCTGCCGAAGCCATGGCCAGCCCCGCCTCGGTCAGGCGCACTCCCCTGCCGGACTTCTCCACGAGGACCACCCCCAGTTCCTCCTGCAGGGTCTTAAGCTGCTGGGAGACGGCCGACGGCGTCACCTTCATCGCCTCGGCAGTGGCGCCGACCGTGCCGCGGTCGGCGAGCTCCCGGAGAATCCGCAGTCTCTTGAAATCCATGATCAGAGGCTACAGCCCGGGTGCCGGGAGTATGGACAGCCGCCTTAAGGCAGACGTACGGTCAAGCAACGGCAACCTTGCCTCCTGGACAGAAGGGTTCTGCTATGGATTGGATTATCTGGCTCATCGTCATCGTGGTGATTGTCGCCGTCGTCTGGTGGCTGTTGAACCGCAATTCCCGTAGCGGCACGGGCACCCCGGATGCAGAGACAGGCGCGAATGCGGGAACGGGAAGGGCCGGCAGCCCAGGCGCCGCGGCCGCCACCACCGGCATGCCAACGGCTGCCGGGTTCGGCAACGCCGAGCCCGTGGCGCCCACCACCGCGCAGGACTCCGCGGCGGGCCGGCCGTCCGCCCAAGAGCCTGCCACGGAGACTTCCGACGGCGGCAGCGGAGCCGCCGGGGCCGCGCCGGCCGAGTGGGAGACCCAGTGGTCGGAGACCCCGCCGGCGGATGAAACACATCCCCCCGCCCATCAAGGCCTGTCCCATGGGATGCACGCCGGCCACGAAGAGCAGGCGATGCAGGCCCCGGCCGCAGATGCGCCCGCCGCGGAGCGGGCACCCGTCCATCACCCCGAATACACGGAGGCCCACGCCCCCACCCTTCCCGGCGCGGAATCGGCCGCGGCCGAGGCGGCCCTCCTGGAAGGGGAGAACGCCTCCGCGCCCGCCCCATCCAGGGAACCGCAGGCGCAGGCTGAAACGCAGCAGACGGCGGCGTCGGCAGCCGCCTCCGAGGGATTTGCCAGCCACACCGGGGAGCCGTCCGGGCACCTCGCCCTGGATCAGCCCTACGGGGAGGGGTCGGCGGCACCCGAGGCGGACGGCAGCGGTCCCGCCGGCTTTACTGTCAAGGGCAATGCCTCCTCGATGATCTACCACGACGAGGGCAGCCCCTTCTTCGAAGAAACCCGGGCCGAGGTGTGGTTCCTGTCCGCAGCCCATGCCGAAGCCGCCGGCTTCCGGCCTCCGCGCCGGTCACGGCAGTAGGCGTCGGAACGAGCGGACGGGCCGCGGACAACAGCCGCGCGGGATTGGAGGCATCGATGGCGGGAAAGCACCTCCGGGCGGCCGCCGTCGGCGTCGGCGCGGTTCTGGCGGCCTGCGCGATGCTGCTGGCGGCCTGCACTCCGGGCAGGGACACCGGAACACCGGGCAGCGCCACGGCAGGCACGCCTGCCCCGGCCAGCGGCAGCCCGTCGGCCGGCACCGGTTCCTCACCGGTGCCGGCCGGCCAACTGACGGTCGCCGGCAGAATCAATGCTGGGCTGCAGGTGCCGTGGTCCACGGTTTTCCTGCCCGACGGTACGGCCATCATTTCCGAACGTGACAGTGCCCTGCTCAGAACGGTCAGTGCTGGTTCTGGGACCGCCGGCTCCGGCGGCGACAGCCCGGCCGGAACGCTGGGTAAGGTGCCCGACGTCGTGCCCGGCGGCGAAGGCGGCCTGCTGGGACTGGCCCTCTCCCCGGACTTCGCTGCCGATCGCTACCTGTACGCCTACTTCACCGCCGCGGGGGACAACAGAATCGCCCGCCTCCGCGTCGACGAAGGCAACGGCCAACTGCAGCTCGGCGCCCCGGAGATTATCTTCACCGGGATCCCGAAGGCGTCGACGCACAACGGCGGAAGGATCCGGTTCGGACCCGACGGGTACCTGTACGTCGGGACAGGCGATTCACAACGGCGCGAACAGCCCCAGGATCCGAAGGCACTGGGCGGGAAGATCCTGCGGATCACTCCCGAAGGCCGTCCCGCCCCGGGTAACCCGTTCGGCGACAACCCGGTCTACAGCCTCGGCCACCGCAACGTCCAGGGCCTGGCCTGGGACAGTGCGGGCAGGCTGTGGGCCAGCGAATTCGGTCCCGACGTGGATGACGAGCTCAACCTGATTGTGCCCGGCGGCAACTACGGCTGGCCGGAGGTGACCGGGGCCCCGCACCGCGCCGGCTTCCGGGACGCCAAGGTGGTGTGGCCGTCGACGGCGGACTCCTCCCCCAGCGGACTCGAAATCGTCGGGGATACGGCGTATCTGGGTGCCCTCCGCGGCCAGCGCGTCTGGGCCGTGCCGCTCCGCGGCGAGTTCGCCGCCGACCCTGTGGGCTATTTCACAGGGATGTACGGGCGGATCCGGGACGTTTCACTGGCTCCGGACGGCCGTCTGTGGGTGCTCAGCAACGGCCAAAACCCTGATTTTGTGCTGGTTTTGGAGCTCCCCGGCTAGGACCGCCCGTGGCACCACCGCCGATTTCACAGCGCGTCCAAACTCGTGTAGAGTTTCATGTCGTTGCGGAGAACAACGAGGGAAACAAAAAGCCCCCGATGAACGGAAACAACAGCTGCACCTCTAGCTCAACTGGCAGAGCAATTGACTCTTAATCAATGGGTTCCGGGTTCGAGTCCCGGGGGGTGCACCAAAAGAAGACCCCGTCTTTACTGGCCTAGCGGCTGGCAGAGGCGGGGTTTTGTTTTGTCCGAAAATGTTCCGTCTGGATGCCCTCCTCGCCGATGTCGAGCCAGGTGCAGACGCTTGCTTCAAGTCGCTTCATGCCGGACATGTGTCCGGACTGCTGGCTGGCTGTCACCGGGGGAACTGGCAGCAGCAGGTTGCCGAGGCCAAGGACCGCTGGCGCTGCCAGTCGCTGCCCCCGCGTATCAGGGAGCTGAACGACGACGTCGAATGGCGGCTCTCGCTCCCCGTGATGCCAAGCCCGAGCGCTCAAGTCCGATTCCGTTCACGCTGGAGGCAAAGGCCAAGCGCCTAGCCTGGCGCGAATCGGGCCCCGCACCGGTATGCGGCGCCGGGCCTTCTTGCCCGCTCCTCATTATTTTGCATATATGCACCTCGTTGGCATAGATTGCGTATATGCAAAACATTGTTCAGGATGCGATTCGAGGGTCGCGCTACAACAGGAGAGAGCTCGCCCGGCGGGCCGGCGTCTCCGCGTCCACGATTACACGTATCGAAAAGGGCGACGTCGACCCGACTCTGGGTATGGCTTCGCGCATTCTGGCAGCCGCCGGCCTGCAGATACCGTCCCGCCCCGAGCCGCTCTGCAACACCGATGCCCTGCAAGCGGCAAGGTCCATCATCGGTGGTGTCACCGACGAGCCACCCGCTGAGGCAGGAATGGCAAGCACCCTGATGCGGTGGGCGAGCCCCGACGGCCGGCCACGTCCCCGAACTCTTGCCCGAGAGGCCGGCGCCGCCGCTCCCCCGCGGCTCCGCCCGGGTGCCGTCATCACAACGAGCGACTGGAACTTCTTGCGGATCTGCTCGGCCGCTGCCGCGACCCGAAAGGGCTGGGCGGTCAGCGGTGCCCCCGCGGCCGCGCGTATCGGCGCGGCCGGCCAGGCCGGACCGCTGGTCCTGTACGTCGAGGAACCCTTCCGCGTTTCGTCGATCATCACCCGCCCGGGCCCGTCCGCGGTGGATGTCATCCTGCTTCCGTTCGACGGCAGCAGCGAAAGCAGCTCGTGGAACGATGAAGGCGTCGTCTGGGCCGACCCCATTCAGATCATCCTGGACTGCTACGGCATGGACTCGACCGCCGCCTCGGCCGAGGAACTCACAAGGGAATGGGAGCCGGACAATGACTGATCCAGCACGCTGGGGCATCGGCTCCAACCAGTACAAAAAGCGCCCGGGCCGCCCGCGGCCCCATGAGCCGGCCCCTGGCATGCTCAGCAGCACGGCCAAAGATCAGGAGCAGGAACTCGGCTTCGCATGGAACTCGACCGCAGTGCCCTGGGCACTGCTGCCGGACATGGAAGTCGCCAGGGCCGTGGCCCGCTTCGAAGGCCAGCTCGCCGGACATGTCTGGGACGCTGCCGCACTCGAAGGCAATCCCTATACCCTTCCCGAGGTCCAGACCCTGCTTGAAGGCGTCACCGTCGGCGGGCGCCGGCTCGAGGACGAGCAGCAAGTCCTTGCTCTGGCCTCATCCACGCGGATGCTGCACGACATGGTTCAGGACGGGACATTCGAGCCAGTCAAAGAGGTCTCTGACCGGCTCCACGGCGTTGTAGCCCCACACGAAGCGATCGAGGCCGGGCACTTCCGCGGCGAAGGATCCGTTCGGGGCGGCGGGACGGTGAACCTCGGTGAAGCCGGCACGTTCTACGCGACCGGCTGTGAAGACGGCGGTGAAGGGCTCAGAGCCGAATACGACCGCGGACTGGCGTACCTGTCCACCCTGGAGAACCCTGTCGAACGTGCCGTAGCGTACTTCTGCTTCGGCACCCGGCACCAGTTCTACTTCGATGGCAACAAGCGCACGTCACGACTGATGATGAACGGGATCCTGATGAGTTCCGGCCACGACGCCATCTCCATCCCGTTCAGCCGGCGGCTCGAATTCAACCGGGACCTGGTGGTCCTCTACGCAGACGGGGACGCGACCCCGCTGATGCAGTTCATCCTTGACTGCCGGCCCGAGCGATAACCGCCAGAAAGCCCCGCGCCGATCACCGGTACAGGGCCTTCTGCCCGGCAGCCAGGGTCAGCGGCCACGCGTCCTCGGAGGCTTCGGCGTCGTAAGTCCATGTGGTGGTGACGTTGAAGAAGGCGTGGCCGGTTCCGGGATAGACGAATCCGCGGACCGGGAACTCAGCTGGGCCGGGTCGCCTCGACGGCTATGCCGGGCTAGGCACCTTTGACCATGGCCTTGGTCTCGGGGGAGGAAATGCGGGTGGCCAGCTCCCTGACGACGGCCTGGAGTTCCTGCCGCAGCACGTCGGGGTCAATCGAGGCGGCGGCCAGCACGGCGCGCTCCATGTCCGCGGCTTCGGCGACGGCGTCGCGGCCCCGGTCCGTCAGGGACACGACGTGACTGCGCCGGTCGGAGGTGCTGCGTTGCCGGGAAATGTGGCCGTGCGCTTCCAATCGGCTCAGCGTCTTCCCCATGGTCTGAGCTTGAACCCGAACCAGTTGAGCCAGTTGGGCCTGCGTCATGGGTCCGTTGACGGAGAGCACTTCCATGGCGATGACCCCGGCGTGCGTCAGGCCGATGGCCCCCAACTTTTCGTTCCAGGAGTGTTCAACAAGGCGTGCCGCCGTGGACAGTAAGCGCCCAGTGGGCCAGCGATCCATGTCAGGCATACCACTGAGTATAGCGAGCGGCGGATTCGTCGCCCGCACGAACGCTCATTAGGCTGGTATACCCGCACCCTGCGAAGGAGAATAACTTGCCTGAACGACTCATTCCCGGAACCCCGGCACCGGACTTCACGCTGAAAAATTCGGACGGGCAGGATGTCAGCCTGCGCGACTTCCGGGGCCGCAGCACGGTGATCTACTTCTACCCGGCCGCTTCCACTCCCGGGTGCACCAAGCAGGCCTGCGATTTCCGGGACTCCCTGGCGTCCCTGCAGCAGGCCGGTTATGACGTGGTGGGGATCTCCCCCGACGCGGTCGGCAAGCTCGCCACGTTCGCCGCCACGGAGGGCCTGACCTTCCCATTGCTCTCCGACGAGGACCACGCCGTGGCCGAGGCCTACGCGGCCTGGGGTGAGAAAAAGAACTACGGCCGCAGCTACGAAGGGCTCATCCGGTCCACCGTCGTCGTCGATCCGGAGGGCAGGGTGGTCGTGGCGCAGTACAACGTCCGGGCCACCGGGCACGTCGCCAAGCTCCGCCGGGACTTGAAGGTGGACGCCTAGGCCCACCGGCCCGCCGTCGCCCCGGTCCGCCGTCGCCCTGGCCCGGGACGTCCGCCGCAGGTGGAGGCAACCGGCGAACCGTGCCGGTGAACGGTATGATGGAGCCTGGCATCCGCCGTCGAGGGTCAACTGACCCGCAACGGCCGGCGCCGCGCGCGAGTGGTGAAATTGGCAGACACGCAGGATTTAGGTTCCTGTGCCTTCGGGCGTGGGGGTTCAAGTCCCCCCTTGCGCACAGAGAGTAAAACTGAATCGAACAGCAGGATCCCGGACCCACGGTCCGGGATCCTGCTGTTTAACCACCCACTGGACCGGCCCCCGGACCGGCGCCGGACTACCCCTGAACCGGCGCCCGGACCGGCGCCGGAGCACGGATGCAGCCGGACGTTGGGGCATCCAAAAAAGAATTTCAATCCTTCACCCATCCGTTTCTCCCGACCCCGCGAATACCCATTGAGACACCAACCACGGGTCGGTGCCCACCAGTCGGAAAAGGGCCAGAGCGGCAAAGTCCGCCGCCGGCAATGATCGGCAAACAAATAGGAGAAACCAAAATGCAGACCATCAAGCGCACGACTTTCGCCGTTGCAGGTATCGCCGCTTCGGCCATGCTGAGCCTCACTGCCTGTGGCGGTTCCAGCACCACGGCGCCCAGCTCGTCGGCTCCGGCTTCCACGCCGTCGGCCTCCAGCATGGCGCCGACGCCGGCCAAGAGCTCCTCCGCCGCCGCCATGGACCCGGCCGCCGACCTCGTCGGTCCCGGCTGTGCCGGCTACGCCGCCCAGGTTCCCAGCGGTGCGGGCTCCGTGTCCGGGATGGCCCTCGATCCGGTAGCCACCGCGGCCTCCAACAACCCGATCCTGACCACCCTGACCGCCGCCGTCTCCGGCAAGCTCAACCCAAAGGTGGACCTGGTGGACACCCTGAACGGCAGCGAATTCACGGTCTTCGCCCCGACGGATGACGCGTTCAAGAAGATCGACGCCGCCACCATCGAGACGCTCAAGACCGACGACGCCCTCCTGAGCAAGATCCTGACCTACCACGTGGTTCCCGGCAAGATCAGCCCGGACAAGATCGTGGGCACGCACAAGACCGTCGAGGGCGGTTCCGTGACGGTCACCGGCACCAAGGACGCCCTCATGGTTGACGGCGCCAATGTGGTCTGCGGCGGCGTCAAGACCGCCAACGCCACGGTCTACATGATCGACTCCGTTCTGATGCCCAAGTAGGCACCACCAGGCGCTCCTGCTGCGGTTCCAGCCTGACTCCCTGGACCAACTAGGAGAAACGAAGGCCCGCACCGATGGTGCGGGCCTTCGCCTTGCCCGGTGCGGGCCTTCGCCTTGCCGGGTGCGGGGCCTTCGCCTTGCCGGGGCTGCCGGACCCGGCCGTCAATTAGACTGGGGGCTGTTCCGCACCGGCGGGCCATCCAGACTCCCAGAGGTGATTCACGAGTGCCCAGCAGTTCAGTGGCCAGCAATACTTTGCGCCGCGTTGCAGCCGGTATCGGCGCCGTCCTACTCATGCTGCCGCTGGCATCCTGCACCGGAGCCCCCACGCCCGGCCCGGCGCCGTCGACTGCTGCAACAAGCACCGTTAGTGCCGACCCCACCGCCGTGTTCACGTTCGGCACGGCCTCGCAGCCGCTGGGCCTGGACCCGGCCCTGACCTCGGACGTGGAGTCCTACCGGATCACCCGGCAGGTGCTGGAAGGACTCGTCGGCGTGGACCAGACCACGGGCCAGCCCACGCCGCTGCTCGCCACCGAGTGGAACATGAGCGATGAAGGCCGGAGCTACACCTTCAAGCTCCGCGACAAGGTGACGTTCCAGGACGGTTCCCCGTTCGACGCGGCCGCCGTCTGCAGCAACTTCAACCGCTGGTTCAACTTCCCGGAAGCGCTCCGGCAGCAGTCCACCGGGAGCACCTTCAAAAGCGTCTTCAAGGCGCACGCGGACCAGGCCGCGCTTTCCACCTACAAGGGCTGCACGGCCCTGGCCCCGGACAACGTCCGGATCGAGCTCACCCAGCCCTTCACCGGGTTCATGCAGGCCCTGACGCTCCCCGCCTTCGCCATGTCCTCGCCCCAGGCACTCACCGCGCAAAACGCGGACGTCCTGAACCAGAGCCGCGACGGCCAGGCCGTCTCCGCCTACGCGCTGCACCCGGTGGGCACCGGGCCCTACGTCTTCAGCTCCTGGGACGAGGGCAGCATCACACTCTCCAGCAACACGGCCTACTGGGGGGACAAAGGGCAGATCGGTACCATTAAGTTCGTCACGTACGATCACCCGCAAACGCGGATGCAGGCCCTGCTGGACGGCAAGATCGATGGCTACGACACCGTGACAGTGGGGAACTTCGACCAGTTGGTCAAGCGGGGCAAACAGATCATCCAGCGGGACCCGTTCTCCGTGATGTACCTGGGCATGAACCAGGAAGTACCCATCCTGCAGAACCTCAAGGTCCGGCAGGCCATCGAAATGGCGCTGGACAAGGACACCCTGATCCGGCGGTTCTTCATCGACAACACCGCCCAGGCCACCCAGTTCGTCCCGCCCAAGCTCAGCGGCTTCAACAACAACGCCCCGTCCCTGGGCCACAACCCGGCCAAGGCCAAGGAGCTGCTCGCCGAAGCCGGCTATCAGGGCGAGGAACTGAAGTTCTACTACCCGCTGAACGTCACCCGCCCCTACCTCCCGACGCCGGAAAAGGTGTACGCGGAGATCAGCAGTCAGCTGACCGCCGTCGGGCTGAACATCAAGCCGGTGCCGGTGGACTGGTCCGAGGGGTACCTGCAGAAGGTCACGTCTCCCGGCGACCATGCCCTCCATCTGCTGGGCTGGAACGGTTCCTACGCGGACCCGGACAACTTCGTGGGTCCGCTGTTCGGCGAGAAGACCGGTGAATTCGGCTACCAGGATCCCCAGGTCTTCTCCAAGATCGCCCGGGCCCGCGGCCTGCCTGACGGCAAGGAGCGGACCGAGCAGTACCAGACCATCAATGCGCAGATCGCGGCGACGGTTCCGGCCGTCCCGATTGCCTTCCCGATCTCGGCGCTGGCCCTGTCCGACCGGGTCCTGAAGTACCCGGCATCGCCGGTCCTGAACGAAGTTTTCACCAAGATCGAGCTAAAGCCTTGACGGACAGCCCCAATTTCAGTTAGTGGGCCACGCGGGGATATTCTGTGACAGCCAGACCCGCTGCTATCGGAGACTGATTGTGACCTTCATTTCCAAGACCCAACATGCCGACGTCGTCCTGATTGGCGGCGGCATCATGAGCGCCACGCTGGGCGCTTTCCTCAAGCAGCTCGAGCCGGACTGGACCATCTCCCTGTTCGAGAAGCTCGACGAGCCGGGCCTGGAAAGCTCCGGACCGTGGAACAACGCAGGCACCGGGCACGCCGCACTCTGTGAGCTTAATTACTCCCCCGCTGCCAAAGACGGCTCGGTGGATCCTGCCAAGGCCCTGCTCATCAACGAGCAGTTCCAGCTCTCCCGGCAGTTCTGGTCGCACCTGGTCACCAACGGGCTGATCGGCTCGCCCAAGGGCTTCATCAACACGGTTCCGCACATGAGCTTCGTGATCGGCGAAGCCAACGCCAAGTTCCTGCGCACCCGCTACGAGGCGCTCAAGCCGAACCCGCTGTTCCGCTCGATGGAATACTCCGAGGACCACGCCCAGATCGCCAAGTGGGCCCCGCTGATCGTCAATGGCCGCGACCCGAACCAGCGCATCGCCGCCACCCGCGCGGCGGAAGGGACCGACGTCGACTTCGGCGCCCTCACCCGCGAACTGGCCGGCTACCTGGGGAACAACGGCGTGGAGGTCAATTACGGCCACAACGTCTCCGGCATCAAACGCGCGTCCGACGGCGGCTGGGACCTCGCGCTCAAGCACCCGCAGTCCGGCGAGCACGGCTCGATCCACGCGAAGTTCGTGTTCGTGGGGGCCGGCGGCGGCGCGCTGCACCTGCTGCAGGCCTCGGGCATCCCGGAAAGCAAGGGCTACGGCGGCTTCCCGGTCTCGGGCCAGTTCTTCCGCTGCACCGACGAGACGCTCGCGGCCCAGCACAGCGCCAAGGTCTACGGCCAGGCGTCCGTCGGCGCCCCGCCCATGTCCGTGCCGCACCTGGACACCCGCTACGTCAACGGCAAGCGCTCCCTGCTGTTCGGCCCGTACGCCGGTTTCTCCACGAACTTCCTCAAGAACGGCTCCTACCTGGACCTGCCGCTGTCCATCCGGCCCTCCAACATCATCCCGATGCTGGCCGTGGGCAAGGACAACATGGACCTCACCGCGTACCTGGTCAGGGAAGTCGCCAAGCGCCACGGCGCCAAGGTGGAGGCCCTGCGCGAGTACTACCCGGAAGCAACAGACGGCGACTGGGAACTCATCACGGCCGGCCAGCGTGTCCAGATCATCAAGAAGGATCCGAAGAAGGGCGGCGTGCTGCAGTTCGGCACCGAAGTCATCGCCGGACGCGACGGCTCCATCGGCGCCCTGCTCGGCGCGTCCCCGGGCGCATCCACCGCAGTGCCGATCATGATCGAGCTGCTGCAGAAGTCCTTCCCGAAGAATTTCAAGGGCTGGCAGTCCAAGTTCAAGGAAATGATGCCCGGCTACGGCGTCAAGCTCAACGAGAACCCGGAACTCGCCGCCCGGCTGGAAGCCGGGACGGCCAAGGCGCTGCAGCTCGAACCGGTCGGCGCCGCACGGAGCTGATGCCCCTCCGGGTTGCGGCTGGCTGATCGCTTTGCAGGCTGATCGCTTTGCAGGTTTGACCCCGTCGAAGTACGTCCGTCGACCCATCAGGAGACCATAAGATGTTCCGGCTCGCAAAGCTGTCCCTGGCAAACCGGGCACTGATCGCGCTGATCACCGTGTTCGCGTCGGTCTTCGGCGTGATCACGATGTCCTCGCTCAAGCAGGAGCTCATCCCGTCCATCGAGTTCCCGCAGATCACGGTCCTCACCTCGATGCCGGGGGCCTCGCCGGAAGTCGTGGACAAGCAGATCAGCGGACCGCTGGAGACGGCGCTCAAGGGCGTCGAGGGCCTGGAGTCGACGTCGTCCACCTCGCGCAACGGCGTGTCCCAGATCAGCATGGTGTTCACCTACGGTTCGAACCTGGACCGCGCCCGGAACCAGATCGACCGCGCCATCTCCAACGCCAAGCGGTCCCTGCCGGACGACGTCCAGCCGCAGGCCATCGCCGGCAGCATCAGCGATTTCCCGATCGTCTTCCTCGCCGTCTCCTCCGACAAGCCCCTGAGCGAGCTGAACGCCGACCTCGCCCGGCTCAGCGTGCCGCGGCTGCAGAAGCTCGACGGCGTCCGCGGCGCCGAGGTGACCGGCGGCGCCACCCAGCACATCGGCATCCTCCCCCGCGCCGACGCGATGGCAGCGTCCGGGGCGAGCATCCAATCGATCAGCAATGCCCTCAAGAACAACGGGGCCCTCGTTCCGGCCGGAACCATCGAGGAACAGGGCAAGACGCTTTCGCTGCAGATCGGCAGCCCGGTGGACTCGCTCGACGCGATCAAGGCCCTCCCCCTGTCCGGCGCCAGGAACGCCGCCACGATCGGCAGCGTTGCTGACGTCAGCATCACCGAGGACGCCCGCACCTCGATCACCCGGACCAACGGCAAGGAAACCCTGGCCCTGTCCGTCACCAAAAAGCCCGAGGGCGACACGGTGGGCATTTCCCACGCGGTGAAGGACTCCATCCCCCAGCTTGAGGCCGAGCTGGGCTCCAACGCGAAGTTCACGCCCATCTTCGATCAGGCGCCGTTCATCGAGAAGTCCATCAAGGACCTCACCACCGAGGGCCTGCTGGGCCTGGGCTTCGCCGTCGCAGTGATCCTGGTGTTCCTGATGTCCGTGCGCTCCACCCTGGTGACCGCCGTATCCATCCCGCTGTCCCTGCTGATCACGTTCATCGGGCTATCGGCCACCGGCTACTCGCTGAACATCCTGACCCTCGGGGCACTGACCATCGCGATCGGCAGGGTGGTGGACGACTCGATCGTGGTCATCGAGAACATCAAGCGCCACCTCAGCTACGGCGAGCAGAAGATCACCGCCATCCTGACCTCCATCCGCGAAGTCGCCGGCGCCATCACGGCGTCGACCCTGACCACCGTGGCCGTGTTCCTGCCGATCGCCTTCGTCGCAGGCCTCGCCGGGGAGCTCTTCCGCCCCTTCGCGCTCACGGTCACCATCGCGCTGCTGTCCTCGCTGCTCGTCTCGCTGACGATCGTCCCGGTGCTGGCGTACTGGTTCCTGCGGACGCCCGCCGTCTCCGGCGCCTCGGAAGCCGGCGGCCCCGGGGGCGCCTCGGAAGCCGGCGGCGGTGGGGGCGCCCCGGAAGCCTCCGCCCGGGAGACCGCGGCCAAGGCCCACGCGGCCGAGCAGCGCACGCTTTTGCAGCGCGGCTACCTGCCCGTCCTCACCAAGACCCAGAAACATCCGGTGGTCACCCTGGTCGCGGCCGTCCTGGTGCTGGGGGCCACCGCCGCCATGACCCCGCTGCTCGCCACCGACCTGCTGGGCCGCTCCGGCGAAAACAGCATGACCGTCCGGCAGGCCCTGCCGGCGGGCACCAGCCTGGCCGAGGCCAGTGCCGCCGCCGTCAAGCTCGAAGACGTGCTCCGGGACATTGACGGCATCAAGGACGTCCAGGTCACCACCGGAAACGCCCAGACCGGCTTCTCCGCACTGCTTTCCGCCGGCGCCTCCAATTCCAGCTTTACCGTGGTGACCGACGAGAAGGCCAACCAGGGCAGGCTTCAGGACACCGTCCGCAACGAGCTCGCCAGGGTCCCCGGCGCCGGCAAGATCACCGTCGGTTCCCAGCAGGGCGGCTTCGGCACGGCATCGACGGTGGACATCACGCTCAAAGCCGCCACCACCGCCGATCTCCGCACCGCCAGCGATGCGCTGGTCAAGGCCCTGGACGGGGTGCCCGGCAGCAGCGAAGTCGCCACCAACCTGGCCGCCAGCCAGCCCGTGGTCCAGGTGAAGGTGGACCGCGCCAAATCCGTTGCCGCCGGCCTCAACGAGGAACAGGTGGCCGGCGTGCTGGCTTCCACCATCAGCCCGGTCCCGGCCGGAACCGTCCGCATTGACACCAACGACTTCCCCGTCCGGATCGGCGAAGGCACCCGCTTCACGAGCATCGATGCCGTCCGCGCCATCCCGCTGCCGACGGCGGCGGGTCCGGTTCCGCTGGCCAGCATCGCCGCCGTCGAGCAGGTGGACGTGCCCGTCTCCATCACCGCCAGCAACGGCCAGCGGACCGCGCGGGTGTCCGTCACGCCGTCGGGCTCCAACCTCGGCGCGGTGAGCACCGAAGTGCAGGCCCGGCTCAAGACCGTCGGGCTGCCGGCCGGCGTCACCGCCACGATCGGCGGCGCGACGACGCAGCAGGCCGAGTCCTTCGGACAGCTGGGACTGGCGCTGCTGGCAGCCATTGCCATTGTCTACGTGATCATGGTGGCAGCGTTCAAGTCCCTCGTGCAGCCGCTGATCCTGTTGGTCTCCGTCCCGTTCGCCGCCACCGGGGCCATCGCCCTGCTGCTCGTGACGGGTGTGCCGCTGGGCCTGCCGTCACTGATCGGGATGCTGATGCTCGTGGGCATCGTGGTGACGAACGCGATCGTGCTGATCGACCTCATCAACCAGTACCGCCGGCCGCGCAACGGCGCGCCGGGGATGAACGTGGCCGAGGCCATCACCCATGGCGCCCGCCAGCGGCTCCGGCCGATCCTGATGACGGCCCTGGCCACCGTGTTCGCGCTGACGCCGATGGCGCTGGGCCTGACCGGGGGCGGCGGCTTCATCTCGCAGCCGCTCGCGATCGTGGTGATCGGCGGCCTGATCTCCTCCACCGCCCTGACCCTGGTTTTGGTGCCGGTGCTCTACCGGCTGGTGGAAGGACGGCGCGAGAAGCGGGCGCTGCAGAAGGCCGATGCCGCCCCGCCGGTCCCCGCCCCGCCGGTCCCCGCCACGCAGGCCGCCGCCACGCGTGGCCGCCGGGCAAAGCCCACGCCGCCGGACGCGGAGGCCGGTTCTGACACCGACTTCGACCCCGATTCCGAAGAGCTTCCCCTCCCGACCGGCTCGCACTAGCCCCTCCGCTTCTCCCCTCCCCCAACTGGCTAGCAGTAGTTGTCGTTTAGAGCGCTCCAAACGACAACTACTGCTAGCCAGTTGGGCCGAACGGCAAGGGACCTGTGGATAACCCTCAGCGCATCCCCGGGATTTGCCACCATGGGGAAATGAAGATTCCTCGACCACTGCCGGCCGGGCTCGCCGCCGCCCCGTTCACCTTCAGGGAAGCGCTCGACGCCGGGGTCAGCTACCGCAGGCTTCGGCACCGCGGTCTGCCGGCACCCAGTCGTGGCGTCCGGAGCCCGGAGCTCTTGTCCGAGCCCGGGCTCGGGCCGCTGGTCCGCCCGTTCACACTGGTCACGGAATTTTCGGCCGCTTCCCATGCCACGGCCTTCCGGCTCTGGGCGATGCCTGGATTTCTTCCGGGATCGGACGGGCCGCTCATCCACATCTCTCGGCCGGACACCCATGCAATACCCCGACGCACCGGTGTGGCGGGGCACGTGGGCCAGTTCTTCGCCGATGAGATCACGAGTCTGGACGGGCTCCTGATCACCACCCGCGCCCGGACCTGGCTGGATCTCTCGCGTCGGATGAGCATTGACGAGCTCACCGTGGTCGCAGACCATCTGATCCGCCGTCCGCGCCTCGAACTGGAGGGCCGCGGCGAGGCCTACGCCGGCCTGGCGGAACTCGCCGAGATGCTCGACCGGCACAAGGGCACACCCGGCATCCGCAAGGCGCGGTTGGCCCTGGAACAGGCCCGGGTCGGCGCCGATTCCGCGCCCGAAACCCGGCTCCGCCTCGCCCTCGAGCGGGCTGGCCTCCCGGAGCCTCTGCTGAACCCGCCCACGGGGCTGCGCGCCGGCGTCGTGCGTCAACCTGACCTGGCCTATCCGGACTACCGGGTGGCCGCAGAATACGACGGCGACGGTCATTCCGAGGCCGAGCAGATCGTCCGTGACATTGCCCGCGAGGAGGACTTCAGCCGGGCGGGCTGGAGGCTGGTCCGGCTCTCCAAACGGCATATGGCCAACGATGCCCGCTCCTCCGTCGCGAAGGTCAGCGCCGCTCTCCTTGACCACGGCTGGGCCCCGCGCCATTGAGGGGGCGAGGGAACGGTTGCGGGAATATCCGGCCGTGGCGGGCGTTGTACAGGTCGATAGATGCAAATGCATGTAAATCGGCTATACTGGAAACAGCTCCCGGATCCACCCGCCACGGAAAGGCACACCATGCAGATCGGCGTATTCAGCGTCAGCGACATCACCACAGACCCCACCACGGGCCGCACCCCCACGGAGCACGAGCGCATCAAGGCGTCCGTGGCGATCGCCAAGAAGGTCGAGGAAATCGGGATGGATGTCTACGCCATCGGCGAGCACCACAACCCGCCATTCTTCTCGTCCTCCCCCACCACCACCCTCGCGTACATCGCGGCCCAGACAGAGCGCATCATCCTGTCCACGGCCACCACGCTGATCACCACGAATGACCCGGTGAAGATCGCCGAGGACTTCGCGATGCTCCAGCACCTCTCCGACGGCCGCGTGGACCTGGTCCTGGGCCGCGGCAACACCGCCCCGGTGTATCCCTGGTTCGGCAAGAACATCCAGGACGGGATCGAACTCGCGATCGAGAACTACAGCCTGCTGCGCAAGCTCTGGGACGAGGACACCGTCAACTGGTCCGGCAAGTTCCGCACCCCGCTGCAGAACTTCACCTCGACGCCGCGCCCGCTCGACGGCGTCGCCCCCTTCGTGTGGCACGGCTCCATCCGCACCCCGCAGATCGCTGAAGTGGCGGCCTACTACGGCGACGGCTTCTTCGCGAACAACATCTTCTGGCCCAAGGAGCACTACCAGCAGCTGATCAGCCTCTACCGCGAACGCTACGAGCACTACGGGCACGGCAAGGCAGACCAGGCGATTGTGGGCCTCGGCGGCCAGTTCTTCATGCGCAAGAACTCCCAGGACGCCGTCAAGGAGTTCCGCCCGTACTTCGACAACGCCCCGGTCTACGGCCACGGCCCGTCGCTGGAGGACTTCACCTCGCAGACCCCGCTGACCGTCGGCAGCCCGCAGGAGGTCATCGAAAAGACCCTCACCTTCCGTGAGTACTTCGGCGACTACCAGCGCCAGCTCTTCCTGATCGATCACGCCGGCCTGCCGCTGAAGACCGTGCTGGAACAGCTGGACCTGTTCGGTGAGGACGTGCTGCCGGTGCTGCGGAAGGAATACGCCGCCCTCAAGCCGGCCCATGTGCCGGAACCGCCCACCCATGCCGGACGCGTTGCAGCCTCGCTGATCGCAGCCTCCCAGGCCGGAGCGTCCCAGACCGGAGCCGGCCAGCCTTCCAGCGAAACCGCCAGCCAGGAAGCGTGATGTCCGCCAAGGCCACAGAATCGCCGGTGCGCCTGGCCGCGGAGACCTGGGAATCCCTGTTCCGCGCCCAGGTGGCCGTGATGCGCAGGCTGCAGGCGGGCCCGGCGTTCAAGAACCTCGCCCTCAACGAGTACGACGTGCTGTTCACCCTCTCCCGCTGCCCGTCCGGGTGGCTCCGCCTGAACGAGCTCAACGACCACGTCCTGCTGAGCCAGTCCAGCCTGAGCCGGCTCGTCGAGCGGCTCGAAAAGCGCGGATTCGTGGAGCGGATGCCTGCCCCCGACGACGGCCGCGGAGTCCTGATCAAGCTCACGGAAGCCGGCAGGGAGCTCCAGAAGCAGATCGGCAGGGAACATGTCCGCGACATCGCCGCGCTCGTGGGGCCGGCCCTCACAGGCCCCGAACAGCAGGAGCTGCTGCGGCTGACGGAGAAGCTGCGTGCCTCGGTGGCCATGCACTGAGGACCCGGAGTGGGTCCGCGACGGGGTCCGCGACGGCGAGTCCCGGCGCCGTCGCTAGTGGATAACGACGAGCTTCGCCGGATCCTCGTCCGGCAGTTCACCGTGGACGATCGCGGTGACCCGGAGTTCCTGCAGGGACAGGCTGCCGCCCACCGTGGACAGGAAGGCGGTGTCCGAGGAATCCCGGCCCGCCGCGATCCGAAGCATGCTCCCGCGCGGCGCCAGTCCGGTGGGGTCAATGACGTGCCATGCCCCGTTGATGTGCGCCTCGGCGACGGCATGGAAGTCCATCGGGCTCAGCCCCGGCGCATAGACCGCGGCCAGCCGGGCCGGGACGTTTTTGGACCGGAGCAGCGAAATCGCCAGGTGGGCGAAGTCCCGGCAGACCCCGCGGCGGTGCAGCAGGGTCTCGACGGCGCCGTCGGTCCCCCTCGAGGAACCGCTCACGTAGCGCAGCTCGCTGAAGACCCAGTTGCGCACAGCGTGCAGCAGCTCCACGCCCTGCAGCCCGCCGAATTCCGCGTAGGCGGTCGGCAGCAGCTGGTCCGACTCGGCGTAACGGCTAGGCCGCACGTAGCGGATGAGCTCCATCAGCCCCGGTTCTTCCGGCAGCGCGAAACCGGCCACCGTGGCGGAGTAGTCCACCAGCACCTCGGCGGGCTCAGCGAATTCCATGTAGTGGAACCGCCCGCCGTGGTGGTCCGAGAGTTCCGTCAGGGCGACGTCCGCGCCGCCGGCCGTCACGGAGAGCGATTCCTCGAAGCCGCTGTAACCGGCGTTGCGTGCCACCGACACCGCCAGGGCCACCTTGGTGTCGGCCACGGTCTTGAAGGCCAGGCGTGCGGCGACAGAACGTTCCATGGATCTCCGGGGTGTGAGGAAGCAACAGATTGGCAGAAGGCCGTCCGCCGTCGACGGCCCGTCAGTGGGGCGTGCGGTACTAGTTTTTGACCTTCAGAGACATTAGCATCCGCTGGACGTTGGCGAATTCAGAGCCCTGGTTGACGTATTTGGCTGCCTGGCCGAGGGTGTCGAAGGCCTTTGCCGGGGCCACCTTTTGGTCCGGGGCGAGGACCTTCAACACCGTCAGGTCGCCGAAGGAGTAGTCGCCCTTGCCCTCGGGGCCCCGGACCAGGTTCTGCAGCCCGCAGGACTTTCCCCCGGCGCCGCCCACAACGTTGGTGATGCCGTAGGAGCCGAAGTACTTGTAGCCCTGGATCACCCGGAACACGACGTGGGGGTCGATCGTCCCTTCGCCGCCGCGGTGCGGCAGTTCCACCGGCACGCTGCTCACGACGACGTACGGTTTGGCCGCGTCATCGGGGCAGGCCGGGACCGGCTGCGGCTGGAGTCCGGTCTGCAGCGTGGCGACGTAGCCACCCTTGGCGTCCTTGACCTCCACCTTGAGCGCGCCGGGCAGGCTTCCCGGCTCCGGTGTCACGGACTGGGCAATCCATTCCTGCGGGAGCTCGAAGCTCACGGACTTCGCGGGATCGGTGAAGACCTTCCAGGCCGACGCCGTCGAACCGGGGGCCGCCGAGCCGGACGCCGCCGAGCCGGACGCCGTCGAGCCGGTCCCGGGGGCCGTGGCTTCCGGCGAAGCGCCGGGTGAGGCGGTGCCCGCGGACGGATCCGCCGACGCCCTGCTTGCGCCCGGGCTGCCGCCTGCCGTCCAGGCCGGTGTGCCCTTGCCGTCGCTGCTGCAGCCCGAAAGTGTGGCAGCGGCGACCGCCAGCACCGCGGCGATCCGGATCCGGAGGGAAATAGCCGTCCCAGTCATGCTGCCAGCGTAGCCCGGTCCGGGACGGCTCTGGGGAGGCGGCGTCTTGCATGCGCGAAAGTCCATGTCCGGCGGCGTCCTTGCCGGGCCTGAGCCGGGCATTCGGCGCTAGAGAATGCCGCGGAGAAAGAGGGATACGCTTGGGGGCATGGCGGAACAGCATTTTGACGGAACGCATTTTGGGGATCAGGACAGCGTGGCGGACATCTCCGCCGTCGACATCGCGGACTGGCGGCTCCGGACCTTTGCGCTCTATGCCAGCGTGCGGAAGCTCGCCGCGGAGGACCCCGCCGAGGCCCACACCTACTGGCGTCACGAGCGGGACCGGATGTTCGGCACGCACCCCGCTTCGCCGCTCACCGCCGAGGCCAAGTCAAGCTTCGGCGGGCTCAACACCGCCCACTACGATCCGATCTACCGGTTCCACATCCCGCTGACGAGCGAGGGCGCCGGGCGCGAAATGAATGTCGAGACGGGGACTGACGGCCTGGTCCGGTTCGTCCGGCTGGGCACCTTCGACCTTCCCGAGATGGGCCAGCTCGCCGTCTGGAAGCTGACCGGCTACGGCGGTGGCATCTTCGTGCCGTTCCGTGACGCCACGGCCGGGCAGCCCGGCGGCAGTTACGGCGCTGGGCGCTACCTGCTGGACACCATCAAGGGTGCCTTCCACGGCGTCCGCGGATCCGGCCCGGAGGCCGAAATCGTGGTGGATTTCAACTTCGCCTACAACCCGTCCTGCGCCTACAACGAGGCGTGGGCATGCCCCCTCGCCGGCCCCTCCAACCGGCTTGCCGTGGAGATCCCGGTCGGCGAACTGTACTGAGCGGATGGATTCCCAGCTCGCACAGCAGCCCCCTCCCGCCGCCGTCGTCCGCAGCCCGGCCCGCCGCCACCGAGGGATACTCCGCTATCCGCTGGTCCGGCAACTGATCCGGTTCACCGGCGTCGGCATCGTCTGCACCGTCACGTCCCTTGCGCTGTATGCCTTCCTCCGGCCGTGGATCGGCGCCCAGCCGGCCAACGCGGCGGCCCTCATCCTCACCTCGCTGATGAACACCGCGCTGAACCGCCGCCTGACGTTCAAGATCACGGAGCGCCGGCGGATGAAACGCGACCATCTCAACGGGCTGATCGTGATCCTTGTGGCGCTGCTGATCACCGGCGGCAGCCTGGCCATCCTGCACTGGTTCAACCCGGACGCCACCGTGGCCGATGAGCTGTGGACCACCACGCTTTCCGGTTTCGTGGCCACGGCCGTGCGCTTCACCATGCTGCGGCACTGGATCTTCCGGCGGGCCCGGCACCGCTGAGCCTCCTCTTCCCGCCCCCAGTGCCCCCAACTGACTGGCAATTGTTGCCGTTTTGAGCCCCCAAAACGACAACTACTGCTAGCTAGTTGGGCCCAGCGCCCGGACGCTTCCGACGGCGGTGCTGACCGCGGCCGCCGCTTCGTGCAGCTCGGCTGCCGTGATGGTCGAATCGAAGCTGAAGCGCACCGCTGTCTGCGCCACTGCGGCCTCGATGCCCAGAGCGAGCAGCACCGGGGACGGCTCGTCCGAACCCGCCGCGCAGGCGGAGCCGCTCGAGCAGATGACCCCCTGGCGCTCGAGTTCCAGCAGCACGGACTCGCCGCTGGTCCCGGGGAAGCAGAACGACGCCACCGAGGGAAGCCGCTCGGTGCGGTGCCCGGTGAGGACGGCGCCCGGGACACCCGCCAGCACGCTGTCGATGAAGTCATCCCGCAGGGAAGCAACCCGGGCAGCCAGCTCAGGCTGGGACCCCCGGACCAGGGTAAGGGCCGTGGCGAGGGCCACGGCTCCGGCAACGTTCTCGGTGCCCGAGCGACGCCCGCGCTCCTGCCCGCCGCCGTGGATCACCGGTTCCAGCCGGATCCGGCTCCGCACAAACAGGGCGCCGTTTCCCTTCGGTGCGCCGAGCTTGTGGCCGGAAATACTCAGCGCGTCCACGCCGAGCGCGGCGGTATCCAGCGGCAGCCAGCCGGCGGCCTGGACGGCGTCGGTATGGAACGGGATGCCCTGCGCGCGGGCCAGTCCGGCAAGCCGGGCGATGGGCTGCACCGTGCCCACCTCGTTGTTGGCGTACATGATGCTGACCAGGGCGGTCTCCGGCCGGAGCACCGCGGCGAGGGCTTCCTCGGTGACGCGGCCGTAGGGGTCCACCGGGACCACGTCGACGGCGAAGCCGTGCACCCGCTCCAGATACCGGGCCGATTCCTCCACCGCGGGGTGCTCGACGGCGCTGATCACCACCCGGTCCAGCCGCGGGTCCGCGGCGCGGCGTGCCAGGGCAAGGCCCTTGACCGCCAGGTTGTCCGCCTCCGTGCCGCCGGAGGTGAAGACCACCTCGCCCGGGCGGCATCCCAGTGCCTTGGCCGTGGCTGCCCGCGCCCCGGCGAGCGCCGTGGCGGCGGCATCACCGAGGGAATGGTGGCTCGAGGGGTTGCCGAACTCGCCGGTGAGGTAGGGCCACATGGCCTCCAGCACCTCACGGCGGACCGGAGTGGTGGCGGCGGCGTCCAGGAAGATCATGACGGCCCTCAGCCGGCCGTCTGTTCCGTGGCAGGAACGGGCTCCAGCTCGATGTCGAGCCCGAGGTCCAGTGCGGCGACGCTGTGCGTGAGCCCGCCGATCGAGATGACGTCCACCCCGGTGGCGGCGATGCCGGCCACGGTGGCCAGATTGACGTTGCCGCTGGCTTCCACCCGCGCACGCCCGCCGACCAGCGCCACCCCTGCAGCGAGCTCCGCCAGGGAAAAGTTGTCCAGCATGATCGTGTCCACTCCGGCGGCCAGCACCGGTTCGATCTGCTCCATGCTGTCCACCTCCACCTCGAAGTGCGTGGTGTGGCCCAAGCGGGCCTTGGCATCCCGCAGCACCGCCGTGAGCTTCGAGGGGTCTCCCCCGGTGAGGACGGCCAGGTGGTTGTCCTTGGCGAGCACGGCGTCCGAGAGGCTGAAGCGGTGGTTCGCGCCGCCGCCGCAGCGGACGGCGTAGCGTTCCAGCACGCGCAGCCCGGGCGTCGTCTTCCGGGTGTCGGTGATCCGCGCGCCGGTGCCGTCCACAAGCGCCACGAACTCCGCCGTCTTCGTGGCGATGGCGGACATCCGCTGGACCAGGTTCAGGGCCACGCGTTCGGCCAGCAGGACGGCGCGGGCGTTCCCGTGGACCCTCGCCAGCGGCGTTCCGGCGGCAAAGGGCGCACCGTCCGCGACCAGGAGTTCGACGGCGGCGCCGGCGTCAGTCAGCTTCATCGCGGCGGCAAACACCTCGCCGCCGCTGAACACGCCGGGCACCCGTGCGGCCAGCACCGCCGTCGCGCGCGCGCCGGCGGGGATGAGCGTCTGGGAGGTGATGTCCCCGTACGGTGCGTCCTCCTGCAGGGCGGCGCGCAGCACGGCGTCGACGGCGGAGGCCGGCAGCGTGCCGGCGAGCGCCTGCACCGACAGCGGGTCCGGACGGGCAGCGGTGGTTGGGGTGCTTGCAGCGGCAGCGGGTGCGCTCATGAGGAGATCCTTTGCTTGGAACGGGAGCCGGCGGCGTACCGGTGGCCGGACCTGCCTGCCGCCGACGTTGAGTGGGCAGGGGCAGCGAGCACGTCCCGGAGGGTGGCGTTGCCGGTGGCGTCGGCGTTGGCGTCGGCACGGTAGTGGGCACCGACGGAGCCGTTCCGGTTCCGTGCCGCGTCCACGAGCAGTTGCGCGGCCAGCAGCAGGTTGCGGTCCTCGTGCTCACGCGGGTCCCCTGCGTTCGTTACGATCTCGGGACGGACGACGGCGGCCCAGGCAGCAAGGGTGGCCTGGGCTTCTCGCAGTTGCTCGCCGCTGCGCAACACTCCAGCGTGCGCGGTCATCAACCGCCCCAGAGCGTCCCGATAAAACGGCCCGGGACCCGGCACCGACTTCACAACAACCTCGGGGGCAATCGGTGGGGTTCCTCCCTCGGCAACGTCACGCGACAGCGCTGCGGAAGCGTGCGTCCAGGGGAGGCCGCCCGCGGCCGTGGGCCCACGCGATCCGGGTTCCCTGGCCGAGCTTGCGAGGCTAGGGCGATCGTGGGGAGCACGGGGAGCAGTGCCGTCGTGCGACGGTTGGTCACCCAGGAAGTCCTCCACCGCGCGGCGCCCGAAGACGAGGCCCTCCAGGAGTGAATTGCTCGCCAGCCGGTTGGCGCCCTGGACGCCGGTGCAGGCCACCTCGCCCGCGGCGTACAGCCCCGGGACGGAGGTCCGTCCCCAGAGATCCGTGGCCACACCGCCCATCCAGTAATGGGCCGCCGGGGAGACCGGCAGCGGTTCGGTGGCCCAGTCGTAGCCGGCCGCGCGGGTGCCCGCGTTGATGGTGGGGAAGCGCCGGGCGAGGAACCCCGGCCCGCGGGCTGCCTCGACGCCCCGGGCGTCCAGATAGACCGGGCCGTCCGCCGCCGCGCCCGTCGCGGCCAGATGCAGGGCGATGCTGCGGGAGACGACGTCGCGCGGGGCCAGTTCCGCGTCCGGGTGGTAGTCCGGCATGAAGCGGTAGCCGGCCGCGTCAAGCAGCACGGCCCCCTCGCCGCGGACCGCTTCGGAAATCAGCAGGGCCGGGGGCCCGCCCGGGACCTCGGCCGCGGCCAGGGTGGTGGGGTGGAACTGGAAGAACTCAATGTCCCGCACGGCTGCGCCCGCACGCCACGCCAGGGCAAGGCCGTCGGCGGTCGCCACGGAGGGGTTGCTGGTCCGGGCATACAGCCGACCGGCCCCGCCGGTGGCGAGCAGCACCGCGTCCGCGGCCAGCTGCTTGGGTTGTCCGTCGGCGAGGTAGGCGACGCCGGTGGCGCCCCCCGTCCCGCTCCCGGTCAGGAGCTCGGTGACGAAAGCGCCGGTCTCGACCTGCAGCCTTCCCTCGGCTGCCCGCTTCAGGACGGCGGCCACGAGTCCGCGGGCGATGCAGGCACCCGTCGCGTCGCCGCCGGCGTGCAGGATGCGGGGGGCCGAATGGGCGGCCTCGAGCCCCAGTGCCGGGCCGCCGCCGGGACCGGCGTCGAAGTGCACGCCGAACCGCCGGAGTCCCGCGATGTCCCGGACGGCTTCGGTGCACAGGATCCGCACGGCCTCGGGGTCGTTCAGCCCGGCCCCGGCCGCAAGGGTGTCGGCGATGTGGGCAGCCACCGAATCGCCGGGGAAGGCCGTCCCGGGCTCCAGCACGGCCGAAACGCCGCCCTGGGCGTAGAAGGTGTTGCTCTGCTCGAGCGTGCCCTTGCTCAGGAGCACCACCTCGACGGCGGGGCTGCCGCCAGCGGCGTGCCCGGCGTCGGAAGCTGCCGCGTCGGAAGCTGCCGCGTCGGAGGCGAGCAACGCGGCGTAGAGCCCGGCGATCCCGCTGCCGACGATCACCAGCCGTCTGGTCACGGCCGTGCCGCCAGCATGCGCTCGAGGGCAACGCGCGCCGGGGCCGCGACGGCTTCTTCCACGGTGATGCGGTTGATGACCTCGCCCCGGACGAGCGCCTCCAGGACCCAGGCGAGGTAGCCGGGGTGGATGCGGTACATCGTGGAGCAGGGGCAGATCACCGGGTCCAGGCAGAAGATGGTGTGCTGCGGGTACTCCGCGGCCAGCCGGTTGACCATGTTGATCTCGGTGCCGATCGCAAACGTGGTCGGTTCGGTCGCGGCGGCGATGGCCTTGCGGATGAAGTCGGTGGACCCGGCGGAATCGGCGGCATCCACCACCTCCATGGGGCATTCGGGGTGGACGATCACCTGGACACCCGGGAACTCGGCGCGGGCCTTCTGAATCTGGCCCACGTTGAAGCGCTTGTGCACCGAGCAGAAGCCGTGCCACAGGATCACCCGGGAATCGAGCAGGGCCTGCTCGTCGTTGCCGCCGAGGTCCTTGCGCGGGTTCCACATCGGCATCTGCTCCAGCGGCACGCCCATGGCCTTGGCGGTGTTGCGGCCCAGATGCTGGTCCGGGAAGAACAGCACGCGCTGGCCGCGCTCGAAGGCCCACTCCAGAACGGTCGCGGCGTTCGAGGAGGTGCAGACGATCCCGCCGTGCTCGCCGCAGAAGCCCTTGAGGGCGGCGGAGGAGTTCATGTAGGTGACCGGGATGACCGGGACCCGGCCGTCGGCGTCGGGCTCGGCGCCGAACAGTTCCTCGAGCTGTTCCCAGCACTCGGTCACGGAGTCGATGTCCGCCATGTCCGCCATCGAGCAGCCCGCGGCCAGGTTCGGCAGGATGACGGCCTGGTCCGGCCGGGACAGGATGTCCGCGGTCTCGGCCATGAAGTGCACGCCGCAGAAGATGATGGCCTCGGCGTCGGGCCGGGTCAGGGCGGCGTTGGCGAGCTGGAAGGAATCGCCCACGAAATCCGCGTATGCCACCACCTCGTCGCGCTGGTAGAAGTGGCCCAGGACAACGGCGCGGTCCCCGAGCGTCGCCTTGGCGGCCCGGATCCGGACGTCGAGTTCGGCGTCGCTCGCGAGCTTGTACTCCTCCGGGAGCTGGCCCTGCCGCGGGGTCGAGGCCGGGGCGACGTCGGCGCTGGAGGCGCCGGGTCCGTAGGCGGGCACGCCGGCGAGGGCCTCGGCGAGGTCGTAGTCCCAGGGCCCGCGGGCCAGTGCCGGGCTGCAGGTGGAGGCGGCTGTTGCAATGCCCTTGGCGCTGCTGGCGGCCAGCGCGGTGGCCTGTTCGCGCGTGATCAGCTGGATGGCCGTGTTGACGCTGCTCATGGTGTGCTCCTGTTGTCTGGGTCAAGGCCTGGGCGGCCGGAAAAGCGGTAGAGGCGGGGCGGCCGGTGTTTGCCGCCCTGCAGGTACTGGTCGGTTTCTTCGATCTCCGGTGTGGCTTTGACCTGCCGGCGGAAGTTTGCCGGATCCAGCTCGCGGTCCAGGACGGCCTCGTAGACCTCCCGGACCTGGGCCAGGGTGAAGTATTCGCCCAGCAGGTGGTACGCGATGGACCCGTAGGCCATCTTGTTGCGCAGCCGCCAGAGGGCGTAGTCGATGATCGTGTTGTGGTCGAAGGCCAGGCCGCCGAGTCGGTCGGCCCGGAACCACTTGACGTTTTCGGATTCGTCCGCGAGCGCGGCCTCGGTGGGCTGCACCAGGGCCCAGTACACAATCGATACGACGCGCTGGGTGGGCGAGCGGTGCAGGCCGCCGAAGGCGTAGAGCTGTTCGAGGTAGCTAGGCGCCAGGCCGGTGGTCTCGCGCAGGTTCCGGGAGGCGGCGTCCTGCAGCGACTCGGAGTGCGTCAGCGGTCCGCCGGGCAGTGCCCACATTCCCTTGAACGGCTCGCGGATCCGGCGTACCAGCGGGATCCAGAGGGTGGGGCGTCCGGAACGCTCGCTCGGGCGGAGCGCAAAGATCACGGTGGAGATGGCCAACGACGGCGGTGCAAGCTGACGCTCGGCGACGTTGGCTGCTGCTGTGTACACGGTGATTCACCCCGCATCCTTAGGTTCCGGGCGGATCCCTGGGGACTGCCCGGACGGCCCCGGCCCGACCGCCGGAGGAGTTATAGTCAAATTGACTAGAACTAATTCTAGGGCCTGATGGCCCGGGCGCAAAATGTTTCAGCGCACACGTCGCGGGCAGTGCCGCGAGCACAGGGCTTGAACGCAGGGGTTGAGCGCAGGGGTTGCGCCACCCGCCGGCATCCGTATAACTGTTCAGTTATGGACACTGAAGCAATCAAATCCTGCTACCTCGGCGCGGCCTCAGCATTCCTGGAGCTCGTTGAGGCGGTGCCGGAAACCGCTTGGACCAAACCCGCGCTGGGCGAATGGGACGTCCGCGGACTGACCGGCCACACCAGCCGTGCCCTGAGCACCGTCGAGAGTTACCTTTCGACGCCGGCGGCAGGGGAACGCGTGGACGGCCCGGTGGCCTATTTTCTCACTGTCCGAGGCGCCACATCGCCGGCGGCGATCGCGCAGCGCGGCCGCGAAACCGGGGACACCCTGGGCGAGGACCCGGCCGCAGCCGTCAGGGAGCTCGTCCAGCGGGTCGGGGCACTTGTCAGGACCACCCCCGACGATGCGCCCGTCGCCACCCCGGCGGGAGCCATGACGTTGATCGACTACCTGCCCACCCGCACCTTCGAGCTGGCCGTTCACGGCCTGGACCTCGCCCGGGCCCTGAAGCTCGAGGCGCCCGCTGCTTTGACCCCGGCCATCGCGGCGTCCCTGGAACTTGCCGCAGCCATCGGCGCGCACCTGCCCTCGGCGCCGGATCTGCTGTTGCTGCTCAACGGCCGAACCGGGCTGCCCGGAAACCTCAGCGTGCTCTAGCTCACCGGCCTTGGGCGGAGCTCACCGGCCTTGGGCGGCAGCTTCCAGCAGCGGCAGGGTGCGCCCCTGGAAATGGGTGTTGAGCACAATCACCGAGGAGGAGCGCAGCACCGTTCGGGTGGCGATCATCGCATCGAGCACGCGCTGCAGGTCCGGGTTGGAGCGGGCGGCTATCCGGGCCATCAGGTCCGAGCTGCCGGAGACGGTGTGGATCTCGATCAGTTCCGGGATCTGCGCGAGGGCCTCGACGACGGCGTCGTGCCCCAGGTCCTGGTTGATCGTCAGGGAACAGAACGCCACCACCGGAAAGCCGAAGTGCGCCGGGTCCGGCTGCGGCACCCACGAGCCGATGACGCCGCCGTGCTGCATCCGGTCCAGCCGGGACTGCACGGTAGCGCGGGCGACTTTCAGCACCCGCGAGGCTTCCAGCACGGACGCCCGCGGCGAGTCCGTGAAGAATCTGACAATCTTCGCGTCCAGAGCATCAACGTCCATCGGATATCCCTCCTGAAGCAGGTGTGATCAGACAAACCGCTGACACAACCCCCGTTTCGACTGACAAACTGCCACCATGCTCTCACGACGGCGGAGCGGTGACAGCCCTCCGGGGCAGTGCAAAGGCGGTAAATTCAATAGGTCCCATAAGGACCACCGGATCCAAACCACAAGAAGGTTCGCCAGCATGACAATGAAGTCCACCGCGGAGCGCCCCGGCCAGACACTGGGCCACAGCATGAAGCCACGCCAGCTCACCATGATGGGACTCGGCAGCGCCATCGGTGCCGGCCTGTTCCTCGGCTCGGGGGCAGGAATCCAGGCCGCCGGACCGGCGGTACTCATCTCCTACCTCGTCGCCGGAACGCTCATCATCCTCGTCATGTGGGCCCTCGGTGAAATGGCCGCCGCTAACCCCAACAGCGGGGCCTTCTCGGTCTACGCGCAAAAGGCCATGGGCCCGACCGCGGGCGCCACCGTCGGCTGGCTCTGGTGGCTGCAGCTCGTCGTCGTGATTGCCGCGGAGGCCCTCGGTGCCGCCGGGCTCCTGTTCACCGTCTGGCCGGTCATCCCGGTCTGGGCGTTGTCGCTGATCTTCATGGTTCTCTTCACGGCCATCAACCTCGCCGGCGTGAAGAACTTCGGCGAGTTCGAGTTCTGGTTCGCCATCCTCAAGGTGGCCGCCATCGTGGTGTTCCTGGCCATCGGCGCCGCCCTGCTACTCGGCTGGCTGCCGGACGTCCCCTCCCCCGGACTGTCCAACATCACCTCCGACTTTGCCCCCGCGGGCCTCGGCGGCATCGCCACCGCATTGTTTGTCGTGATCTTCGCCTTCGGCGGCACCGAGATTGTCAGCGTGGCCGCCGCCGAGACCGAGAACCCGGAGCGCAGCGTCGCCCAGGCCATCCGCACGGTGGTCTGGCGGATCCTGGTCTTCTACATCGGCTCCGTATTCGTCATCGCCGCCGTCCTTCCCTCCACCTCCGAGGCGCTGAAATCCCCGTTCGCGGGCGTCCTCGACGTGGCCCGCATCCCCGGCGCCGGCGCCGCCATCACGCTCGTGGCCGTCGTCGCGCTGCTCTCGGCCCTCAATGCGAACCTCTATGGCGCGTCCCGCATGGTGTACTCGCTCTCCGAACGCGGCGAGGCGCCGCGGATCCTGTCGAGGCTAAACAAGGCCCGGGTACCCGTGGTGGCCGTCGGCGCCTCGGTGGCCTTCGGCTTCATCGCCACCGTGCTCGAACTGCTGTTCCCGGAGCAGATCCTGCCCGCGCTGTTCCAGCTGGTCGGCTCCACGTGCCTCGTGGTCTGGGGCACGGCCCTCGTGTCCCAGCTGATCCTTCGGCGCCGCGCGGACCGGGACGGCACCGCGCTGCCGCTGCGGATGAAGGGGTTCCCCGGACTGACGATCTTCGGGCTCGTGCTCCTGGCGCTGATCTTCGCGGTCGGCTTCAGCGGCCCGGATTCCAGCAAGCAGCTCTTCAGCACCATGGCGCTGGTCGCCGGGATCGCCGCGGCCTGCTGGATCGGCGCCCGGCTCACCCGCTCCCGCGGCGCCGGGCGGAACGACTCCGCCCCGGACCTGACCCGCAAGCTGTAGCTTCGCCTTGAAGACTGGCTTCATTGTCACAAGAGCAATGGAGCCAGTCTCTGGGGTTGGGAATCGTCATTTGAGGGAAATGACGTGTTGCGTGCCCCCACTGGCCTACGGGGCCACGAGGTCAGAGTAGGTGCCGGGGCTGGGCTTTTCCTTGCCCTTCTGCGGGACAGCCGTGCCCAGGGCGGCTATCTGACGTCCAGCCTGACAATCCCCCTTGATATACCTAGAACTGCTATGGTCCAATACCTTACAGATCTAGGTATAGGAGGCGCGGTGCGCATCGATAAGGACCTGGTCGCCGCTTCGGCCACCCCGCTCGTGCTGGGGATCCTGTCGGAGGGCGATCTGTACGGCTACGCGATCATCAAGCGCGTCAGCGAGCTGTCGGGCGGGGGCATGCAGTGGACCGACGGCATGCTCTATCCGCTGCTGCACCGGCTCGAGCGGCTCGGCTACGTGTCGTCGTCGTGGGGCACGTCCGAGGCCGGGCGCCGGCGCAAGCACTACGCGATCACGCCGGCGGGCCGGGATATGCTCGCCGACCGGCAGGAGCAGTGGACCGTCGTTGCCGACGCACTGCGGCAGGTATGGCAGGCCGCGCAACGGCCGCCCGCCGCGGCCGAGGGGTGGGCGTGATGGAGCTACACGCGGAGCTGGAGGCCCAGATCGACCGGTGGCGCGGGTATGTCCAGCGGCATCAGGCGATCTCCGCCGCCGACGTCGACGAGCTGGAGGACCACCTCCGCGAGCAGATCGCCGACCGGAGGGCAACCGGGCTCGACGACGAGGAGGCCTTCCTCGTCGCGATCAAGCGCCTGGGCAACCTCGACGCCGTCTCGCGCGAGTTTGCCCGCGAGCACTCCGACCGGCTGTGGAAGCAGCTCGTGCTCGTCCCGGAGGGCTCCGGCGACGCTGGGGCACCGCCGTGGCGCGAGCTGGCGGTCGTCCTCACGCTCGCTGTTGGGGCGGGGGTGGCGGCCAAGGCCGGCCTTGCCTGGCTCGACGACGGCGCAGTGCTGGCGCGCAACCTCGGTCTGCTCGTCTTCCCCTTCCTCGCCGCATACTTCGTATGGAAGCGCCGCCTCACCGCGCGCGTGGCGGCGACGCTGCTCGTCCCGTTCGCCGCGCTGGCGGTCGTGCTCAACGCCTATCCGTTCGCCTCCGGCGGTTCCACCGAGGTTCTCGCCACGCTGCACGCCCCCGTCGTCCTGTGGCTGCTGGCCGGGGCGGCGTACGTGGGAGGGAGGTGGCGGTCCGACAGCCGGCGCATGGACTTCGTCCGGTTCACCGGCGAACTCGCGATCTACTACACGCTCCTGGCCCTGGGCGGTGCCGTCCTGGTCGGGCTCACGTTCGCGGCCCTCCAGATCGCCGGCACCGACCTCAGACCGATCCTGCAGGACTGGATCCTGCCGTTCGCCATACCCGGGGCGCTCGTCGTCGCCGCGTGGCTCGTCGAGGCCAAGCAGAACGTCGTCGAGAACATCGCCCCCGTCCTCACGCGGGTCTTCACGCCCCTGACGATTGCCATGCTGCTGGCTCTCCTGGCCGTATTCACGGCCGCCGGCGGCCTCGTCGACGTCGACCGCGACCTGCTGATCCTCATGGACGCGATCCTCGTGCTCGTCCTGGGCCTCCTGCTTTACTCGATTTCCGCCCGCGACCCGCTCGCGGCACCCGGCCCGTCCGATGCCCTGCAGCTGCTCCTCGTCGTCGCGGCCCTCGCGGTCGACGCGGTGATGCTGACCGCGATGCTGACCCGCATCGCCGAATTCGGCTTCAGCCCCAACAAGATCGCCGCGCTCGGCCTGAACCTCCTGCTGCTGGTGCACCTGGTCCGGACGGCCTGGCTCACCGTCGGGTTCCTGCGCGGGCGGCGCCCGTTCACCGCGCTCGAGCGCTGGCAGACACGGTACCTGCCGGTCTACGGTGCCTGGGCCGCCTTCGTGGTGGTGGTCTTCCCGCCCGTCTTCGGCTTCGCCTGATCAGCACGCCCGCGACCAGATGGTTTTCTTCTGGGTATCGACGCGCCGCGGATCGCCAGCGTGACGCCTGGGCGCATCCTTCCCGGATGATGCGGCAAGGGTATGGGTTTCAGGTGCCCACCCTGCCAGATGTGCGAAGCCGGGGCTCATGGCCTATCGAAGGCCAGTACGGCCGTGATGTTCGTGTCGTCGTTGATCGGATTTCAGCCGCGCTGGCTCACGGCGGCCGCTCGGGCAACGATATGGGGACGAACTTCGTGCGGCAGTATCCGCTCGTTACTCACCCACCGTATTGAGGACATGGCGCACCCTTCCAGGTATCCCGTTCGCCACAGCCTGCGATACTCGGTCATGGTTGCGGTCAGTGCCATCCTGATAGGTGCTGCTGCATCCGGATGCACCTCATCCTCGGAGAACGGGGAACCGCCTTGTCTCCCGCCCGCCTTCTCAGTGGAACCGTCGGGCGCAAAAGCCGGCGAAAAGGTCATGGTCACAGCGCCAGACGCCGGCTGCAATCCCCGCTACGGCGAGAACGCCCTCATCCAGGTGATCGTCACCGATGCGACCGGCGAGGCAGTCGTCAAACACGGCTGCCCCGATGAACGACGCCGGCGGATTCACCTACACCTTCGAGGTCCCGGCCCGAACGGCCGCCGGAGATGCGACCGTCACCGCCACGCCCTACAACATCGACTGGTGCGATGACACCGGCAAGAACAACCGTGCCGACGGAGCCGCTGTAACACTTCGACGGGCGTCATGTGCCCCACCAACGAAGCCCTTGGCATCACCGGATAAGGGCCGTCGGCACCTGCCGCCACCCAAGTAACTCGCAATAGTTGCCGTTTTGGAGGCTCAAAACGACAACAACTGCGAGCCAGTTGGGCCAGCCGGGAACGGACGGACGCTGTACAAATTGTCACGCCCGACGGCGGTTCCACCGGCAGGCTTGTGCAGTCTGGTCAGCATTTTCCGCGCTGATTGCCCAGCCGCGCGGTGGTGACTATGGTCACAGGCATGGATACACTCCCGCTTGCGGCTTCCGGCGACGCTGCCGCGCCGCTCAGCCCCGGCCAGCTCCGCGAGCTCTACTCCCTCATGGTGGCCGTCCGCCACCTCGACATCTCCGCCATTGCCTGGCAGCGGCAGGGCATCATCCCCGGCTACGCGCCCGAGCTCGGCCAGGAAGCGGCCCAGGTGGGCAGCGGCTATGCCGTGGACACTACCCGCGACTTCGTCTTCCCCACCTACCGCGAAATGGGCGTCGCCCGGACCATGGGCGTGGACATGGTGGCCTACATGTCCACCCACAAGGCCACCTGGCACGGCGGCCTCTACGACCCGATGGAATCCCGGCTCGCCCCGATCCAGGCGGTAGTGGCCGGTTCGGTGCCGCACGCCGTCGGCTGGGCCCACGGCCAGACGCTCGATAAGAAGGACGGCGGCCCCCTCGGCGTCGCCATGACCTACTTCGGCGACGGCGCCTCCTCGCAGGGCGACGTCCACGAGGCCATGAACTTCGCCGCCGTGATGAAGGCCCCCGTCGTCTTCTTCGTCCAGAACAACGGCTGGGCCATCTCCGTCCCCACGAAACGCCAGGTGGCAGGCGGCTCCGTCGCGGCCCGCGCGGCCGGCTACGGGATCCCGGCGCTGCAGATCGACGGCGACGACGTCGAGGCCGTCGTCGAGGCCACCCGCCGGGCCTTCGCGCATGCCCGCTCCGGCAACGGCCCGGTGCTCATCGAGGCCATGACCTACCGCCGCGGCCCGCACTCCACCTCCGATGACCCGGGCCGCTACCGCTCCCTCAATGAGGAGCGCGACGGCGCCGGAGCGGACCCGCTGGAACGCTTCCGGAAGCGGCTGCTGGCGGACGGGATTGCGGACGAGGCGTTCTTCGCCGAAGCCCTCGCCGCGGCCAAGGCCGAAGAGGAGCAGATCCGCACCGGCATCCAGGCGCTCGGCCCGCGCCCCGGCACCGAAATGTTTGACCTGGTCTTCCAGGAAACCACCCCTGCCCTGCAGGCCCAGGCCGCCAACTGGCGCGAGGAGTCCGAACATGTCTAACTCGATTCTCGAAGGCGCAAGCTCAACCAAGAGCGCCGAAAGCCCCGCAGCCCCAACCATCGTGATGTCGATGCAGCAGGCCCTGAACCGGGCGCTCGACGAGGTGCTGGCGGACAACCCCAAGGCCGTCATCTTCGGCGAGGACTGCGGCCGGCTCGGCGGCGTCTTCCGCATCACCGACGGCCTGCAGGCCAAGCACGGCGCGCTGCGGGTTTTCGACACCCCGCTGGCGGAATCCGGCATCCTCGGCATGTCCGTGGGCCTGGCGATGGCCGGCTTCCACCCCATCCCCGAGGTCCAGTTCGACGGCTTCGCCTACCCGGCCATCAACCAGATCGTCTGCCAGATCGCCCGGATGAACTACCGCAGCCGGGGCACCATGCCGATGCCCATCACACTGCGGGTGCCCAGTTTCGGCGGCATCCGCGCCCCCGAACACCACGGCGAAAGCCTCGAGGCTCTCTTCGCCCATGTCCCGGGGCTCAAGGTGGTCTCGCCGTCGAACCCGCACGAGGCCTACCACCTGCTCAAGTACGCCGCCACGCGGCCGGACCCCGTGATCTTCATGGAGCCGAAGTCGCGGTACTGGCAGAAGGGCGAGGTGGAGGTAAACCACGGCGGCTCCCCCACCGGTGCCAAGGTGATGCGCGAGGGACGCCACCTCACACTGGTCGCGTGGGGCGCCATGGTGGCCCGCTGCCTGCAGGTGGCCGAACTCGCCGCCGAGGACGGGATCGACATCGAGGTCCTGGACCTGCGCTGGCTCAAACCGATCGACGCCGACGCGCTGGCCGCCTCCGTGCGCAAGACGCGCCGCGCCGTCGTCGTCCACGAAGCCCCGCTGACCTCCGGCCTCGGCGCCGAAGTGGCGCAGCTGATCACGCAGGGCTGCTTCGACACCCTCAGGGCGCCCGTGGAGCGCATCACCGGCTTCGACGTCCCGTACCCCTCGGGCGATCTGGAAGACGAATACATCCCGAACATTGACCGGATCCTCTTCGGCATCCAGCGAGTATTGGAGTACAAACGTGGCTGAAATTTCCTTCCCGCTCCCCGATCTCGGCGAGGGCCTGATCGAGGCAACCGTGCTGGAATGGCTGGTTTCCCCGGGCGAGCAGGTGGAGCGCAACCAGCCGCTCGTGGAGGTGGAAACCACCAAGTCGGCGGTTGAATTGCCCAGCCCGCAGGCAGGTAAGGTAGTGCGTATCTACGGCGGGCCCGGCGACACGATCAATGTCGGCGAGCCCCTGATTGTGTTTGAGGTGCCGGACAACACTGCCGGCATCGTGGGCACCGTCCCGAAGGAAGAGGCACCGAAGCGCCGGGTCCGCCTGAGCGCCGTACTTGATGAGGACTGACAGCATGAGCGGCAGACACACCGGCGACCAGCACTCCCACACCGTCGAAGGCACCGACCCACAGCTGTATGTGGAGGTGCACGATCCCCAGGACGACGCCGGGCTGCGTCCGGTGCTGCTGCTGCACGGCTTTTCCTCCTCCTCGAAGCTCAACTGGGAAGACTCCGGCTGGATCGCGGCCCTGCTCGACGCCGGCCGCCGGGTCATCACCGTGGACCTCCCCGGCCACGGCCGCAGCGGCGCGCCCGAGGACATGGACTCCTACGCCCCCGGCCGGATCCGCGCGGACCTGCTCCAGATCGCGTTCGACGCCGGAGCCCGGCCCCTGCGCGACGGCGACCCGAGCAGCGGCCTGGATGTGATCGGGTACTCCCTGGGCTCCCGGCTGGCCTGGGAATTCGGTGCCACCCAGCATGAGCTGGTGCACCGCCTGGTCCTGGGCGGGCCGAACGTCGCCGATCCCCTGGCCGACTTCGATCTGGTGGCCGCGCAGCGGTACCTGGCCGACGGTACCCCGATCGCGGACGAATCGACCGCAGGGCTGCTGAAGATGGCCATGCTGCTGCCCAGCAACAACATCTTCGCGTTGCTCTCGCTGGTCGAGGCGATCAAGACCGAGCCGTTCGACCCCGCCGAAGCCGTGCCGCACATGCCGATGCTCCTGGTGGCCGGGGAAAACGACGAGCGCGCCGCCTCCATGCCGGAGCTCGCCGCGCTGGGAGCCAAGGCCGGGGCCATGGTCGAGCAGCTCGTCCTGCCGGGCCGGAACCACACCAACGCCGTCACCAGCCGCGCATTCAAGCAGGGGGCGATCGGCTTCCTTGGCGTCTAGGCCGCGCCGGACGTAGGCCGGCCCGGGCACGCGCGGGCCAGCAGGCCGGGCCTGCGGCAAGACGCTCATCCTGGCCGACGACGGCGTGGCCACCGGCGCGGGCATGCGGGCCGCCCTCGACGCGGTGCGCGAAGCAGCCGCCGCGATGGTCGTCGTCGCGGTGACGGTCGCCTCGCCGGCACGACTGGCCCGGGCGCGCCATCCGGGGGCACTTTGACACGGACGCGCCGGTGAATCCCGGTGCGGCCGCCGAAAAATCCCTCAAAGTGCCCCGGCACTGAGCCATAAAAGCGGTTTAGTGCTTGCTGACTCCGAGCGGACGGCCCTTGGTTTCCCCGGCCAGGAGGACGCCGACGGCGGAGATGACGCAGAGGATCATTATGTAGATGCCGATGGAACCGGTCCACTTGGTGCTCTGCAGCAGGGCCTCGGCGATGGTCGCCGCGAAGGCGCCGCCGAGGATGGCCCCGAAGGCGTAGCCGATCGAGATTCCCGAGTACCGGACGTTGGCCGGGAACATCTCGGCGTACATGGCCGACATCGGGCCGTAGGACAGGCCCAGGCCGATGGTCAGGACGAACAGGGCGACGCCGTAGAGCACGATGTCCTTGGTGTCGATGAGCGCGAACATCGGGATCATCCAGGCGAAGACGATGCCGTAGCCGATCAGGAAGGTCTTGACCCGGCCGATCTTGTCCGAGAGCCAGCCGCCTACCAGGGTGAAGACCAGCCAGCCGAAGGAGGCCAGGGTGGTGGCCAGCAGGATCTGCGGGGTGGGCATCTTCAGGGACTTGGTGGCGTAGGAGATGAAGAACGCGATCAGCAGGTAGCCGGCAGCGTTGTTTCCGATGAAGATCATCGTCGAGTAGAGGACTGCCTTCTTGTGCTTCCGGATCAGCTCACCGAGGGGAGCCTTGCTCTCTTCCTTGCGGGCTGCCATCTCCTTGAAGACGGGGCTCTCGGCAACCGCGCGGCGGATGAGGTAGCCCACCACGATCAGCACGATCGAGAGCAGGAACGGCACGCGCCAGCCCCAGGACGCGAAGTCTTCCTTGGACATGCTGGTGTTGAGGAAATACAGCAGGCCGGTGGCGAGGATCATGCCGACCGGAACGCCGATCTGCGGGTAGGCGCCGAACAGGCCGCGCTTGCTCTTGGGGGCATGCTCCACTGCCATCAGGGCCGCGCCGCCCCATTCGCCGCCGGCCGAGAAGCCCTGGATGACACGGAGCAGGATGAGCAGGATCGGAGCCCAGACGCCGATCTGGGCGTACGTCGGCAGCATGCCGATCAGCGCTGTGGCGGCACCCATCATGATGAGGGTGAAGACCAGCATGGCCTTGCGGCCGAGGCGGTCACCGAGGTGGCCGGCGACGATTGCGCCGAGCGGGCGGAACAGGAAGCTGATGCCGATGAGGGCGAAGGACAGGATCTGCGCCAGGCCGGGGTTTGAGGCGTTCAGCGGAGCCAGGAAGAGCGGCGACAGCAACGTCGCCGTGAGCTGGGCGAAGATGAAGAAGTCGTACCACTCGATGGTGGTCCCGACCAGCGTCCCCGCGAGGACCTTGCGTTCCTCATGCTTGCTGCTGGGGCCCGTCTCGGAATCGACGGTTGAAGTTGCGGTCATTGAAACTCCGTTGCTGGGGGCAGAGGTACTGCCCTGGGTGGGTGCAAAGTGAATAACTGACTGCCTCGTGAATTACTGATCGAACGGTCAGTTAGTATCCAACATGCTACTACGGAACGTGTGATAGAGCACACAACTTTCGAAAACCCTTCGCCGCCCCCAATAAATGACGGCGAAGCCGGTCAGTCCTCGCGGGTGAGCAGTTCGCGGATCCGGGCCCGGAGGGGCTCGCGGTCATAGCTGTTCACCATGGCACCGGCCATCCGGACCGGGTCTCCGAAGAAGAAGTACTCGTACAGCGACTGGCGGCCGGAGAAGCCCGAGACCGAGGCATCGAAGGCCAGCTTGAACAGCCGCACGCGCTCGGGTCCGGTGAGGCTCTTGCCCTGCAGGTACATCTCGATGTCCGCCCGGGCCTCGCTGTTGACATCCGCCTCACCGGGCAGCGCCATGAGGCCGGAGGCGCAGAATTTGCGGATGATCTGCGGGAAGCGCTGGGCGATCTTGGGGTACCAGTTGCGCGCGGCGTTCAGCGTGGACCATTTCGGCAGCATGACGCCTGCCTCGTTCAGCTGGGCGTCAACCTCGGAGGCGCGGATCAGCGCCCGGCCGATTTCGACGTCGACAATCAGTTCCGCGATGTCCTCCTGGATGTGCTGGAAGCCGTCGATGCCGATGGACTCGGCCAGCTCGGAGGCAAGGCCCAAGAAGAACTCGCTCTTGGCGATGGTGCGGGTGACCACCTGGTGCGTCATGAGCGCCCCGGCGCCGGTCTCCGAGTAGAAGCCGTTGCAGAGCTGGGGGTTGCCGAGCATGAAGATGCGCTCGTTGGGGACGAAGACGTTGTCGAAGATCGCGACGGCGTCCATTTCCTCGTAGCGGGAGGCGAGCGGTTCGTCGTGGGTGCTGCCGCCGTTGTACAGCGAGGTCCGGCAGAGGTAACGCAGGCCCGGCGCATCGTTCGGGATGGCGAAGGCGTAGGAGTAGGGCGCATCCTCGGGTGTGCCGCGGAGCACCGTGGAGGGGAAGACCAGCAGTTCGTCCGCAATCGGGGCGATGGTGGCGAGCATCCGGGCTCCGTGGATGACGATGCCGTCCTCGCGCTCCTCGACAATCCGGGCCGACAGTTGGCCGCCGAGCTGTTCGGAGCCGGACACCGAGCGGTTGACCTGCGGCGGGATCAGGGTGTGGGTGGCGAGGACGTCGTTTTCCCGGGCCCACTCGTAGTACTTGCGGATGTTCTCGCCGAACTTGGGGTCCGCCTGGGAGAACCACTTTTCCGCCGTGCTCAGGGCGGTGAGCGAGGAGTTCATGTAGTCGCCGGAGCGGCCCAGGAAACCGTTGGAGGACTCCGCCCAGGTGGAGATCGCGCGGCGGCGGCGCTCGAGGTCCTCGACGGTCTTCGGCACCAGGAACGAGGCATTCACCAGGTCGCCGGTGGTGGGCGACGTGTACGTCAGCGCCTCCTGGTACTTCGGGTCATGCTGCATGTCGAAGAGCTTGGCGTAGGACCGCGCGACGTTGCGGAAGGCGGGGTGTTCGGCGATTTTGTCGCTGACCACCTCGCCGTCGATCACCACATGCGGGCTCATTGCGTTGAGCTTGTCCAGGTACTGCTGTCCGGTACGGATACCCATTGTTGTGTCTCCAGTCGTCTTTGAGCTGTATTGTCTTGAAGCTGTGTCGTCATAGCGGTGATGCCTTGAGGCGGTGGGGCGTCAGAGCAGGTCTTCCATGCCCAGCTGGCTTTCCGGGATGGTGGTGAAGGTGCTGTTGGCGAAGGCCAGGGCGTCGCCGTTGCGGTAATTGAAGTCCACCACCTCGCCGATGTACAGGGTGTGGTCGCCGCCGTCGTACGCCGCCCAGGGCTTGCATTCGAAATAGGCAAGCACATTCGAGAGCCGCGGGGCCGTTTCGCCTTCCACCCAGAGCGGTTCGGTGCCGGGACGGCCCGCGAAGTGCATCGCCAAATGGCGCTGTTCGGCACCGAGGATGTTGACCGTGAAGGGCCGGCCGGCGAGTTCGTCGTGGGCCCTGGTGGTGCGGGCGATGCTCACCAGCACCAGTGGCGGGTCCATGGAGACCGAGGTGAAGGCATTCACGGTGATGCCGTGGCGCTTGGTGACGCCGTCGAACGTCACGATCGCGACGCCGGTGGCGAACCGTCCCAGGCTGCCGCGGAAGTGATTGGCGCGGGGTGCGGCGCTGCGGCCCGGGACGGCCGCAACAGGCTCGGCGCGGGGCTTGGCAATCATCATCGATCCCTTGCAATTGGTGATGGTCTCGTGGGGCTGCGTTCTCACATCAGTCTGTTCTAAATCCGAATCTGTTCTATAATTGAACACGTAGTTCCCATATAGAACGCTAGCGCACTGTGAGCGGGAACACAAGGGTCCGCTCACGGCGTCCCCGGCACCGCGAAAGCCCGCCCCTAGGATGGACCCCATGACCCCGAACGCCGGCAGTGCCCAGGCCTCCCCGTCCCAGACGCTGTCCCGCGGCATCCGCGCCCTGGAAATCCTTGCCGAGGCCCAGCAGCCGCTGACCATCGCCGAACTCGCCGGCGCCATGGGCGTCCACCGCTCCGTGGCCTACCGCATCCTCCGCACCCTGGAGGACCACTCCCTGCTGGTGCGCGACGACGGCGGCCGGGTCCAGCCAGGTCCCGGGCTTGCCGTGCTGGCCCGGGGAGTCTCGCGCAGCCTGCAGACGGCGGCCCTGCCGGAACTCACCCAGCTCGCCAACGCACTGACCATGAGTGCCTTCGTGGCGGTCTGGGACCACGAGGACTGCGTCACGCTCGTCACGGTGGATCCGCGGCATACGGGGGCCACCGTGGTCCAGCACCCCGGCTCCCGGCATCCGATCAGCGCCGGCGCCCCCGGCATCGCCATCCAGTCGGCGCATTCCGAGCAGGAATGGAACGCTGCCGCGCCCGGGGTCCCCTACCGCGCGGAGGCCGCCGAGGCCCGCCGCCGGGGCTACGCCGCCAGCCATGACGAGGTGATAGCCGGGGTATCGTCGCTGGCCGTGCCGATCCGGGTGCCGGGCGGACGGCCGGCAACCCTCGCCGTCGTCTACATCCGCTCATCCCAGAACCCTGAGGAGGTTGCCGCGGCCCTGACCGCGAGCGCCGCGCGCATCGAAAGCCAGCTGGGCTGACGGCCCAAGAGTTCGCCGTCCCCCCTCCCAACTGGCTCGCATTAGTTGTCGTTTTCAGGGCTCAGAACGACAACTACCGCTGGCTAGTTGGGGGCCTGGGGTGACGGCGTCGTCCTCTTGCTGTGGAGGACGACGCCGGCCGCGGCACCCAGCAGGAACAGCGCTGAGGCGGCGCAGACCGGCACGAGGAAGGCGGTGGAGTAGCCGTGGTTTTGAGCCAGCTGCCCGGCAATGGAGGATCCCAGCGCGGTGCCGGCGACGATGCCGCTGGCCAGCGCGGTCATGGTCGTGCCAAGTTTTCCGGCCGGGGCCACCAGCCCGCCGATGGCGAAGACGGTGACCATGAGCGGGCCCACGGGCAACCCCAGGACCAGCAGCACCAGGACCATGGGCAGCGCCGTCGAGGGCAGCAGCAACAGCAAGGCGAGGCCGGCCATCAGCGCCGCACAGGCCAGCCAGCGGGCATTGACCGTGAACCGCCGGGGCCAGTAGGCGACCGAGAGCGCGGTCGCGGCCGAGCTCAGGCCCATCACCGCAAACAGCAGCCCGGCCAGTTCGGAGGTGGCAAAACTGGCGGAGAAGGAACTCAGCGAGGTCTGCGTCGAGCCAAAGAAAGTGCCCATGCAGACCATCGCCAGCACGGGAAGGGCGACGGCGGCGAAGCCCCCCACCCGCTGGCGGACCGGCATGGCGCTGCGGCGCTGTTTCTCGTGTGCCGAAGCGGCCGGGGTGCGCGCCGGCGTCCGGATGACCGCGTGGTGGGTGTGGTGCACGGCGAACGCCGGGACCAGGGTGATCGTGAGCGCGGCGGCGAGCGCCAGCGGCAGCCAGGGTGCGATCAGGCTGGCGAGGATCCCCACCAGCGCGGGGCCCAGCACGAAGGTCAGTTCGTCTGCGGTGCTTTCGTAGGACAGTGCCGTGTCCAGATCGGCGGAGTTGGCTTCGCGTCCGCCCCGGGAGGTCAGGGCCATCCAGCGGACCCGGGCCAGCGGGCCCACCTGCGGGCAGCTGGCACCGGCCACGAACGCGGCGGCAAGCACGGGGACGGCCGTGGCCATCTCCTGTCCGCCGGGGATCAGGTAGGCGGCGAGGATCAGCGCGATGACGGCGACGGTGTTGAAGATCGCGGCAAACACCAGCACCGGGCGCTGGCCCAGCCGGTCTGCCAGCGCGCCGAGAACGGGAGCGCCCAGCGCGGAGCCGATGCCGACCGCGCCGGCTGCTGCTCCTCCGACGGCATAGGAACCGGTCACGGCCGTGACCAGGGTGAGGGCCCCGACGGTCAGCATGGCGAGGGGAAGCCGGGCAAAGAGTCCCAGCGGGATGAAGCTGCGGCCTGCCAGCAGCGGGAGCCGGGCGAAGCGGCCGGTGCGGGGCGTTGACTCAGGCGCGGGCTCAGGGTCATGGGAGGCTTCGGGAGCGGGCGGTGTGGAAGCGGGCGCCAAGGGAGACGTTGAAGGGTTCATGATTCCGGGTTCGTTCAATGATGCGCATCGTCCCTCCTCCCGATGCGCGCGACCCGGTAACCCTCCGATTATAGCCGAGCCGGCGGTCCTAAGCTAAGAGCTGGGCGGTCCTAAGAGCTGGGAAGTCATCAGAGCTGGGCGTCGTCGGAGATGTGGAGGGTGGAGCCGTTGCGTTGCTTGACCACCTGCAGCTGGGTGCTGATGCGCTGCTTCATCTCCGCCACGTGACTCACCAGCCCGACCACCCGGCCGCCGTCCCGGAGCCCTTCGAGGGCGTCCATCACCTGTTCCAGGGCCTGTTCGTCGAGGCTGCCGAAGCCCTCGTCCACGAAGAGGGTCTCGATGTCCACGCCGCCGGACTCCTGCTGCACCACGTCCGCCAGCCCGAGCGCCAGCGCGAGCGAGGCCATGAACGACTCGCCTCCGGAGAGCGTCGCAGTGTCGCGGCGCTGCCCCGTCCACTGGTCCACGACCTCCAGGCCAAGCCCGGATTTGGCCCCCCGGGCTGCCCTGGCGTCCGTGTGCTGCAGGGTGTAACGGCCATCGCTCATGCCGATCAGCCGTTCCGAGGCGGCGACAGCCACCTGTTCGAGCCGGGCCGCGAGCACATAGCTGTTCAGGCTCATCTTGTAGTTGTTGTCCCCCGCACCGCGGGCCGCGTCGGCGACGGCGTTCAGCAGTGCCGCCCGCTCCCGCGGCTCCCGGCCGGCGGCGGCAAGCTCCGCATAGGCGGCCGCAATCCGCCCCACCGTCTGCAGGGATTTCTCCGCGAGACCCGAGGCGAGAATTGCCTGCCGTGCAGCGATTTCCGCGGTGGCTGCGCCGGAGCGGAGCTCTGCCAGGAACTCGTCCCCGAGGGGGCCGTCGGATTCCAGCTCACGGACGGCGAGCGCCAGTTCCTCGCCGGCGAAGAGTTCCTCGATCCGGGCAGCCTCGTCCTGGGTCGCCCGGACGGAGGCTTCGAGGCCTGCGGCATCGCCCGCAGGGAGCATGACGGCCCGGGCCGCCTCCGCGGACTCGAAACCGGACGACGGCAGTGCCTGCTCCAGCTGTGTCCGGGCCTCCCCGGTGCGGGTCTCGGCCTGTTCCAGCCTGGTCCGCCCCTCCTCCGCCCGTTCAAGGATGGCCGCGGTCCCCTTGAGCGCGGTGATGCGCCCGCCCAGGGTGGCATGCCCGGCACGGCGTTCACCGAGCGCGAGTTCGAGGGCATTCGCCTGTTCTTGGACTTCGGCGATCATGGATTCCGTCTGGGCCGTCCCGGACGCGGCGGCCACCAGTGCCGATTCGGCGGCGGTGATTTCTTCTTCGAGCTCCGCCTGCCGGGCCCGGCTTGTTGAAAGCTCCTGTGCCGCCCGTCCTGCCGCGGCCGCGCGTTCCGCTGCCAGCGCCGCCTCGACCCGGGCGTCCTCGGGCGCCGTGTTGCCACCCTGGGCCGCCAGTACGGCAACTTCCTGCTGGGCGTCGGCCAGTTCGCGTTCGAGCGCGGCCAGGGTTGTTTCCGCGGCCTCGCACGCGTCCTGCGCCGCCTGCTCCGCTTCGGCGACGGCCAGGGCGGAGGCTGCGGCCGGGGCGGGAGCCGGGTGTTCGGGGCTGCCGCAGACTGCGCAGGGGATGCCGGGCTGCAGCTGGGACGCGAGCTCGGCGGCGGCGTTGGCAAGCCGTTCCTCACGGAGATCAAGCCAGCGCTGGCGCCGGTCCTGGTGCTCGTCCCGCGCGAGGCGGTGGCGTTCCGTGACCGCGCCGCAGGCAGCCAGGGCGGCGGCGTAGCGCCCGACCATGATGACAAGTTCCTCGGCGGCGGCGGCTTCCTTGCTGCGCACTTGGAGTTCTGCCGCGAGCTCTTCGAGTGGGCGCAGTCCGACGAGCAGGGCGTCGGATTCAGCCCGGAGCGTCTGCAGAGCCAAAGCGCCGGCGCGGCGTCCTGCTTCCAGTTGCTGCAGCGTCATGCGCAGCTGGGTGGTGCGAGTCTTCAGCCCGGCAAGCCTGCCTTCGTCGGGCAACCGTTCCTCCAGCACCGCCCGGACAGACCGGAGACCCGCAAGGGAGGTCCGGAGGCCTGTACTGTCGATGAGCCCGACGGTGAGCCCGACGGCGGGACTGCCGCTGAGACCGCGGCCGGGGGTACCGCCGGCACCCGGGGGATTGTCCGTGGCTCCGCCCCGGAGGGAGGACAACTCGGGGTCGGTGAGCGCCGCGGTGCGCAGTTCTTCTGCCGCACCGGTCATGGCCGCGGCTGCGAGCTCCTCGGCCGCTTCGGCACTGTCCACGGCCTGCAGCTGTCCGCCGAGCACTTCCGCCTTGCGGTGCAGGCCCAGCTTCTCGATCTTGACCGTCAGCAGCGGGGCGGCGGACGCTGCTTCGGCCCGGCGGCGTTCTGCGGCGGCGAGTTTCGCGTGGCGGGCGGCGCGAGCGGTGGCGGCGTCCAGCTGGGCCGCGTGTTCGACGCGCAGCCGCTCGGCCTCCGCGGCGGCCGTCTGGCGCTCAGCCGCCGCTGAGGCGGCATTGGCCTCGAGCCAGGCCAGGAACTCGTCGGGATCGGCCCGGTCCGGTGCCTCCGCGGTGCAGAGCTCGAGGGCCGCCGTCTCCGCCTCGGCCTGGGCAAGCAGCAGTTCCAGCTTGCTGTTGAGACCGGCAACCTCGACGCCGGCGGCCTTCGCCTGCCGTGCCAGTTCCTGCTCCACGGACTCGAAGCGTTGGGTACCGAACAGGCTCTGGAGCAGCTCAAGGCGGTCCGTCGGCTTGGACCGGAGAAAGGCCGCGAAGTCGCCCTGCGGCAGCATGACCACCCGGGTGAACTGTTCCCGCTTCATCCCCAGAATGTCCGCGATCTCGGCGCCGGCCTCGTCGTTGCGGCCGGACTTTTCGATCCATTCGCCGTCGACCCGTTCGCGCAGCAGCGTGTTGGCCTGCTGCACGGTGAACCCGCTTTTGCCCCGGGCGCTGGGTTTGTCCCAGGCGGGCGAGCGGGAGACTTCGAAGTGCCGGCCGCGGGCGGAGAACTCACACGTGACGCGGGGCTCCGCGGCGGCCTCGGCGTGGTCGCTGCGCAGCCGTTTGCCGTCCTGGCGGGCGCCGGGCACCGAGCCGTAAAGCGCGAAGCAGATGGCGTCCAGGACACTGGTCTTTCCGGCGCCGGTGGGCCCGTTCAGGAGGAACAGCCCGTGCGTGCTGAGGCGGTCGAAATCGATGTGTTCGGTGCCGGCGAACGGGCCGAAGGCGGAGATTTCGAGTCGGTGGATCCTCACAGCGATGTTCCTTCCAGGCGCACGGCTTCCAGGGCTTCGGCGAGGACGGCGGATTCGGCGTCGTCGGCGCCACGGCCGCGGACGTGCTCGAGGAAGCCGCAGCAGATGGACAGGTCGTCGTCGGCCTCAGCGAGCCGGCTGCTGTAGCTGGTCCTGGCGGCGGCGCCGGCTCCTTCCGGGTCGAACCCCAGCACCAGGGTGTCGGGGAAGCGGGCACGCAGCCGTTCCATGGCCTGCGCCGGACGCTGCGCGTCGGTCAGGGTGATCTGGCAGTAAGCGGTTTGGGCCCAGGCGAGGCCTTCGGCGGAGAGGAGCTCGTCCAGTTTGCCGCGCAACACCGCCAGGGCCCGGGGTGCTTCCCAGAGCACTTCGCGGGCTTCGCCGATTCCGGCGGCGTCCACCTCCACGAGCCAGCTGCCCTTCCTGTGCTTGGCCTCGGAGAAGGAGTAGGCGAGCGGCGACCCGGAGTAACGCACGGCGGAGGACAGTTCCTGCCGGCCGTGCAGGTGGCCCAGCGCCGTGTAGCCGAAGCCGTCGAAGAGATCCAGCGGGACGGCGCCGACTCCGCCGATGCTCAGGTCCCGCTCGCTGTCCGAGCTGATGCCGCCGCTCGCGAAGGTGTGCGCCAGGACCACGGAATGGACGGTCCGGGTCCCGGCCCGGGCTGTAATATCGGCCCGGATGCGGGCGGTGGCGGCCCGCGTCACCTCGAAGTGGCTGGCGGTCTCGACCCCCAATTGTCCGGCCACGAGCCGTGGCTCCAGCCAGGGAATGCCGTAGATAGCCAGCACGGGCCCCGTAGCGTCGCTGGCGCCGTCGAGCGGGAACAGCACGGGTTTGTCCAGCTCGGCCAGGCGCGTGCGCAAGTGCACTCCGCCGCGTTCCAGCAGCCTGGAGGCGAACCCGAGCCTGATGGCCGAATCGTGGTTGCCGCTGGTCAGCACCACCTGGGCGCCGGTACCGGTCAGGCGCACGAGGGCGTCGTCGAGCAGGCCGACCACGTCCACCCCGGGCAGGGCGCGGTCGTACACGTCGCCGGCGATGAGGACGACGTCGACCGATTCATCCCGCACGAAGGTGACGAGCTGGTCGATGAACGCGCGCTGGGCGTCAAGCATCCCGACGCCATGGAACGACCGGCCCAAATGCCAGTCCGAGGTGTGCAATAACCGCATGGTCCTACGGTATCGGCTGCCACCGACAGTATTGTGCCACCGCTATTGTGCCACCGCTCAGGATGGGGACTACCCGCCGGCCTTGCCGCGATTTCCGCGCTTGCCGTCGAAGAAGTCACGCGCGTCGTCGCTGCCGCCCTCCACGTCCGCGGTCCCCACCCCGGCCGTGCCGGCCGGCTCAGTGATGCCGGCGTCCCCGGTGTCCGGCTCGTCGTCGTCGATTTCCGGCTCCGGTGCTGCGTCCGGCACCGAGGCCGTGGCGGGTCTGGCCTGCGCGAAGCCGCGGAAAACCAGTCCCGCGAGGACCGCGCCCACCAGCGGAGCCGCCCAGAACAGCCACAGCTGGCCGAGTGCGTCCGCGTTGCTGAAGATCGCCGAGGCGGTGGCGCGGGCCGGATTGAAGGGGGTGTTGCCGATTGCCTGGCCGAGTTGCAGCAGTACGGCCATGGTCAGGCCGACGGCGAACGGTGCCGCTGCCCGGGACGGGTTCCGCCCCGAGGCGGTGCCGAGGTAGACCGCCACCAGCAGGGCGGCGCCGAGGACCTCCACCAGCAGGGCGCCGGCCATCGGGGCCTGGATGACGGAGTGCCCACCGAACCCCGCGGTGACGGTGTCAAACGCGGCCCGGGTGTCGCTGATCGTGGGGATGGTGCGCAGGATGCCGAAGAGCGTGACTACACCGAGCAGCGCGCCGAGCAGCTGGCCGCCCAGATAGGCCGCTGCGTCCGTGAGGCGGATACGGCCGGCGATGGCGTTCCCCACCGTGACGGCGGGGTTGAAGTGGCCGCCGGAGAGGTAGCCGAAGGCCAGCATCGACGCGGTGAGGGCCAGGCCCGCGGCCAGGGAGGCGGAGAGCGGGTTCGACTGCGGAATGGTGAACAGCGGAACGCCCAGGCCGGCAACCACCACGAACAAGGTCCCGAAGGCCTCGGCGGACACCCGGGCCAGGAGTCCGGGCGGCTGTGGATCGTCAAGGGCGGCGGACGGCCGGGCGGCCGTCCCGGGGGCTGACGCGGGCGTGCTCATGTCCAGGAAGTCCTTCGCTTGGGGTCTGCGGTGCGGTCTGCGGGCCTGCAGCCCGCACGCCGCCCGGCGCGCGGCAAGCCGACGTCCGGGAGTATGGTCTGCGAGCCAGTCTGCCAGCGGAGTCTGGACGTTGTCCGGGTGTGCCGGCGCCCGGCCTGTCCTCAACAGCACCCTACCGGGCGGGTAAAATTGGAAGCCATGAGCAACGAGCCCCGCACCACCCCCGCAGCGGCCCCCGCGCCGCCACCCGCCCCGACCCACGAATCCCGCATCCACGGCTGTCTGCTGGGCGGCGCCCTGGGTGATTCACTCGGCTACGCCGTCGAGTTCGACGACATCTCCGCGATCCGGGCGAAGTTCGGCCCCGAGGGGCTGCAGGACTTTTCAGCGCTCGACGGCGGCAGCCACTTCTCCGACGACACCCAGCTCACGCTCTACACCGTGGACGGGCTGCTGGAGGCACTGGAATGGGCGAACTCGGGCGTGGGCGCAGACACCAATGCCTGCCTGTGGCTCGCCTACCTGCGTTGGCTCGGCACCCAGGGCGTCCCGGTTCCGGAAGCGGCCCCGTTCCAGCCTCCCCGCTGGATCGATTCGCACGAGGTCCTCAAGCACCGCCGCGCCCCCGGCAACGCGTGCCTGAGCGGTCTGGCCACCGGTGAGATGGGAACGTTCTACCGGCCGGTCAATCCGGAGTCCAAAGGCTGCGGCACGGTGATGCGCTCGGCACCGTTCGGCCTGGTCCCCTACATCGCCGCCGAAGCCGTCTACAAGCTCAGTGCCGATGCCGCCTCGTTGACCCATGGGCACCCCGCGGCGCGGCAGAGCGCCGGCGTTTTCAGCCTGGTCATCCATGCCCTGACGGCGGGCAACGGCCTCCGCGAGGCCGCAGACTTCGCGCTGGGACAGCTGGACGCAGGTCACCTGCGCAAGGGTGAAGAGCCTGATCCGGACCTCATCGCCCGGCTCGAAGCGGCCTTGCACCTGGGCGAGGCCAGGGAACTCCTGGACCCCGAGGAACTGGTCCGGGAACTCGGTGAAGGCTGGGTGGCAGAGGAGGCACTCGCCGTCGCACTCTACGCGGTGCTCGCCACCGCACCGGATCCCACCGAGCCTTATCAAAGCGAGCCTTATCAAAGCGAGCCGGACCCGACGGCGGCGGCCGCCGGCCGCCCGGAGGCCCACTTCCGCGCGGCGATCGCCCTCGCGGTGAACCACAGCGGGGACAGCGATTCGACGGCCTCTATTGCCGGAAACATCCTGGGCACGTTCTACGGCGAGGAGTGTCTGCCGGAAGCGTGGCTTGAGGCATTGGAAGCCCCGGACGTCATTCGGGGCATGGCCTCGCGGCTGGCAGCGGTCACCGGCCCCTGACCCGGCGCCGGTTGTCCAAACCGGCTTGATGCACGCGGTTTGATGCCCGCGGCGTCTGTGGTTGATGTATCTAAGCGCGGAGCGAGATGTTGTTGCAGGCCTCGCACACGCCATCGGGGATCAGGCCGCGGCGCTGCAGGAAGCCGAAGATGGCGCAGCCGAGGCAGAAACCGGCGAAAGCCTCCAGGGACGCGGCCACAATCAGGAGGCCCAGCAGGATCCAGGCGGCCGGCGCCAGTCCGGCGGCCAGCAGGATGGCGGCCGCGGTGGACATAGCCGCACCGATGCCCTGCGCGAAGCGCTTCGGCGGCCCGGGAACCAGCCGGGTCTTCCCCAGCAACGGCGTCAGGACCTTGACGGAGAGGATCCCGAACGGCGAGATCCGCGGGCCGAACCCCAGGCGCAGCCAGAAGCCGACGGCGATCACTGCCAGTCCCCAGCCGAAGCCGGTCAGCAGGGTCACCACGGAGAGCAGCACAACGAGTGCGGCCGTGATGCGCGCGGAGTACTCGTTGACGGGATTGGGGAACGCGAACACCGTCCGCCAGTCGATCAGTTCGCTCATCACCCAAGGCTAGGAGCGGGTGGACCCGGGGGAAATGTTTGTTGCGCCGTATGACCCATCCCGCCATCCTCGACCGCGGCTTCAGGCGATCGTCACCGGGGCCACGTGGCCTCCGACCATCTGCAGGAATTCACCTTCGGAGAGGACTTCGATCCGCTGGCCCCGCTCGTGCAGTTCCAGGACCCGCCGGGCCTTGCCGGTGATCCGTCCGGAGCGCAGGTCGGCGGCCACGAAGCCGTCACCCACCACCAGGACGGTGGTGCGGGCGGTGACGCGGCTTTCGGGCCTGGCGCCCAACTCGGCGGAGCGGACCTTGGCCTCGGGGCGGGGAATGGCCAGTTCACCGGTGAACACCACGGTCTGGCCGAACAGCGGGTGGCCGTGCTCGGCGTCGGCGTTCGGGAGCGGGTTGGCGCCTTCCTCGGGCCAGCCGGGCTGGAACGCCCGGACCGCGGGGGCCAGGCCCGGTCCGGCGGCGAGCGCCTCGAGGGCCGACTGGCTGGCCTTGGACAGCGGGTCGCGCAGCGGATCGAAGGCCGGCTGGCGGGACACGGTCAGGCCCAGGGAGAGGTAGAGTTCCGCGATGCTCCCGGCGCCGTTCCGGGCGGCGATGTCAATCAGGATGCCGGCGCAGGCGCGGGCATCCTCGGCGGCGTCGTGGTGGTTCACCAGCGGGACGCCGGCTTCCTCGGCCGCGTAGGGCAGGGAGTTGGACACCAGCGAGTAGCAACGCCGGGACAGCATCACGGTGCAGACGTAATCGTAGGCGGGGCCCGGCATCCCGGAGACTTCCAGGCCGGAGCGGATCACGCCGAGATCGAAGGCGGCGTTGTGGGCCGCGAGCACGTCGCCGCCGATGAAGGCGCCGATCTCCGGGAACAGCTCGCCGAAGCGCGGAAGCCCGGCCACCTGCTCCGGACGGATGCCGTGGATCCGGACGTTGTGGTGGTCGAAGCGGTCGTGGTTTTCCGGCGGCCGCATCAGCCAGGACGCTTCCTCGACCACCACGCCGCCGCGGACTTTGCTGAGGCCAACGGCGCACGGTGAACCGCGGAAGCCGTTCGCGGTCTCAAAGTCGATCGCCGTAAAGTCCAAACCCACGCCTCGACTTTACCGCCCGCCGGCCCTCCCGCGCGCATCGACGGCGGGTCCGTCGCCCCGGCCGCCGGTGCCTCTGGAGAACGCCGGCGCAACGCCCGACGCCGGCCGTCAAGTACCCTTAACGGGTGAACCTTTTAGCTATCAGCGACTTTGCCGTGTCCACGATCGGCGGGGCCGGCCCGGTGCAGCCACACCTTTCCTCGCTCCTTCCCGACTGGCTCAACCCGCAGGTCTTTCTGGCTGATCCGGCCCTCGCGCCCTGGGTTGTGCTGCTGGTCTGCGGCATCATCTTCGCCGAAACGGGCCTGCTCGTCGGCTTTTTCCTGCCGGGCGACTCGATGCTGTTCACGGCCGGACTCCTGGTCGCGACAGACACGATCAAATTCAACATCTGGGCCTTCGCGGCCCTGATCATCGTGTCCGCAATCATCGGCAACCAGGCCGGCTACCTGATCGGTTCAAAGGCCGGGCCGGCCATCTTCAACAAGCCAGATTCCAAGCTGTTCAAGCGCGAGAACGTGGAAAGCGCCCACGCCTTCTTTGAAAAGCACGGCGGCAAGGCCCTCATCCTGGCCCGCTTCGTCCCCATCATCCGGACCTTCGTCCCGGTGATCGTGGGCGTGGCCCAGATGGACAAGCGCAAGTTCTTCCTCTTCAACGCCATCGGAGCAGTGCTCTGGGGCGGCGGCGTCACCCTGCTGGGCTACCTGCTCGGCGACAAGGTGCCGTGGGTCCGGGAGAACCTGGACATCATTTTCATCCTCATTGTGCTGGTCTCGGTCATCCCGATCGGCATCGAAGTGATCCGCGGCTTCATCGCCAAGCGCCAAGCCGAGAAGTACGGCACGGATCCCGTGGAAGAGTTCGTCGAAGAGCACGAGCCCGAAGACGAACGCAACACCCCGTAAGCCACGTCCTTAGACACGGAAGGCGCCCTCACCGAGGGGGCGCCTTCCGTGTTTAACCAATGAACGCTGTTTTAGCCAACGATCACTGAGTTGAACCAATGATCGCTGAGCCGTGGCCAGGCTACTTACCGGCCAGCGCCTCCACGATCGCCGGGAGCAGCGCCCGGAAGGCCTGGCCGCGGTGGCTGATGGCGTTCTTCTCCTCGGGGCTCAGTTCCGCGCAGCTGCGGTCCAGGCCGCTCGGCTGGAGCACCGGATCATAACCGAACCCGCCGGCACCCCGGGGCTCGCGCAGCAGCGTCCCTTCCAGCTGCCCGTACTCCACCACCTCGCGGACCTCCTCCGGGGAGGATCCGGGGACGGCCAGCGCCGCAGCGCAGACGAACGCGGCGCCCCGGTACTCGTCCGGCACATCGGCCAGCTGGGCGAGCAGCAGCCGCAGGTTGGCGGCGTCGTCCCCGTGCCGGCCGGACCAGCGGGCCGAGAAGATGCCCGGTGCGCCGCCGAGCACGTCCACGGCGAGCCCGGAGTCGTCGGCGATCGCGACCAGCCCGGTGGCCTGCGCCACGGCACGGGCCTTCAGCAGCGAGTTTTCGGCGAAGGTCACGCCGGTCTCGGCGACGTCGGGGGCTCCGACGGCGCCGGCATCCACCACCTGGGTGTCGACGTCGAGCCCGGGCACCTGGCCGCGCAGCAGTTCGCGGAGCTCACGCAGCTTGCCCTTGTTGTGCGTGGCCAGCACCAGAACCGGTGCCGGCCCCGGTTGGTCAGGACTTGCTGTCACGGGGCTTCCGCCAGCGTTTCGCGCTGGATGGCGGCGAGCTGTTCGGTGCCCAGCAGGGCCAGGTCCAGCAGCTTGTTCAGCTCGTCGCGGTCGAACGGGGCACCTTCGGCGGTGCCCTGGACCTCCACGAACTTGCCGGAGCCGGTGACCACGACGTTCATGTCGGTCTCGGCCCGGACGTCCTCGACGTACGGCAGGTCCAGCATCGGGATGCCGTCGATGATGCCGACGGAGACGGCGGCGATGGTGTCGATCAGGGGCTCGGCGTTGCGGGCGAGCATCTTGTTCTCGCGGGCAAAGCGGATGGCCTCCGCGAGGGCCACGTACGCGCCGGTGATGGCGGCGGTGCGGGTGCCGCCGTCGGCCTGCAAGACATCACAGTCCAGCACGATCGTGATCTCGCCCAGGGCCTTGGTGTCGATGATGGAGCGCAGCGAGCGTCCGATCAGCCGGGAGATCTCGTGGGTGCGGCCACCGATCTTGCCCTTGACCGACTCGCGGTCCGAGCGGGTGTTGGTGGCGCGGGGCAGCATGGCGTACTCGGCAGTGACCCAGCCGCGGCCCTCGCCCTTGAGCCAGCGCGGGACGCCTTGGGTCAGGGAAGCCGTGCACAGCACCCGGGTGTTGCCGAATTCGATCAGGGCGGAGCCTTCGGCCTGCTTGGACCAGCCGCGGGTGATGCTGATCGGCCGGAGTTGGTCGGGGGTGCGGCCATCGGCGCGGATGACGGGGGTAACAAGGGCTTCGGAAGTCATGCCTTTAGCTTATCGACTTAGCGCGGGGCCCCGGCGCGCCTGCGGTGCGCAAGCCCGATCGCCGCCTGCTCTGACCCACCCGCCGCTCCCTCCGATCCCGCACGGTTTCACCCGACGCTGCCGCAGATACCGCACGTTTTCACCCGACGCTGCCGCAGATCCTGCTGCATGATGACGGACGCTCCCTCCGATCCCGCACGGTTTCACCCGACGCTGCCGCAGATCCTGCTGCCCGATGACGGACGCTCCCGCACATCGCGTGAGGGAGCGTTTGAGTGTTTCCTGCCAAATGTGCGGGAGGACCGGTGGTTTTCCTGCAAAAAGTGAGGGAGGGTGCTGTGGGGCCCTGCCGAGGAAGCGCGGCGGGCCGGATGGCGGCTCAGACCGTGTAGTGCACGCCCGCGACGGCGACGGCCACGTCTTCGCCGAACACCGGCCTGGCCTCCGCCATGACAGTGCTCGCGGACGTCCAGACCGGAATGTGGGTCAGGAGCAGGCGGCGGGCACCGGCGGCCTTGGCCGCTTCCCCGGCGCGTTTGCCGGTCAGGTGGACGTCCTTGATGCCGTCGTCGCGGCCCTCCTCGAAGGCTGCTTCGCACAGGAACAGGTCGGCGTCCCGCGCTGCGTCCTCAAGCCCGCTGCAGGAGTCCGTATCCCCTGAGTAGCTCAACACACGGCTGACCGCGGTGCCGTCCTTGCCCGGCTCGGTGACCTCGACACGGAGCGCATACGCCTCCTGGACTGGGTGGTTCACCGCGTAGGGCGTGACGGTGAACGGCCCCATCCTGACGGGCGTGCGCTCGGCCCAGTTGCTGAAATCGAACTCCTCGTGCATGCCCGGGTCCAGCTCCAGGCCGTAGGCGGTAGCCATCCGGTCCGCTGTCGCTGCCGGTCCCCAGACCGGGATCCGGCCCCGACCCCAGCCGCCCGGCTTCCAGCGCACCGCAACGTGCAGCCCGCACAGGTCCATGCAGTGGTCCGGGTGCAGGTGGGTGAGGAAGATCGCGTCGATGTCCTCGAGGTCCGTGTACCGCTGGATGGCGCCGAGCGCGCCGCTGCCGAGGTCCAGGACGATCTTCCAGTTCCGCTCGCCGTCATTGGCGGTGAGCAGGTAGCACGACGCCGGCGAGCCGGGGCCCGGAAAGGATCCGGTACAGCCAACGATGGTCAGCTTCACAGGCCTGGCCCCCGCAGGGAAGACGGCGCCACGAAGTTGGAGATCCGCGGCCGGCCCGCGCCGGCCTGCGCGGCGGCGATCATTTCCGGGGTGATCCTGGCTAGGCTTCCGGTGGGGTACTGCGCCGCGACATGGTCCACGTGCCGGACGCTGAGGACTTCCGGGCCCAGGAAGCGCCGGGCGAGGTGCTCAAACTGCGCGGCGTCCCCGGTGGCGATGAAGGTGTGGGACGGGGCCGTGGCATCGGTCCGCTCCAGCCCGCGGGACGCCAGTGCACGGTAGACGTCCTTGGCAGTTTCCTCGGCGCTTGAGACCAGGGTGACGTCCTCCCCCAAGACGAAAGAGATGACGCCGGTGAGCAGCGGATAGTGCGTGCAGCCAAGCACCACGGTGTCCACTCCGGCGGCCGTGAGCGGTGCGAGGTATTCGCGGGCGACGGCGAGCAGCTCCGGCCCCGTGGTGATGCCTGCCTCCACGTAGGGCACGAACGCCGGGCAGGCCACGGAGGTGATCTGCAGGTCCGGGGCGGCCGCGAAGGTGTCCTCGTAGGCGCGGGATCCGACCGTGGCCGAGGTGCCGATCACGCCGACGCGGCCGCTGCGGGTGGCCGCGACGGCGCGCCGTACAGCCGGCTGGATCACCTCGATCACGGGGATCCCGTACCGGGCGGTGTAGCGTTCGCGGGCGTCCCGCAACACGGCGGCGGAGGCCGAGTTGCAGGCGATAGTCAGCAGTTTGACGCCGGAGTCCACCAGCTCGTCCATCACGCCCAGGGCGTTGGCACGCACCTCGGCGATGGGGAGCGGTCCGTAAGGGCCATGGGCGGTGTCTCCGACGTACAGGATGGATTCGTTCGGCAGCTGGTCGATGATGGAGCGGGCAACGGTGAGGCCGCCGACGCCTGAATCGAACACCCCGATGGGCCGCGATCCCAGCTGGCTGGTTGCGGTGCTGCTCACCCGGGAGTCCGCAACAGCTTCCGCTGCCGGATCAATGTTCGAAGCTGTTGTCATGATTATTCGAGGATAGGGCTTAGCCGGGGGTGCGGCCATCACATTGTGGCGTGCGACTCATGTCTAGTGAGTCACAGGACGTGCGCAAACGCGCCCGTTCAGCCGCGCGGTTCGATCGACTGCAGCATGGCCTGGACCAGGGACTCCTGCAGCCAGGTGGTGAAGTTGTAGACGAGGGCCAGGTAGCTTTCCACGTCTTCGGCCTGCGACCAGTCCTGCATGAGGTGGACATGCTCCGCGTCCGCGTCGTCGCGGATGTCGAGGCGTTCGGCCAGCACCAGCCGGACGTCGTTGAGCGCCGTGGACCAGTGCCGGGCATCGGCCGGGGTGAGGAGCAGTTCGTCCTTGTCCAGGCCCAGGGCCGCGGCCTTCAGGGCGCCGATCTTGTTCTCCCGCAGCGAGCGCTCGGTGTACCGGCGGAACTCGAGGGAGGCGTCGTCGTCGTTCTTCATGACGTTGGGAAGCAGCCGCTTCAGGGCGCGGTCCGAGGGTTCGCGGGCCTCGGTGTCCAGCCCCACCAGCGCGGCGAGGGGGTCCTGGTTGGCGCGCTCTTCCGGCTCCAGCATGGAGATGACGTCGTCGAAGAGGCTGCGCAGCAGTTCCCGTTCGGCCGGCTCCAGGTAGCCGGTGATGCCCTTGAGCCCGTAGGTGAATGCCTTAGCCACGTTTTCCTTTGCCCCTGCCTGATCCTGTGCCGTCGCCGCCGCCGGTCGCCTTTTCCACCGTGGCCCAGAGCCCGTAGCCGTGCATGGCGACCGCGTGCTGCTCCACCTGTTCCTTGCTGCCGTGCGCCACGATTGAGCGGCCCTTCTTATGGACCTCCATCATGAGCTTGTTGGCCTTGGACTCCGAATAGCCGAAATAGCTGCGGAAGACGTAGCTCACATAGCTCATCAGATTTACCGGATCGTTCCAGATCACGAGGTTCCAGGGGATGTCTGGGGCGGTCAGGACGTCGGTGGACGCCGCTGTTCCGGTCTTGGTGCCCGCCTCTGTATCAGGGCCGAGCGCAACGCTAAGGGTCATCTGTCCATTCTATGGGGATGCGCACTAGAGTGAATTTGTGAGTACCTCAGCTGGCCGGGACCGTCCCCGCACGTCCCTGTACACCGACCATTACGAGCTGACCATGCTGCAGGCCGCGCTGCATTCCGGCGCCGCCCACCGCAAGTCAGTGTTCGAGGCCTTCGCCCGGCGCCTGCCGGACGGCCGGCGCTACGGGATTGTCGCCGGCACCGGCCGCCTGCTGGAGGGCATCGCGGACTTCCGTTTCGGCGACGCCGAGATCGACTTCCTGCGCCGTACCAAGGTGGTCAACGAGCGGACCCTGGAGTATCTGGCAGGCTTTTCCTTCTCGGGCGATATCTGGGGCTACGCGGAGGGCGAGGCGTACTTCCCCAACTCCCCCATCCTCATTGTCGAATCCACCTTCGCCGAGGCCTGCATCCTCGAGACGTACGTCCTCTCGATCCTCAACCACGACAGCGCCATCGCCTCCGCGGCCTCGCGCATGATCACCGCGGCCGGCAGCCGGCCCTGCGTGGAAATGGGCTCGCGCCGGACCCAGGAAGAGTCCGCCGTCGCGGCCGCCCGTGCCGCCATCATCGCCGGCTTCGACAGCACCTCCAACCTGGCGGCCGGCCTGCGCTTCGGGCTCAAGACGGTGGGCACGGCCGCGCACTCCTTCACCCTCCTGCACGACACCGAACGCGAGGCCTTCGAGGCACAGATCGCCTCGATGGGAGCCGGCACCGCCCTTCTCGTGGACACGTACGACGTCGAGGCAGCCGTCCGCAGCGCCGTCGAACTCGCCGGGGACAAACTCGGCGCGGTGCGCCTGGACTCCGGGGACCTCGTGGCGCAGGCGCAATGGGTCCGCCAACTCCTCGACGAACTCGGCAATGAACGCACCCGGATCATCGTCACCTCGGACCTGGACGAGTTCGCCATCGCGGCGCTGCAGTCCGCCCCGGTGGACTCCTACGGCGTCGGCACCTCGCTGGTGACCGGCTCCGGCGCCCCGACGGCGAGCATGGTCTACAAGCTGGTCAGCCGCACGGACGACGCCGGCGAGTTCGTCCCGGTGGCGAAGACCGCCAAGAACAAGACCAGCAAGGGCGGACGTAAATACGCCCTGCGCAAACTCAACGAACGCGGCACGGCAACGCAGGAAATCGTGGGCGTCGGCCGTCGGCCGGAAGATGACGGCAACGACCGTCCGCTGCTCCAGCAGTTCATCAAGAACGGCGAGCTCCTGCCCGGCTGGACCGGACCGGACGGCGTAGTGCGCGCCCGCCGCCGCCACGCGGACACCATGAGGGAGCTTCCGGCCGTGGTCAACCGGCTGCAGCGCGGCGAACCGGCCATCCCCACCATCTACGAGGAGTACTGAATGTCCCGCGCCCTGATCATCGTTGACGTGCAGAACGATTTCTGCGAAGGAGGCTCGCTGCCGGTCGGTGGCGGGTCGGAGCTTGCCGCAGAGATCAGCGAATACGTCGACTCGCACCACGGCCAGTTCGACCACATTGTCGCCACCCAGGACTGGCATATCGAGCCGGGTGCGCATTTCTCCGAGGAGCCGGACTTCGTGGACAGCTGGCCGCGGCACTGCGTGGCAGGAACCCGCGGGGCCGAGCTGCATCCGGATCTGGACACCGAATACATCCAGGCCTACTTCCGCAAGGGCCAGTACACGGCGGCCTACTCCGGCTTTGAGGGGCTGCTGGCCCCGGACGACGCCGTCCCCACCGGCGACCGTAAGCCCGGCGGCATGCCCGTCTCCGGAATCGGGGCCGGCAGTGACGTGGCTGGCACGGCCGACGCCGGCAGTGACGTGGCCGGCAGTGACCTCGCCGGCAGTGACTTCGCCGCTGGCGAGGATGCGATCGGACTCGACGACTGGCTGCAGAGCCACGACGTCGAGGACGTCGTGCTGGTGGGGATCGCCACCGACCACTGCGTGAGGGCCACCGCGCTGGACGGCGTCCAGGCCGGGTACTCGGTGACGGTGCTGCGCGCCCTGACCGTGGGGGTGGCCGAAGACCTTGACGATGCCGTTGCCGAGATGGAACTCGGCGGAGTTGACATCATTTGAGACCAGTCACCAGCAGTCCTTGGCGTGCAGCATTGTTGCGACGCCGGGCCGGAAGAAGCTGTCCCCCACAGTAGACTCGACAAACTGCCACTATCGTCTGACCCGTGAAACCCGGAGTACACCATGAAAAAGACCCTCACCGTCCTGATCGCTGCCGCGGCCCTGCTCGGCGCCGCCGGCTGCTCGGCCGCCCCGGCAACGAGCAACGAGGAGACCTGCACCCGGATCCAGTCCGTCGGCTCGGGCCCGACGTCCAACTCGGACAAGGCCGGCATGACCCGTCTCGCCAACCGGCTCAGGCCCGTCGCAGCGACCGCCTCGGATGAGCTGAAGGCTCCGCTCAAGTCCATCATCGAGTACCTTGATGAGTCTGCGAAGGCCAACCCGGACTCCGCGAAGGTCCAGGATCTTCAGGCCCAGTACAGCGCTGCCGGCCAGACCCTCGGCACGGTCTGCGGCGGCGGAGGCCAATAACAGCCGGGAGAAGGAGATACGAATGGGCGCCGACCAGTACCACGAACCACCCGAGGAACTATCTGCAGAAACCCGCACCTTTGCGCGGATGTGTGCGTCGCTGAGTGAAGAAGCCGAGGCGATCGGCTGGTACGTGCAGCGAATCTCGGTTGAGCCTGATGCCGAAGCGCGCGCCATCATGGAGGACTCCCTGGGTGAGGAGTTCAAACACTTCAGCATGGAGCTCGAGTTCCTGCTGCGACGCACGCCGAAGTGGCGCGAAACAGCCAACGGCATCCTGTTTAAGACTGGTGACATCGTGGAACGGGGCGAAGCCGCGGAAGAAGCTGCTTCGGACTGAATCGCTAGCGGTCATTTTCTGTAACTCGTCGGGGGTTGAGGCCCAGTCTTCGGGCCCGGGAGGACATGCCCAGTTTTCGCGCCCGGGACCGGGCATGCCCAGTCTTCGCGCCCGGGACCGGGCATAACCCGAATATGCCCATTCGCCGGCCCCCGCGCGGGGCATGTCCTGATCCGGGGGCACGTGCAGTGGCTCCGCCGGGGCCTCGGGCCACTTCCCCAGGAGGACATGCCCAGTCTTCGCGCCCGGGACCGGGCATGACCCGAATATGCCCATCGGCCGGCCCCGGCGCGGGGCATGTTCTCACGGCCTGCGGCCTCTACCCCAACGACCGCACCACCTGGACCTGACCCCCGACGAACTAACGAAAATACCCGTTAGAGGCGACGCGGCAGGTCCTCCGACAGATCTCCGTACAGCGATCCCCTCTGTAGGCTGATTAAATCGCTAGCCGGACGTTATAGTGGGCGTCCCGATCCGCGGATGCATTCAATGCAAAGTAATGCCTTCCCGGCCGTGAGTTCCTGCCGGACACCCACATCAAGGACCACTCAAGGGCGCAAATAGAGTCGAAAACGCGCAATTGAGTACGTATGCCGTTGCGGTCGCTGATCCCGGGCGCCGAGGACACTGGCTCCCATCTGCCAATAACTCTTGCCCAACCAATTCCATGGGGCGGGCATACTTCTCCAGAAGAGTGGGAGCCCCGGGAGCCGGGCTCCTTCGGCACCTAGATGACAGCGGCCTAGAGATTGTCCATCGCTTCGCAGGGGCTGGCCCCGGGCTGGGTGCGGTGGACATTTTTTGCCAGCCGGCCGATCAGGACACCAAGGGAACGGGCATCGTCGTCTTCGAGTCCGGCCAGGAGATCAGCTTCCGCGGCCGCCACTCGGTCCTCATAGACGGCCAGCGTGTGCCGGCCGCTTTCGGTGGCGATGATTTTCCGGGCCCTGCGGTCGGCCGGGTCGGGGATGCGTTCGACGACGGCGGCAGCCACCAGAGTGTCGATCAGGTAGGTCAGGACGGTCCTGTCAATAGCCAGATGCGCCCCGAGGGCCTGCTGGTTCGGCGGATCCTTGTGCACGACGGCAGACAGCACCTGGAAACCCCGGATGCCGGCCGGCATCTCTGCGACGGCGGCCTCGAAGCGGGTCTGGTAGCCGCGCAGCACCATTCCCAGATGCCACCCCAGGTCACCCGGAACGGCCGCCGTCGTGGTCCCGGGGCGGCCCTGTGTGCTTTCGGTCATGAACACATCATACCGGCAGACGTGAAGTTGTGCAGATGTTCTGTTGGGAATATAGTCTGTCTAGCAACATAAATTGATCTCGGAAGGACCAGCAGCATGAGCGTTCCGCAGAACCAGCCGGCAGAAGCCCGGACCATTGGAATCCTCGGGGCCGGCCGGGTCGGGACCGCCGTCGCCCGGCAGGCTCTCAAAGCCGGCTACGACGTCAGGATCGCCACCACAAAGCCGGCGGACGAAATCGCCCTGCTGGTGGAGATCATTACCCCCGGCGCGGTGGCCGTCGCGGCCGCCGATGCGGCGGGGGCGGACATCGTCGTCGTGGCGGTACCGCTGCACAAGTACCGCACCCTAGACCCGGATCTGCTGGCCGCCCGGACGGTCATCGACGCAATGAACTACTGGGCACCGGTCGACGGGGAGATTGAGGACTTCGAGACCGATGACAGGACGAGTAGCGAAATCGTTCAGGCCTACCTGGCCGGCGCAAAAATCGTGAAGACGCTTAATCACATCGGCTACCACGATCTCGAAGAAGACGGCCGGGGGCCGGGTTCCGAAGGCCGGCGGTCCCTGGCCCTGGCCGGCGACAACCACGACGCGAAGGCCCTCGTTGCCGGCTTCATCGACCGTCTTGGCTACGACCTGGTGGATGCGGGTCCGCTCGCAGCCGGACGCGCCTTCCAACCGGGCACCGAGATTTTCAACGGCAGCCACCCGGCGCACCGGCTGCGCGCCATCCTGGGCGCGGACCGCGAGCCCGCCCGCGCCTGAGCCCGGTCGTTCAAAAACCCCGCAGCACTGCACACAGGAGAACATCATGGAACTCGGCGCCTACAGCTTCGGCGACACCCAACGCAACCCCGACGGAAGCCTCCGGCCCACCGCCGAGGCCATCGGCAACCTCTTCGAGGCGATCGTCCTCGCCGACCGGAACGGGCTGGATTACTTCGGGGTGGGCGAACACCACACCCTCGACATGCCGGCCTCCTCCCCGGGCACCGTGATCGCCGCCGCGGCGGCCGCCACGAAGCAGATCAAGCTCGGCAGCGGCGCGAGCATCATCAGCACCGACGACCCTGTGCGGGTGTTCCAGCAGTTCGCCACCGCCGACGCCGTCTCCGGCGGCGGCCGGGTGGAAATCACCGCCGGCCGCGGATCCTCGGTGGAGACGTTCCCGCTCTTCGGCTACGACCTGAAGGACTACGACCGGCTCTACGCCGAAAAGCTGGACCTGCTGATGACCATCAACAACAGCACCACCGAAAACGTGACCTGGTCCGGGACCGTTCGGCCCGCCCTCCACGACCTGGCCGTCGTGCCCCGGCCTGTCAACGGCAGGCTGCCCCTCTGGCTCGCGACCGGCGGCAGCGCCCCGTCCTCGGTCCGCGCCGGAAAGCTCGGCCTGCCCATCTCCTACGGCATCATCGGCGGAGCCCCCGCCAGGTTTGCCCCGCTGGCAGAGCTGTACCGCGCCTCCGCCGCGCAGGCCGGACACAAGGGCGAGGACGTCAAGGTCTCCGTGGCGGCACTCGGCCTGATCGCACCGACCAAGAAGGAAGCGCTGGAACGCTTCTATCCCGGCTGGTACAACCTGAACATCGAAATGGGCAAGCTCCGCGGCTGGCCGGCACCGGACAAGCGGCAGTTCCTGGCGCAGGCCGAGGCCCCGGGCGCATACTACGTCGGAGACCCCGACGAGGTCGCCGCACGCATCGCGGACCTGCACGGCCACATGGGACACATGCGCCACTTCCTGCAGATGGACATCGGCGGCCTGCCCCAGGAACACTTCCTCGAATCCCTGACCCTGCTCGCCACCGAGGTCAAGCCCCGCGTGGAACGCCTCCTGAAGAACCTGTAGGGAAACATCCGCCGTACCCGTGCAGATCACAGCCATTATGTGTCCGTATGGGGAACCCTGTGCGGGCGCCGAGAACGCGTCCTCGGCTGCCTGAAGCCATCTCCTTCGGCAACTCAGAAGATCAGTGCGGCATAACTATGGATAAGTTGCTAAGCGTTGGTATGCTCGTGTCGCTTCGACGCCGAAGTAGGTCAGTTCGCGGCACCATTCGCATCCATTCTCCTGCGTACCGAAAGCGCCGCCAGCTCAGAAATTGAGAACGTCACCAGCGCGGGGCACGACAGATCGCCTTGGCGGAGCTCGGCCAGCACGCCTCGAAGAAGGCGCAGCTGATCGTGGGCAACGTGAGAGCCATGCAAGCTGCTCTCGCCCTGTCCGAAAAGACGGCGATCGCCCATGCTCAATTCGAAACGATCCACCCGTTTCCCGACGGCAATGGCCGGGTCGGCCGCGCACTTATCCAGGCGATGCTGCGCGGTGGACAGCTCACTCGAATCGTCCCGGTTCCAGTTTCGGCGGGGCTGCTCCACAACACTGGTCGATACTTCGATGCTCTGGGTGCGTACAGGTCAGGGAATATCGCCCCGATTCTCAGCTCTGTCGCTGAGGCATCATTCGCGGCGATACACAACGGTCGTATCCTCGTCAACGACCTGGAAGCCGTCCAGGTCGAATGGCGCGAGCGCATTAGGGCGAGAAGAGACTCTGCGGCCTACCGGTCTCGTGGATATCCTCCTGCGCCAGCCAGCTATTGACAGCGGCGCCGCCGCAACCCAACTTGGTATCTCAGTCGTCAACGCTCAGGTCGCTATCGACCGTCTTGTTGATGCCGACGTCCTGACTCAAATCACTGACGGAAGGCGCAACCGCATTTGGCTGGCGGAGGATGTTGTGAGGGTTCTTGACGAGTTCGGCGCTCGGGCCAAGAGACGCCGATAGGGGAACGGTCACCGGACCGGTGGGCGGCAATCTCGTCCCCATGTATATAGGCTCCCGACCATGTGTGCGGTTCATAATCGAGGCATGAGAGTGGCTGGAATTCTCCCCGAAGACGCGCCCAACCCTCGTGTCGAGCAGGCTGAGCGCCTGAAACTCATGCCCATACCGGTGATGGGACTCGTGTCCCAGCCCTCGCTGGAGGACACGGATACCGTCGGTCTGGGATACGGTCAGGACGCTCGTGGATACAGTGAAATGACAGCGAGCGTCACCTATACAGTCTGGCGAAACCCGATTGACCGTTCAGACCCTGTGAACCTCGCGGACCTCGACGAGCAGACGCGGAGGGCGATCGAGGATGTTCCACCAAGGCCGCGACCCGCGTGGCTGGTCGAGCAGGTGCAGCGAATGCGATACCCGCAGCTGTGGGATGCCGTGCGAACTACCTGGCACCGCGACTCATCCGAGCGTTCTTCGGCCCGCAGCATGCTGGTCGACCACGTCAACTACATCCTCATGAACCAGTACCGGCAGGAGCTCGGGCCGAGCGGCAACCCCTGGGACCAACCCGCACCCGCACTAACCGACCTGATGGTCAATGGTCAGGTCAGAGTCCTCGTCAATGGAGTCGAAGTGCCCGGCACGGAGGTCGATACGGACCCGTTCGTATACGGCATCGGCGCAGAACTGGCAGGCGGTGGCATCGTGACCTCCGTGCTTCCACGCGCCGAACTCAAGCGCATCCAGATCCAGTTCACGACGCGGAGATAACGACCACACCCCGGTGCGGTGACGCCTACGATTGTCTGGGCCGGACCGCCCCGCCGTCGGCAGGCGCTCGTCCGCTCATAGTGCGCGCCGGATAAGCTCTCGGGAATCGATCTTTGATGGGCTCCTGAGCGGGTAGTTTTGAGCCCCCGTGAGCCGCAAGGAGCCCTGTGTCAGGCACACTCTGGCGATCACTTTTGTTGGAGGCTGGTCTGACTGCCGAAGGGGTAGCTGAGCCGAAAATCCCAGCTACCGCCGGCCATACATTCTCTGGCCAAGCACTCAAATCCGTTGCCGGTCCTGACGAACAGCGCTAAACCTGACTTACGTATCCGACCAGGCTCGTCTCGTCACAGGAGAATGTCATGGCAATCGCAGTGATATTGGATTTTCCCGGCGCCACACTCGAACAGTTCGTACAGGCCCATGAACAGATGGGCCATACTTTGGGCGGCCCGAATGCCCCAGGAAGCCTATTCCACTGGGCAGCGGCCACCGACGGCGGCATACGCGTCACCGATGTCTGGAAGAGTCGCGAGGAGTTTGACGCTTTCGCCCAAGAGCAGATAGGTCCCATAACGGCGGAAGCTGGGATGCCCACGCCCACAACGACCTTCTACGAGGTGGATTATTACCTGACTGCAGGGCAGTGAACAGCCACAAGGGCGAACTGATCGAATGCCTGGTGGGGCTCGCGGGCGAACTGCTTCACTGATGGCCGAACTCTTCGCGGTCGCTCAAGGGCTCAACCGCCTACCGCGCCATCAAGCGCGCCGGCGACACCTCCGCCCGGAACCGAGAGATTCCGCCATCAGAAGCCGGAATTCGCACCGCCGCCCCTCAAAGTGAATTTCCGTACCGATCCTCCTCAGGCCCCGAGTTTGCCGCCGAGGCGTTCGCGCATGAGGATGCTGGCGTCGTTGAGGCCGATGATCAACACGTCCTTGCCGTGGTGGTGGTACTTCTCGGTGATTGCGTCCAGTGCGGCGATGGTGGAGGCGTCCCAGAGGTGGGAGGCGTGCATGTCGATGACGACGTGCTCGGGGTCCTGGGCGTAGTCGAACTGCGTGTACAGGTCATTGGAGGAGGCGAAGAACAATTCGCCGTCCACCACGTAGCTCGCCGTTTCCCGGCCGTCGATCGTCTTGACGGAGCGTTCCACAGTGACGAAGTGAGAAACGCGGCGGGCGAACATGACCATGGCCACGAGCACGCCGACGCCTACGCCGATGGCGAGGTTGTGGGTGGCGACTACGACGATGACGGTGGCGACCATGACCAGCGTTTCGCTCTTCGGCATCATTTTCAGGGTCCGCGGGTGGATGCTGTGCCAGTCGAAGGTGGCCCAGCAGACAAAGATCATCACTGCGACCAGGGCGGCCATCGGGATCAGCGCGACGACGTCGCCCAGGGCCACCACGAGGATGAGAAGGAAGGCGCCGGCCAGGAAGGTGGGGATCCTGGTGCGGGCTCCGGAGGCTTTGACGTTGATCATGGTCTGGCCGATCATCGCGCAGCCGCCCATGCCGCCGAAGAAGCCGGTGACGATGTTGGCAACTCCCTGGCCCCAGGCTTCCCGGCTCTTGTGGGAGCGGGTGTCCGTGACGTCGTCGACGAGCTTGGCGGTCATGAGTGATTCGAGCAGTCCGACGAAGGCCACTGCCAGGGCGAACGGGAAGATGATCTGCAGAGTCTCAAGGCTGAACGGCACGTTCGGGATGAACAGGGACGGCAGGGAATCGGGCAGTTCGCCCTTGTCGCCCACGGCCGGGACGGCGACGGCGGCCAGCACCGTGATGATGGTCAGGACCACGATGGCCACGAGCGGGGCCGGAACTGCCTTGGTCAGTTTCGGCAGCCCAAACACGATGGCAAGGCCCAGGGCAACCAGCGGGTACACCAGCCAAGGTACGCCCAGGAGTTCAGGGACCTGGGACATGAAGATCAGGATCGCGAGGGCGTTAACGAAGCCCACCATCACCGAGCGCGGAATAAAGCGCATCAGCTTCGCCACTCCGGACAGACCCAGGATGACCTGGAAGACGCCGGCGAGGATGATGGCGGCGATGAAGTAATCAATCCCATGGGATTTCACCAGCGGAGCGATCACCAGGGCCACTGCGCCGGTCGCGGCGGAAATCATGGCGGGGCGGCCGCCCACGAAGGCGATCGTGACGGCCATGGTGAAGGAGGCGAAAAGTCCCAGCCTCGGATCGACACCGGCGATGATGGAGAAGGCAATCGCTTCCGGGATCAGGGTCAGCGCGACCACGAGTCCCGCCAGGACCTCGGTCTTGAGCCGGCGCGGTGACATCAGGGTGCCCCGCACGGACTGCAGTTGTTCAGGGGTGAAGGCGGAGTGGTCCCCGGCGGTTTTGACGGCCATTGCTGCTCCTCGCATGGTCAAGAAGACGCACTGGGGCGCCGTCGTTTTTCTAAGGATTAAGGGGGCGCTGCGCCAAGCCGGGAAGAGCGGGATTTCTTCTTAAAGGTCTCACCGCACTCCTTAACCCTACCCTAACGTGATGGTAGGGTTTAACGCGGAACAGGATTGGAGACCCGAATGGCGGCAAAGACCAGCAGCAACACCATGCACATCGGTGAACTCGCCGACAGGACGGGGCTCTCGCTGCGGACTATCCGTCACTACGACGACGTCGGTCTGCTCCCTGCCACCGCCCGCACCGATGGCGGCTTCCGCGTGTACTCAGCGGACGACGTCAAACGTCTCATGGTCATTAAGCAGATGAAGCCCCTGGGATTCTCGCTGGAGGAAATGGCCGAGATCCTCGGCATCCTTGCCTCGCAGCACCCGGCGGATCCGAGCCCAGCGGAGCCGAACCCAGCGGAGCCGGCCAGCGATGGGACGGACAGAATCGCCGAATTTCTGGAGAGGGCCATTCACCAGCGGGCCAAGATGGCCCACAACCTGGCCCAGGCTGACGAATTCATCCAGAGACTCAGCGTCCGCAGCTAAGGGACTGTGCGTTGGTAGGCGGCACGGAACGAGTTCAGATCATCGAGGGTTTCCGCGTCCGTGCCGCGTGCCGACACTCTTCGGTGTGCCAGCTCAGGGTCAAGGACGAGGTGGATGACCAGGTCAGGCTTTGGAAGCTTCCGGAGGAGGAAAGGAAGAAAACGTCCCCGGGGAAGGCCCCGGGCCTTGCGCAACGCCAGCTGGCAGTGCAGGTGCCGGTCCATGATGACCAAGCCCGGATACCGGTGGGCCCTGGCATGGGAAATCAGCACATTCGCAGTGCGGATGATTGTCTCCCAGGCATCCGCCAGGCGTGGATGGAACTGTACGCCGCACCTCGCGCTCAGCAGGGACATCCGGCGCCGGCCGGCATAGTTGCTGAGCAGGAGCGCGTCCCTGCCTGCCCGGCGGGAGGCAGTAACCGTCGCCCGCGCGGCCGTTGTTTTTCCTGAGCCATCAATTCCGGTCAAGACAATCAGCAAACAAACTCCTTCTTCAAAACGCGGCGTTCGAGCATCCGCCTACTACTTCAACGGTCGATGCCGCCGAATCGTCCCTGGAGCGTATTTGTTCGGACAGGAGGCTACTTCCGGCCGATGAACCAGTCCTGGAGCTTCCGCAGCCGGGTCTGCAGCTGCGCCTCGTCGGCCTGCGCCACGGCCGGGCCGCCGCAGACCGTCCGGAGCTTGGTGTGGATGACCCCATGCGGCGTGCCGGTCCGGGCGGACCAGGCCGCCACGTTCTTGGCCAGCTCCGTGCGCAGGTCCATCAGCATCCGGTGGTCCGGGACGGCCGGTGCCGCGGCGGCAGCAGCAGCTGCCTGCGGGGCGCGCGCGTTCTTGCGGTTCAGCTGCTCGTGCTGGCGCTGGCGCAGCAGCGTGCCGACCTGTTCGGCGTCGAGTAGGCCGGGGATCCCGAGGAAGTCCAGCTCGTCCTCCGAGCCCACCTCGCCGCCGGTGCCGAACTCGCCGCCGTCGAACAGCACGCGGTCAAAGGAGGCCTGCGAGTCCAGGGCCTCGAACTTGCCCTTCGTGAGGCTGTCGGAGGCCTTCTCCTCCCGGTTCGCCTCGTCCATGAGCGAGTCTTCGGGATTGAACAGGCCATCGCCGTCTTCCTTTTCCGGGCGGTCCAGGGCATGGTCCCGCTCGGCTTCCATGGAGTTCGCCAGCGCCATCAGTTGCGGCACCGAGGGCAGGAAGACCGACGCCGTCTCACCGCGCTTGCGGGCACGCACAAAGCGCCCCACGGCCTGGGCGAAGAACAGCGGAGTGGAGATGGAGGTCGCATAGACCCCGACGGACAGCCGCGGGACGTCCACGCCTTCCGACACCATCCGGACGGCCACCATCCAGCGCTTCTCGCTGGCGGTGAATTCCTCGATCTTGCTGGAGGCCTTGGCGTCGTCGGAGAGGATGACGGTGGGCGATTCGCCGGTGATTTTCTTCAGCTGGCCGGCGTAGGCGCGCGCGTCGTCGTGGTCGGTCGCGATCACCAGGCCGCCGGCGTCGGGAACGGTCCGGCGGACCTCACTGAGGCGCTTGTCGGCCCCGGCGAGCACCGCGGGGATCCACTCGCCCGTGGGATTCAGCGCGGTGCGCCAGGCGTGGGCGGTCACGTCCTTGGTGACGGCGGATTCGCCGAGCGAGGCCGCCATTTCCTCGCCGCCGCTGGTGCGCCAGCGCATCTGGCCGGAGTAGGCCATGAACATGACCGGACGGACCACATGGTCGCGGAGCGCCTTGCCGTAGCCGTAGGTGTAGTCGGCCTTGGAACGCCGGATGCCGTCGCGGTCCTCGGCATACTCCACGAACGGGATCGGCGAGGTGTCGGAGCGGAACGGCGTTCCCGTCAGGGAGAGCCGGCGGGCGGCGGGCTCGAAGGCCTCACGGAGCCCGTCGCCCCAGGACAGGGCCTCGCCGCCGTGGTGGATTTCATCCAGGATGACCAGCGTGCGGGCCGCCTCGGTCTTGGCCCGGTGCAGCATCGGTTTGCTGGCCACCTGCGCGTAGGTGACCGCGACGCCGATAAAGCCGCGGCCATGCTGGCCGTCGGCGTTCTTGAAGTTCGGATCGATGGCGATGCCCACCCTGGCGGCGGCGTCGGCCCACTGGCTCTTCAGGTGGTCGGTGGGCGCCACGATGGTGATGCGGTTGACGACGCCGGCCTCGATCAGCATCGATGCCACCCGCAGCGCAAAGGTGGTCTTGCCGGCGCCCGGCGTAGCGACCGCGAGGAAGTCTTTCGGGTGCGTGCCGAAGTAACTGTCGAGCGCCTCCTGCTGCCAGGCACGGAGCTTCGGCGCGGTGCCCCAGGCGGCCCGCTCCGGATACGCGGGAGGCAGCGTGGGGCCGCCAAAGAGTGTCTCTGTCACCTAGGTGCCCTCCATCCCGCGAATGTCTGCCGCTGCCGGAGAAACCCAATTAAGCACAAAAACACCAATCTTTTTCGGATGAACCGTCAGCATGTGCCGGGAGCGTGCCCCGGACACCGTGAACCACGCAGCACTTCACAACGCCGTGCGCAACTGCGCAACGGAAGAATAAATGGCCGGCCCGGGGAGATCCCTCAGCCGGGGGCGGTCATGATGATCACGCGCGGAAGCGGGGCGGCGGGCTGCGCGGCTCTGGGCGGGGTCCGCCTATTTGTCGCCGGAGCCCTTGCCGCCGTCACTGCCCGGGCGGAGGCCGTCATAGACCTCTTTGCATTCCGGACAGACGGGGAACTTCTTCGGGTCACGGCCGGGGGTCCACACCTTGCCGCAGAGAGCGATGACAGGCTCCCCCGACAGTGCGGATTCCATGATCTTTTCCTTGCGCACGTAGTGCGAGAAGCGGTCCCGGTCACCCGGTTCCACCTCCTGGCGCAGTTCCTCGCGCTCGATCGTGGCCGTCGACGTTCCGGCTCCGGAGAGCTCGCGCATCGGGTCGTTTTCGAGAGGATCGGTCATGCTAGTCATGACACCCATCCTAGCCGCTGGAACGGAAAGAATTGCGACGGTATTCCACCGGCATCCCGGACGGTACTCCGCCGGTAGCGCGCCGGTACTCCAACAAAAGGGCCCTACAGGCCCTGCCAGGAGGGCTTGTTGTCATAGCTGTGCCGGTAATAGTCGGCGAGCCGGAGCGAGGATGCGGCAGCCTCGTCCACCAGGATCGTGGCATGCGGATGCAGCTGCAGCACCGAGGCCGCGCAGATGGCAGCGACGGGGCCTTCCACCAGGTCACGGACGGCCTGCGCCTTTTGCGCCCCGGTGGCAATGAGAATCACATGCCGGGCGTCCCGGATGGTGCCCAGCCCCTGGGTGACGACGTGGTGGGGCACCTCGGCGAGGCTTCCGAAGAACCGCGCGTTGTCCCGGCGCGTCTGCTCAACCAGGGTCTTGATCCTGGTCCGGGAAGCGAGTGAGGAACCCGGCTCATTGAAGCCGATGTGGCCGTCCGTGCCCACGCCGAGGAGCTGGAGATCCACTCCCCCGGCCTCCCGGATGGCATCCTCATAGGCCTGGCAGGCGGCAGGGATGTCCGCCGCCGCGCCGTCCGGGCCGTGCACGTTGGCCGCGCCGATGTTCACCCGCTCAGTGAATTCGCGCCTGATGACCTCGCGGTAGGACTCGGGATGCCCCGGGGGCAGGCCCACATATTCATCGAGGGCAAAGCCCCGTGCCTGGCTGAAGTCCAGGCCGTCCCGCTCATGCCGCAGCGCGAGCTCAGTGTAGACGGGAAGCGGGGAGGAACCGGTGGCCAGGCCCAGGACGGCACCTGGCTTGCGCCGGAGCAGCGCCTCGATCGCGTCCGCCGCGAGCATGGCGATCGCCTTGCTGCCGGGAAGGATGACGACTTCCATGGTCCGGGCCCCTCTCCTGGTGTTCCGCTGCCTCGCAGCCATAGATCGCTGCATCTCGGGTGTCTTGCGTTACTGGCAGGCTATCCCACGGCGGTTCAACGGCACAGCCGTCCAATACCGTCAACGGTTGACGGCCAGCTGTGCCAGCAGCTCCGGGCCCCGTCCGTCGAGCCACTTGCCGCCCAGCCGGATGCCGCCCGCAAACAGCGCCAGGCCCAGGACCGGCCCGAGGACCAGGTTGATCCAGCCGGGCACCGCGCTTCCAGTGACGAGCTGCGCAGCCATGAGTGCCGCTTCCGGGGCCACCAGGAGCAGGAGCACCCCCACGCCGCCGAACTGCACGGCCATGGTCTGCGCCACGTTGCCCGGCGGCTTCTTGAAGGGGCTGTCCCCCGGCAGCGGAACGGCGACGGTGTAGCGCGCCGAGACCACCGAGGACAGGCCCATGCCGCTGAACAGGATGCCGAGGGAGAGTCCCAGCAATCCCGGCAGCAGGACCCAGTCCCCGCTGAACAGGAAGGGCAGGACGCTGAAGGCCAGCACCACCGGCAACGCAAACAGCAGGCATGCCAGCGCCCGGCCGAGGCGGTCGGAAATTCCGCGCACCCCGCTGGAGAGGTGCAGGGCGAAGGCCGTGCTGTCATAGCTGACATCCGAGGAGAGGGACCACGCCAGCAGGAAGGCCGTCATTGGCCCGACGACGACGAGCAGACCGTAGGATCCGGACTGGCCGGCCTGGAACAGCAGGAGCACCGGCAGCAGCGGAACGATGACGACGGCGCTGGCATAGCGGGGGTCCCGCAGCCAGTAGATCAGGCAGCGGGCGGTCACCGCGCCGGTCGGCGTCGCCGGGAACAGGGCGAAGAGTCCCAGCCCGCCCGTCCGCTTCTTGGCGCTGCCGGCGAAGGGCGGCGTGACGAGGGCCCGCTGCAGCAGGACCCTCCAGCACAGGGCCAGCCCGGCGACGGTGGCCAGCGCGATGACGAACTTCCACGCCGCGGCCCCGTAACTGCCCGCGGCCAGCTCGCCGCCGAGCGACCAGGCAGCCCCGGCGGGAGTCCAGGACAGCGAACCGGCCAGTTCTGCCAGGAAATCGCCGGAGCCGGCGATACCTTCGGCGACGCCGGCCACGATGGGCCCCATCAGCACCAGCGGGATCAGGAAAACGATGGCGCTGACGTCCTTGAAGCGGCGGGAAGCGGCCAGTCCTGCCGTCGCCGTGGTGACCACTTTGGAGAGCAGAACGCAGCTCAGCACGCCGAGGACGGCCCCCGCGAGGGCGCCTGCCGCGGCAGGGACACTCCGGGACCAGGTCGCGACGGTTGCCAGGGCCACGAGCGAGGTCGCGAAACCGGGGATGCCGATCAGCCCGCCCAGGGCCAGGCCGGCCAGCAGCTGCGGCATCGGCACGGCGGAGGTGGTGAACCGTGCCGGGTCCAGGGTCATGTCCACGGCGGAGACCGCCACCGGGATGACGGCCCAGCCCAGCATTGCCGCCGCACCGCCGAGCACCACGACAGTCTGGGCCAGCCCGGCGTCGGCCCCGCGGAGCAACACCAGCACGGCGATGCCCAGCCCCACAATTCCCAGCGCATACAGGGCCCCGATGCCGAGGCCCACGAGCTGCCAGGGGCTGCGCCGGACGCTGTTGCGCAGCAGGGTGAGCTTGAGCCTCAGAAGGTGCGCAACCATTCCAGCCCCTCTGTGTGGCTGCGGCCGCCGACCAGCTGGACGAAGCGGTCCTCCAGGGACTCGCCGGCCCGGACCTCGTCCACGGTGCCGGCCGCGAGCAGCCGGCCCGCGGCCACGACGGCGACGTGGTCGCACATCCGCTGGACCAGGTCCATGACATGGCTCGAGACAATGACGGTGCCGCCGGACGCCACGTAACGGTCCAGGATGTCGCGGATGTTTGCTGCGGAGACGGGGTCCACGGATTCGAACGGCTCATCCAGCACCAGCAGCCGCGGCGCGTGGATCAGTGCCGAGGCGAGGGCAATCTTCTTGGTCATGCCGGCGGAGTAGTCCACCACCAGCGTGCCGGCGTCCTGGCCCAGGTCCAGGGCGGAGAGCAGCTCCTTGACCCGGGACGCCACCACGTTCTTGTCCATGCCGCGCAGCAACCCGGCGTAGCTCACCAGCTGTTCGCCGGTCAGCCGGTCGAAGAGCAGCACGCCGTCGGGCAGGATCCCCATCAGTTTCTTGGCGTCCAGGGGGCGCTGCCAGACGTCGACTCCGTGCACCAGCGCCGTGCCGAACTCGGGCCGCAGCAGCCCCGTGGCCATGGACAGCGTGGTGGTCTTGCCTGCCCCGTTGGGGCCCACGATTCCGTAGAACGAGCCGGCCGGAACGTCCAGGCTGATGCCGTCGACGGCGATCTTCTCGCCGAAGCGCTTGGCGAGCCCGCGCAGCGACAGGGCGGGAACCGGCGGGGCCGACGGATTCGACGCCGGCAGGTTCCCAGGGGCATGAGGATCCGGTTGCTGAAAAGTCATGTCGTTAGACTAACTGCCGCCGGGCGGGAAAGGATCGTCCGAAAGGCGTACTCCGTGCGGTCCTTACCGGGGCGTGTTCCGCTGCGGACGCAGACGCCGGAACCGGTCTCCCGGTCCCGTACATATTAGAACGAGTGGCGCGGCCTGGCCCGCTCGTACTGCGGAGGCCAGGCCAGCTCGTGGCCCAGCTCAAACGCCGCCCGCATCCACCAGTGCGGGTCCCGGAGCGCGGCCCGGGCGATGAAGACGCCGTCCGCCTGGCCGGTGGCGACGGCGTGCTCGGCCTGGCCGGCCGAGGTCAGCAGGCCGACGGTGCCGGTCCGGACACCGGTTTCGCGCCGGATCCGGGCGGCGAAGCCGGTCTGGTAGCCCGGGCCCAACGGAATCTGCTGGTGCGCCACGGCCCCGCCGCTGGAGACGTCCACGAGGTCCACCCCGTGTTCCGAGGCAACCTTGGCCATCCGGACCGAGGCCCCGGCGTCGATGCCGCCCTCGGCCCAGTCGGAGGCGGAGATCCGCAGCAACAGGGGCATGGAGTCCGGAATGACGTCCCTGACCGCATCAATGACGGCGAGGGTCAGCCGGTTCCGGCGTTCCTCGTCGCCGCCCCAGGCATCGGTCCTGTCGTTGACGAGCGGGCTCTGGAACTGGTGCAGGAGGTAGCCGTGGGCGCCGTGGATTTCGATGGTGTCGAAGCCCGCGTCGACGGCACGGACCGCGGCGGCGGCGAAATCGGCGATCACGCCGTCGATCTCCTCCGCCGTCATGGCCGAGGGCGCCGCATAGCCGTCAAAGGCACCGGTGCTGGGGGCCACGGTGTCCCAGCCGCCCTCCGCGGCGGGGACGGTGCCCTGCTTCCCGGAATACGGCCAGTAGGTGGATGACTTCCGGCCGGCGTGCGCCAGCTGGGTGCCGATCTTGGTGTCCGCGGTTCCGTGGCGGTGCACGAAGGACGTGATCCGCTCCCAGCCTGCAGCCTGCTCGTCGTTGTAGAGGCCCGCGTCCCGGGGACTGATCCGGCCCGTGGCGTTCACCGCTGCCGCTTCGGTGAGGATGAGGGCCGCGCCGCCGGTCGCGAAGGAGCCCAGATGCATGAGGTGCCAGTCGTTGGGGACGCCTTCCCCGGTCTCCGGCCCGCAGCTGTACTGGCACATCGGCGAGACCCAGCCGCGGTGCTGCAGCCGCAGGGAGCGCAGTTCCAGCGGCGTGAACAGGGCCGACGCCATCAGAAGAGCACGCGGGCAAGGTTCTGGCGGGCCTTTGCGACGCGGTCATCATGGATGCCCACGACGTCGAACAGCTCCAGCAGGCGGACCCGGGCGGTTTCGCGCTCGGGGCCGAAGTTCCTGCCGATGAAGGAGACGATCCGGCCAAGGCCGTCCTCGACGTGTCCGCCGGCGACGTCCAGATCCGCCGCGCCGAGCTGGGCGTCCAGGTTATCCGGCTCGTCGGCGGCCAGGGCGCGCAGGGCCTCGGTGTCCGCGGCGGAGAGCGGCTGGAGGCGGCCCATCAGCTCCACCTGGGCCAGCCCGGCCTTGGCCTCTGCGTCCGCCGGCATCTCCAGCAGGGCCTGCCGGTAGACGGCGGCCGCCGTCGCGTAGTCCCCGGCTTCGATGGCGTCGAACGCCTCCTGGTGCAGGGGCGGCAGCGGCGGAGCCTCGGCCTCGTCCGCCCCCGGGCCGCCGGCGCCGATCCGCCCGGACACGCCGTTGGCCGCGGCAACCTTGAGCAGTTCATCGAGCAGGCTGCGGATCTGCTGTTCCTCTGCGCCGCCCTGGAACAGTGGAACCGGCTGGCCCTTGACCACCGCTACGGCGGTCGGCACGGCCTGGACCTGGAACGCCTGGGCGAGCTGCGGGAAGGCCTCGATATCGGCCGCGCCGAGCACGAGCCGGCCGTCGTAGCTGTCCACGATCTGGGCCAGATCGTCCACGAGCTGGCCGGAGCCCGGTGAATAGGGGGCCCAGAGCGCGATCACCACGGGGACCTGGGCGGAGAGCTCCACGAGCTCCTGGAAGTTGGCCTCGGTGACGTCCACCCGCAAGGGGCCGCCCGCATGTTCCGTCGCGTCGGCCCCCGGTGCCGGGGCACCCGACCCGTCTGGAGCCGCAGGACCCGCGGCCGGACCCCCGGCGGGACCCGCGGCCGGTCCGGTGGCAGGGGGCGCTGGCGGCCGCTGCTTCAGCGAGGAGAGGTCGACGGCGCCCCGCAGGTTGAGCGGGTTGGCGGCAGCTGGCGGGACCGGGCGGGAAGCTGGCGAAGTCATAGCACCACTCTAACCACTGCGGCCCGCCCGTTAGCACCCGGAAGCCCGTTACCACCCGAAAAGACAGCGGCCCGGCGGCGGCGGCAGCTGACGCTGCTCCTGCTACCGCTACCGGCGTGGGGCTACTTGAAGCTCGCCCCGACCAGGCCACGGGTGGCGGCAATGAGCTTCATCGGATCCGTGGACCCTGCCGGCGGAACGTAGACCGCCATGGACTCGGCAAAGTTCAGCACCATGCCGGTGCTCGTTTCCTTGCCGCCCGCGAGGGCAGCCGCGTCGTCGCCGATGGTCAGCTTGTCACCGGCGGCCTTGGGAGTGCCGTCGAACCCGAAGTTCAGCCTGCCCAGCACAAGAGCGCCGCCGTCGGCGGTGCGGAACACGATGGTGCTTTCCGGGACCGCCTTGTGCGTGAAGGCGAAGGTGCCGTTGACACCGGAGTTGACCACGTCCGCCTGGTAGGCGAGCGTGTCCGCGATGTACGGGGAGGACTCTCCCTCCACGAGCTTGTCCTTGAACGCGGAATCGGCACTGGTCAGGCGGTCGCCCAGCCCGGCCAGCGCTTCCTCACCGCTGTACAGGAGCCCCGACTTGTCGGACGGAGCAAGCGTCTCGGTGCCGTCCCTCGCGATGGCCGGGAACGTGGTGCCCGGCTGCAGCGGCGTGGTGGCAACGAGTTTGTAGTTCTCCCGCGGTGACGTCTGGGTGAGCGTGAGCAGCTGCGGGACGACATTGCCTTCGCCTTGTGTCACCGCCATGACCGAGCGCGGCCAGCTGCGCTTGCTGGTGACCACCGTGGTCAGGAGCTTGGTCGCCCGGACCGGCATCCGCGCCTCGTAGGAGCCGACCTGGGAACGAATCTTGTAGTTCGCCGTGCGGACTTCGAGCTCTGTCTGCGCCACTCGCGGCTCGAGTTTGGAGGCGTCCTTCGCTGCGTCGCCGGCGTCGACCGCCCCGGCAGCCTGCTCGAGGATCCGGCGGAACTGCACATCGATCAGCACCGGAGCGTCCGGAGCCGTGTCGGCAGCGGCGGACGACGGCGGCGCGGGCGCGGCAGCGGCGCTGGTCGAGGTGACCGGGGCCGGCGCGGGGGTCTGGCTGGCCTGCGCGGCCACGCCGGTGCCGGCGACGGCGGAAGCCGTCAGTACGGCCAGGACCGCGCCGGACCGGCGTAGGCGCCGCCGCGCGGTGCGGGGACCGGCAGCGCTGTTTTCGGCCGGATCCTTGGGTTCCACCGTCGGGATGGCGGATGTTGTACCGGCTGCAGTATCCCCGGCGGGGGCTGTGTCCCCGGCTGCTGCTGTGGTGCGTCCGGCGGCATTTGCCGCCGGACGGCGGCGGAACCGGTTGCCGCGAGAACCGCCGTTGCCGTTTCCGGCACCGGGCTTGGGCTTGGGGACCAGCAGCGCGGCACCGGCGACGATCAGCAGGCCGCCGAGCACCATGAACGGGATGGCCCATGGAGTGGAGGTGTCATTCGGGAAGATCATGGTGATCGACGTCGGGGCCGGCTTGGTGCCGTCCGACGCGAGCAGGAGAGACCAGTCGCCGTCGGCCGGGGGCGTCCACGAGTAGTTCATGTCGCCGCTGGCGTTCTCGGTGGTGACCCACAGGTCGGAACCGGCGGGCGACGGCGCGGTTGCCTCGCCGTCGGTATGCGTCAACTGCAGCGCCTTGCCGTCGTCGGAGACTCCGGAAACGGTGTTGTGGGCGGTCGGGCCGACCCACGCATCGACGTCGTCCGGCCGGCCGGCGGCCAGCATGAAGCTGCCCTCCCCCTGGATCTTGATCTTGACCGTGCCGCCGTGCAGTGTGCGCAGCTTCTCGTCGAAAACGGTCAGCGGCGCCGCGGCGGCGTCGGCAGGGGCAGTGGCCGTGACGGTCTCGGCCGGAGCCCAGAATGTCTTCTGGCCGATTCCCGCCAGCAGTGTCAGGAGGCCCAGCAGCACTAATGCAACTGCAGTCTTAAAACGCAAAATAGTACCTATCATCAGCGGACGCTTAGCTTCAATAGTAACCATTTTGTTACCCAGGAGTCAGATCGGCAGATTTGTCAAGCTCTCCGGCTGCGAGTCCGCAGGCTTTAGATCCGCGCGCTAGCAAGCCTGCTGATAGTCTGTGCGGTGATCATCACATCCGGCCCGCGACCGCGGCTCCGCAGGGGACAAACAGAGATAAAGGGCCTTCAACGCAGTGAGTGAACACACGGATTCGTCCCCCGCAGGACAAGAAGAAAGCCAAGAATCCGAATCCGAATCCGACGGACACGGACACGGACCCAACGAACGCGGACCCGGACCCCAGGAGCACGTTTCGAACCGCCGGGCCGCTGTGGCTGGAGTGCTGATCGCCCTGGCGCGCCGCCTGCGCCAGCCCCTCCCTGGGGCCCAGCCGCGGCTCCGTTTCGAAATGCCGCCGGAGCATGAAGAGGAAGCCCCCACGCCGGAAGCCGAGGACAGCGCCCGCTTCGGCGACCCCGGACCGCGCATGTCCTCCAAGCATCCCCTCTACGTCGGGTTCATGGGGACGGTCGGCGTCGGCGTAGCGCTGCTGGTGTACTGGATCGGTTCCAACACCACGCAGCTGCTGCTGTGGATCGTGGCCGCACTTTTCATCGCCCTCGGCCTGGACCCCGTGGTGCGCTGGCTTGAGGGCAAGAAGGTCCCCCGGGCCGCCGGCATCGTGGTGGCCGTCTCCGCCCTGACCCTGGCCGTGGGCAGCTTCTTCGCCACCCTCATCCCCACGATCGTCCAGCAGGTGACCCAGATCGTGCAGGAGGCGCCGCGCTGGATCCAGGACTTCATCGACTCGGACTTTTTCCGAAGCGTCGACAACCAGTTCGGCGTGCGGGAACGCATCACCCTGGAACTCGAAAAGTTCGTCAATAACCCGGAGGCGATGGGCGGCATCTTCGGCGGCGTCGTCGGCTTCGGCTCCACCGTGGCAAACGGCCTGTTCGGGGCGCTGATCGTCCTGGTCCTGAGCCTCTACTTCCTGGCCGCCCTGCCTGCCATGAAAAAATGGGGCTACCGGCTGGCGCCACGGTCCCGGCGGGCCCGGGTCGAGGCCCTCTCGGAGGAAATCACCGGTTCGGTCGGCAACTACGTGATCGGCCAGGCCGTCGTCGCCCTGCTGAACGCCACCTTCGCGTTCATCGTGATGTCGATCCTCGGCGTCCCGTTTGCCGTGCTGCTCGCGTTTGTGGTGGCCTTGCTGGCCTTCATTCCGCTGGTCGGCGGCATGATTGCCGGCGTGCTCGTGACGCTGATTGCCCTGACCGCGGGCTGGCAGACGGCCGTCGTCTACGCGATCTGCTACTTCGCCTACCTGCAGTTCGAGGCCTACTTCATCTCCCCGCGCATCATGCAGAAGGCCGTCGCGGTGCCCGGCGCCGTGGCCGTCATCTCGGTGATCGCCGGCGGCAGCATCCTCGGCGTCCTCGGTGCGCTGATCGCCATCCCTACTGCCGCGGCGATCATGCTGCTGGTGAAGGAAATCTTCATTGTGCGCCAGGACAATCACTGACGGGAAGGTGCCTCAGGCGTGTGCCGTGGCCACCGGGCCGTCCCATTCCTGCGGCAGCGCAGTACCCGTACTGCCGGCCCCACCGGTTCCGCCGCTTCCACCGGGAAGGACCTCGTCCACGATCTCGTTCAGGACGCGGCCCGCGTACTTCTCGCCCACCCACAGATGCTTGGCGCCGTCGACTCCTACCACACGGGCCTGCGGCACCAGGCTGAAGCGCTCCGCCGCGGCGGCCGGCTGCAGGTAGTCGTCGTGCTCCGGAACCAGCACCTTCAGCGGCTTGCCTGAGCCGGCCCATTCCGCCAGGTGCGCATTGGTGGCGCGGTGCAGCGGGGGCGAAAGCAGGATGGCGCCCTCGATCTCGGAAGCCACCGGCCCGGACGCCCCGTACATCAGTGCGAGCTCCGTCCCGAACGACCAGCCCACCAGCCAGCGGTTAGGCAGCCCGCGGTCCACGGCGAACTGCACGGCGGCCTCAACGTCGAGGCGTTCGCCGATGCCCTCTTCAAATGCCCCTGAGCTGGTGCCGCGGGGCGAGGCGGTGCCCCGGGTGTTGAACCGGAGCACGGCGATTCCGGCCAGGGCGGGCAGGCGGTAGGAGGCCTTCCGGTAGACGTGGGAGTCCATGAACCCGCCGTGTGTGGGCAAGGGGTGCAGGGTGATCAGGGTCGCCTTGATCCCGCCGGATTCGGGCAGCGCCAGCTCGCCGACCAGCCGGTGGCCGTCCCCGGTGCGGAGCTCCACGTTTTCCCGATGCGCCGGGAGCACGGTGGAGGCGCGGATCACTGTGGGTTCGGAAGGCTGGCTGAAAACGTACGACGTCGGGTCAAAAGTCATGCTGTCCAGCTTAGCGAAACCGGTCAGCGATACCGGTAGTTGCGCGAGGTCCAGCAGTTCGAATGCCAGTGCCGGCGCTCGGCCAGACCGGCGGCCGCACCGAAGATATGGTCTTCGGACCAGACCACAAGATGCGCCACCCCCGGCAGCACGGAGGTGTTGCAGCCCGGGCAGATATAGCTCTTCTCGGCCCGTGCCGCCGTGATGGGGCGGACCATCCATTCCCCGTCCGGTGCGCTCTCCCGGCGGGCAAATCCCGAGCGTGCGCGCTCCAGGTCCAGCTCCGGCACTGGCCCGCCCTTGGCCCCGGGCCGCGCGGTTTTTCCGGCACCCGTTCTTCCCGAGGCTGTTCTTCCAGCGCCTGTCTTTCCAGAGACAGCGCGTCGGGGTCGGTTGGAACGGGGCATGCTTCCATTCTGCCCCAGCCCGGATGCCTCCCGCTCCCTTCAGACGGTAGTGTTGACCGGGTGCGTTTAGTCATAGCCCGATGCTCTGTCGATTATGTCGGCCGGCTCAAAGCCCATCTTCCGCTGGCCACCCGCCTCCTGCTGGTCAAGGCCGACGGCTCCGTCCTGGTCCACTCGGACGGCGGATCCTATAAACCGCTGAACTGGATGAGCCCGCCGGCGTCCCTGCGCGTCTCCACCCCGGACGAGGTGGACGTCGAGCTCGGGGTGATCGAGCAGTGGACGGTCCAGTCCGCCAAGACCGATGACCGGCTGATCATCAACATCCATGAGCAGCTGCATGAGACTTCCCACGAGCTGGGCCAGGACCCCGGCCTGATCAAGGACGGGGTCGAGGCGGACCTGCAGCGGCTGTTGGCCGACCAGATCGAGCTTCTCGGCACCGGATTCTCCCTGATCCGCCGCGAGTACTTCACCGCGATCGGACCCGTGGACATCCTGGCCCGGGACGCCGACGGCGCCACCGTCGCCATCGAGCTCAAACGCCGCGGCGACATCGACGGCGTCGAACAGCTCACGCGGTACCTGGAACTGCTGAACCGCGACCCGCTCCTGGCCCCGGTGCGCGGGGTCTTCGCCGCCCAGCAGATCAAGCCCCAGGCGCGGGTCCTCGCGAAGGACCGCGGCATCGATTGCCTCACGCTCGACTACGACGCCATGCGCGGAGTCGACGACGTCGAGTCCCGGCTGTTCTAAGGCCACGCCGTTGCCCGGTCCTGGAGGGCCAGGGCGGAGAGAGCCTTGTGAAAGACTGGGGAGATGGTGGTGGCAGCAGCATTTGAGAACGAGAGCCTCTCGGAAAAGGTCAAACGGACCATCGTGGACCGGGTGGTTGACGGCACCTACCCACCGGGCACCCGCCTCGTAGAACTCCAGCTCGCCAAGGAGTTCGGCGTCAGCCAGGCCCCTGTCCGCGAAGCCCTGCGGGAACTGTCCTCCACCAGGCTGGTCGAAAACATCCCCCGCCGCGGAACTTTCGTTCGGTCTGCTTCCCAGGATGACCTTGCGGAGGTTTATTTTGTCCGCCTCGCACTGGAAGGAACCGCCGCGGCGGCTGCTTATCCGGCGCTGCACGCTGACCCGTCGCCGTTGCGCGAGGCGCTGGCCGGCATGCGTGAGGCCGCCACGGCAGGTACGGCCCCGGCCTCTGACCGGGGCCGTACCCAAGCTCCCCGCTTGTACCGCTTTCCTGACAACGGTACCGTTCCGGGAATTCGTTCCCTCTCGGGTTCATCCGTTCTTTGTACAAAATTTACGGAATTCTCTGCCGCGCCCGTTGACCTGACGCAACTGTCATGAAATTCTTATACGAGTCTTTGTGTACGTGTTTTTTCATGCTCGCAAGACATGTTGCGAGCGTGAAGCTCCGGCCGCCGAAGCCCGGTTCTCCCGGTCCGAAAGCCAAGGTTCTTCTCGCAGAGTGACCAAGTCCGGCACGAAGTGTGCCGGACTTATACAAGATCCACAATGAGGAGAAATACATGGCACAGGGAACCGTCAAGTGGTTCAACGCTGAAAAGGGCTTCGGCTTCATCACCCCGGATGACTCCGATGGCGATGTCTTCGTTCACTACTCCGAGATCCAGACCGGCGGCTTCAAGACCCTCGACGAGAACGCTCGCGTTCAGTTCGAGATCGGCCAGGGCGCCAAGGGCCCCCAGGCTACCGGCGTTACGCTCGTCTAGTCACGCACTTCGGAACTGCCTGAGGCAGTCTCCGAGTGGAAATGATCCCCGGCATTAGTGCCGGGGATCATTTTTTTGGCCTCGTTGAACACCTGTTGCTCGTTGCACGCCTGTTGAACGACGCCTCAATTCGCATTCCCGCCGGACAGCGCGGAATGGCCCGGCCCGCAATCGGCCCGCTCGCGCAATTAGCCCACGAGGGTCCTCAGCAGCCGCGCGCTCTGCCGCACCGACAGGCCGGGAAGGTAGGCCCGGCTCAGGGCCCGTCCGATGGCAGGCAACTGCAGTGGGTCCTGGTAATAGAGGTAAAGGGTACGGTAGTCGGGTTTAAACCTTGATTTGAACGTGGCGAGGGAACGGAATCCATAAACCGGTTCCAGCGCCAAGCCCACCACGTCCAGGATGCCCGCCAGGCCTTCGGGTTTGCTGGCCGCCTCTTCCTTGGCGAGCGGCGATCCGGACAGCGAAATTACCTCCACCGAGCTCCGCAGCTCCTGCACGGCGGAGGCGATCAGGAACTCCATCACGCCGGGGAACGCCGCGCCGCGCCTGCGCATGAAGTCCAGGGTCCAGCTCACCAGGTTTCCGTCCTCATACACCGGCAACCAGCTGGTGACGCCCTGCACCTGGCCCCCGGCATCCACCGCAAGGCAGCAAAGCACGTCGTCGTCGTCGAGTTCGTCAATTCCCCCCAGGGTGAAGCCCATCTCGGGGACCGACTTCTGCGCAGCCCATTCTTCGGAGACCTCGCTCAGCTGGGCGCGCAGCGGCGCCGGGAAGCCGCTGTAGCGGCCCCAGACCGCCTGAACGCCCGTCTTTGCGGCCCGGTTAAGGGCGGTCCGGACGTTTTGCCATTCCTTGCCCTTGAACTCGAGTTCGCGCACGGCCAGCCTGGTTTCCTGGGCCACGGCCACCCGACGGAAGCCGCGTGACTCAAGGCCCGGCCACAGCCCGTCCGTGCAGGAGTAGAAGCACGGGATGAGGGCATGCTCCGCGCAATAGCGCATGAACCCGGCTGCTGTGTCCTGATGGAGCGCCGCCGGCCCGAACGGGCCGGCAAGGGTCAGCGCGACGTTGCCGTGTTGCTGGTAGGCCACCCCGCTGCGCCGGTCCGGCGTGAACCAGTACTTGTTCGGTTCCCAGAGAGCCATCCAGGACAGCGCGTCGCCACCCTGCCGGATCAGGCCGCGGGCCACGTCCCGGTCCCCCGAGCCTGCATCGGTGCGGTGCAGGCGGCGCAGCAGGACCAGCCACACCGCGGCCAGGGCAACAACCCAGAACATGATGCCGGAGTATGCGAAGAGGAAGGCCTCGAGGGCGTTGCGGTTCTGGAAGATGCGGTTGTAGGCACCGGGGATGGGCAGCGGCAGGTATTGCCGGGCCAGCTCGGCGGCAAGTCCCTGCAGGCCGCCGTCGCGGTCCATGCCTCCCGCGGCGAGCCAGGCCGCGGTGTAGCCGGCCGCCAGCAGCAGCCAGGTGCCGCCGACCACCACGCCGAGGGTGCGCCGGGCCCTGGGCGTGGTCTCGACGCGGAACTGCCGGCGGTTGGCCCAGAGCAGCACAACCAGCAGCAGCGGGACCGCCACGAGAGGCAGCACGTGGACAAACCCGGACCCCAGCACGGCGGAATGGGTCCGGCTGTTCGGGTAGTGCGGAATCCGGGCAAACAGGGCGAGGTACACCGCCGCCATCGCCGTCACCGCGAGCTGGACAATCACGGCGATCCGGAGGGCGAGCCGGCGGCCGTGCCGCATGCCGTCCGCGCAGATGAGCAGAAGCACCACGGGTACTACCGCCAGCGCAAGGCCCAGCGGGCCGGCGAAGCCCGCCTGCCCGATCTCGAGGCATCCGACGTCGATGGTGCCGCCGCAGTTCTGCTCCAGCTGGCTCAGCGTGGGCAGGGGGTTCAGGACAACATCCCGCAGCAGGGCCAGGGGCCCGGTGGGGCTCCTCACCGCGGCGGTGAGGATGGGTCCGACGGCGAAGATCGCCACTGTGAGGGCCAGCAGGTTGCGGGTCTCGCGCCCGGTTGAGCGGTGGCGGTGGAGTGTGCCCTTGTCGACCTGGATCCACCAGCCCGCCGCCATCCCGGCCAGCGCCCCCGTGAGCCCGACGATCGTTTCCGGGTGGCCGACGTACAGCACCAGCAGGAGCGAGGCCGAGACCACGGCGGTCCGCAGCCGGCGCTGCCAGAGCGTGGACAGCAGGCCGCTGGAGGCCAGCGAGACGGCGAGGACGGCGGCATAGGGGCCGATCAGCCCGGCGTCGACCATGAGGCCCAGCCAGCCGTCGCCGGCATAGCGGGCGAGCTGGGTCAACAGCAGGAACAGGGTCACGGCGGCAAACTGGCCGGCAAAGAAGAACACGGCCGTGCGCCTCGAACCGAGCCGCCGTTCGGCGAGGCCCAGCAGCAGCAGGATCATGAGCACGGCCGAGAGATAGGCCAGCAGGTTGGTCGCGAAGAACAGCGAGGTGAACAAGGACCACCAGTGCCCCGCCTTCAGGCCCGGGGCGCTGACGGAGGCCACGCCAAGCAACGGCTCCGGCGGCCCGGAGAGGAAACTGCCCGTGACCGCCCCGGTGACGAGGAACACGCCGAGGACCGCGAGCGTGAACGGTACGGCCCGGAAGTGGGCCAGGACCCCGAGCAGCCACTGCCGCGAAACTCCCCCGAGCGCCGCCCCGCGCCGCCCCGCCCCCAGTTGCCCTCCGGTGGCGGCTACCGGCCTCATGGCTGGATTCCCCAACGCGCTGCCAGGAAATCGAGGCCGCCGGGCAGCCCGCTGGAGGCCGTCTGCCACGAATGCCCCGCGTTGGCGATCCTGCGGGTTTCCACGGTGAAGCCGGCTGTCCGCGCCGCTTCTGAGAGCACGTCCACATAGCCGATGAACTCGGGATCGCGGGCACCGGCCGTAAAGTAGATGGCGTCACCCTCGAAGCGGCGCTCCGCCATCAGGCGCAGCGGCGTCAGGCGGTCGAAGGCTTCGGCATCGCCGCCGAAAGAGGCGCCGATTGTCTTGTCGCGTTCCTTGGCAATGGCCGGTTCCCTTTCGCTCGAGAACGCCAGGGCCGCCGGGTAGATCTCCGGATGGCGGGTCACCATCTGCATGGCGCAGGTGCCGCCGAAGGAGAATCCGCCGACGGCCCATTGCCGGCGATCGGGGGCGACGTCGAGCGTCTGGCTGATCCAGGCCGGGACATCCTGGGACAGAAAGGTGTCGGCCTGCGCGATCCTGCTGTCCATGCACATCGTGTTGCCGGAGGCGGACCCGTTCGGATCGACCACCACCGTCACCGGCGCCACGCCCTGGTGCACGGCTGCGAAGCGGTCCATCCGGCTGCGGAGCGCTCCCCCGGTAAGCCAGTCGGCCGGAGCCCCCGGCTGGCCGGAAAAAAGCACCAGCACGGGCAGTGCCGGCCGCTGGGACGAGAAGTAGGCCGGCGGAAGATAGATGTAGGCGTCGCGGCTTTGGAAGCCAGACTTCGTGCCGGGGATCGGGGCCCGCCGGAGCTGACCGCCGTCGGGGAGGCCTGCCGGCGCCTGCCAGCGGGACAGGCTCACGCCGGAAGGTGCCCCGGGTGCGCGCTTCAGGCCGTCTTCGAGGGGCTGGATCCTGGCCGCGGCTGTGCCGGTCAGATCGCTCACGGTGTGGTTCAGCCCGAAATAGTCGTTGATCTGCACTGCGGAAAGCGACACGACGCCCAGGACGGCAGCGGTCGCGGCGGCGGTTTTCCGCCAGGGCCGCGCGGCGCGCTCCGCCCCCCAGGTCCTCCGGAGCTGAAGGAGCAATAACAGCACGGCAGCGACGGCGGGAACCGACCAGGCCAGGACATCCAGCGGAAGTAGCTCGGGAAAGACCGAGAAGACGTAGACCAGCAGCCAGTGCACGCCGGCCACGAGGGCGGCAGCGGGCAGGGCCGAGACGAGGGCGGCGGCGCCTGCCCCGAGCACCCGTCGAGTCCAGGACACGTCCGAACGCCACCAGAGGAGATAGAGCAGGCCGGCAGCGCCGGCGGCCCAGGCAGACCACAGCACCGGGCCGTCAACAAGGCTGATGTCTTCAACGAAGTCCACCGGGGCTAGCGCCAGGTACCGACGCCGATGACCGGTCCCGCTTCGAGCCAGGAGGACAGGCCGGTGTAGGCGTCGAACCTCATCGCGAGCAGGACGTCCTGGCCTTCGTAGCGGAGTTCAACGATCACCGCGTCCGGCTGGACCTTCACGAGTTCGGACTCCGTGGGCCTGCGCCGTCCCAGCAGCTCAATCGAGCTGCGGCGGAAGGTGTGCTTGGGCCGCGTGCTGAGCGAGGCCAGCCGGAACCACTCCAGCTCGTTGTCCTGATAACGGCAAACCCCCATCTGCCAACTGTTTCCAGCCGTGCAAATGGAGGCGTCCACCGTGCCGAGGGCGCGCCGCAGATTGAAGCGGCGCACCCCCGAAAGGCACAGTGCAAGTACCAGCAACGCAAAGATCGTTGCCAGGACGATGAACGGATAACCAGGAACGTTCATCGGGTCGTGCTAGCGGATCCCAGCAGTAGCCGCGTCACCCATTTGGGCGTTGTCGGCAACAATGACCACCCGGTTGTTATCGACCGAAAAGAACCCGCCGTCGACAACTACAGCAATGCGGTCACCGGACACCGGCTCGATTGCCAGTTCGCCTTCGGCCAGAATCGCCAGCAGGGGCGAGTGGCCGGGCAGGATTCCGATTTCACCATCGCTGGTGCGGGCCTTGACCATCTTGGCCGCTCCGGACCACACGAAGTGGTCCGCTGCGACAATCTCAACCTCAAGCTCAGCCATATTACTTGGTCTGTTCCTGGATCTTGGCCCACTGGCGCTCAACGTCATCCAGGCCGCCGACGTTGAAGAACGCCTGCTCTGCGATGTGGTCGAGTTCGCCGTCGCAGATGGCGGTGAAGCCTTCCACCGTGTCCTTGATGGAGACGGTGGAGCCTTCGACGCCGGTGAACTGCTTGGCGGTGTAGGTGTTCTGCGAGAGGAACTGCTGGATGCGGCGTGCACGCGACACGACGATCTTGTCCTCTTCGGAGAGTTCGTCAACGCCGAGGATGGCGATGATGTCCTGGAGTTCCTTGTTCTTCTGCAGGATCTGCTTCACGCGGACGGCCGTGCTGTAGTGGTCGTTGCCGATGTACTGCGGATCCAGGATGCGGGACGTCGACGTCAGCGGGTCAACGGCCGGGTACAGACCACGGGAAGCGATTTCACGGGAAAGTTCCGTGGTCGCGTCGAGGTGTGCGAAGGTGGTGGCCGGAGCCGGGTCGGTGTAGTCATCTGCGGGGACGTAGATGGCCTGCATCGAGGTGATGGAGTGGCCCTTGGTGGACGTGATGCGCTCCTGGAGGAGACCCATCTCGTCAGCCAGGTTGGGCTGGTAGCCCACGGCCGACGGCATGCGGCCGAGGAGGGTGGAGACCTCGGAGCCTGCCTGGGTGAAGCGGAAGATGTTGTCGATGAAGAGCAGCACGTCCTGGTTCTGCACATCGCGGAAGTACTCCGCCATGGTCAGGGCGGACAGTGCCACGCGCAGGCGCGTTCCCGGCGGCTCATCCATCTGGCCGAAAACAAGGGCGGTGTCCTTGAGGACGCCTGCCTCTTCCATTTCAACCCAGAGGTCGTTGCCTTCACGGGTACGCTCGCCGACACCGGCGAACACCGAGGTGCCGCCGAAGTTGCGGGCAACACGGGTGATCATTTCCTGGATCAGCACGGTCTTGCCGACGCCGGCACCGCCGAACAGACCGATCTTGCCACCCTTGATGTACGGGGTGAGAAGGTCGATGACCTTGATGCCCGTTTCCATCATCTCGGTGGAACCCTCGAGCGTCGCGAAGGCGGGAGCCTTGCGGTGGATGGGCCAGCGCTCGGTGATCTCGAGTTCCGACTCAGCCACGTCAAGCGGCTGTCCGAGGACGTTGAAGATGTGTCCCTTGACGACGTCGCCGACGGGCACGGAGATGGGGGCTCCCGTGTCCACGACAGCGGTACCGCGGACGAGGCCGTCGGTTGCCTGCAGGGAGATGGCGCGGATGACGTTGTCGCCGAGGTGCAGCGCAACTTCAAACGTGATGGTCTTGGTCTCACCGAGGAGAGTAATCTCCGTGGTGAGGGCGTTGTAAATCGAGGGGATTGCGTCAGCCGGGAATTCGACGTCGACAACCGGGCCAATAACACGTGCAATACGGCCGGTAGCACCGGTCGTCGCGGCTACGTGATCGGTAGCAGTGGCAGTCATCTCTCTCACTTCACTCAGTAGATGGCGTTGGGGTTAAGTCTATCTTTTGGTGCAGGTACAGCTGGTTCCGGCAGCGTGCTGGCTAGGACGCGTTCAAGGCGTCAGCACCGGCCACGATTTCGGACAGCTCCTGCGTAATCTCAGCCTGACGGGCAGTGTTGCGCAGACGCGTGAACTTCTTGATGAGATCCGTGGCGTTGTCGCCGGCGGACTTCATTGCCCGCTGGCGGGCTGCGAGCTCGGAAGCTGCGGCCTGCAACATGGCGGCGAAAATGCGTGATTCGATGTAGCGCGGCAACAGAGCGTCGAGAACCTGCTCCGTTTCCGGCTCGAATTCGTAGAGCGGCAGGAGGTCCGATTCGGACGCCGCCTGCTCTTCAACAACCTCAAGCGGGAGAAGACGAATGACCGTCGGCTCCTGGGTGACCATGGACTTGAAGCGGGTGTATACGACATGGATCTCGTCGACGCCGCCCTCTTCATAGTCCGCCGCAAAGTCAGTCAGCAGTGCCTCGCCGACTTCCTGCGCGGTAATGAACTCCGGGGAGTCCGTGCCGCCGGTCCACACACGCTCGTAAGGACGGTTCCGGAAGTCGAAGTACGCCTGTGCCTTGCGGCCCACCAGGTACGTCTTAACTTCCTTGCCTTCCTTGTGGAGCAGCTCGTTGAGGCCTTCCGCCTGCTTGAGCACGCTCGCCGAGTACGATCCTGCGAGGCCACGGTCCGAGGTGATTACCAGGACGGCGGCCCGGCGGATCTGCTCCGGCTCGGTGGTCAGCGGGTGGTCGATTTCGCTCTGGCTTGCGACAGCAGAAACGGCACGCGTGATCGCGTTTGCGTAAGGCAGTGAAGCTGCTACGCGTGCGCGGGCCTTGCCGATGCGCGAGGTAGCGATCAGTTCCATCGCCTTGAAGATCTTGCGCATCGACGTCGTCGAGCTGATCTTCTGGCGGTAGACCCGGATCTGGGCTCCCATACTTATCCTTTCCTAAGATCCCGATGGCCGGGACTGCCGGAACCTAAGTGGGCCCCGGCAGTCCCTGCCAGCGAAACTAGCGCTTCTGCTTGACGATTTTTTCCTGGTCGACCTGCGCCTCGTCGATGGGGGCGTGCTCCTCGTGCCCCGCACCTACCAGGTAGCTGTCCCCCTGGCCGAAGAAGCCCTTCTTGAAGTCCACGATCGCGGTCTTCAGTGCTTCCGCGGTGTCATCGTCCATGACGTTGGTCTGGGCCAGCGTCGTCAGGATGGAGGACTTGTGCTTGAGGTGCTCCAGGAACTCGGTCTCGAAGCGGCTGATGTCTTCCACCGGAACCTCGTCGAGGTAGCCGTTGGTGCCGGCCCAGATGGAGACGACCTGGTCCTCAATCGGGAACGGCGAGTACTGGCCCTGCTTGAGCAGTTCCATCAGGCGTGCGCCACGGGTCAGCTGCTGGCGCGATGCGGCGTCAAGGTCCGACGCGAACATGGCGAACGCCTGCATGTCGCGATACTGGGCCAGTTCCAGCTTCAGGGTACCGGAGACCTTCTTCATGGACTTGACCTGGGCGGCGCCACCGACACGCGAGACGGACACGCCCACGTCAACAGCGGGACGCTGGTTGGCGTTGAAGAGGTCCGACTGCAGGAAGATCTGGCCATCGGTAATGGAGATCACGTTGGTCGGGATGTAGGCGGAGACGTCGTTTGCCTTCGTCTCGATGAGCGGCAGGCCGGTCATCGAACCGGCACCGAGCTCGTCGGAGAGCTTGGCACAACGCTCCAGCAGGCGGGAGTGCAAGTAGAAGACGTCGCCCGGGTAGGCTTCGCGTCCCGGCGGGCGGCGGAGCAGCAGCGACACTGCACGGTAGGCTTCGGCCTGCTTGGACAGGTCATCGAAGACGATGAGGACGTGCTTGCCGCCGTACATCCAGTGCTGGCCGATTGCCGAACCGGCGTACGGTGCCAGGTACTTGAAGCCTGCGGGGTCGGACGCGGGAGAAGCCACGATGGTCGTGTATTCCAGTGCGCCGTTGTCCTCAAGCGTCTGCCGGACAGCCGCGATCGTGGACGCCTTCTGGCCGATGGCCACGTAGATGCAGCGCACCTGCTTCTTGACGTCTCCCGAAGCCCAGTTGGCCTTCTGGTTGATGATCGTGTCGATCGCGATTGCGGACTTGCCGGTCTGGCGGTCACCGATGATCAGCTGACGCTGGCCGCGGCCGATCGGGATCATGGCGTCGATAGCCTTGAGGCCGGTCTGCATCGGCTCGTGGACCGACTTGCGCTGGGTCACGCCGGGCGCCTGGAGTTCCAGTGCACGGGTGGTCTCGGCCTTGATCTCGCCGAGGTCATCAATGGGCTCGCCCAGCGGGTCGACCACGCGGCCGAGGAAGGCATCGCCCACCGGCACGGACAGAACCTGTCCGGTGCGGTGAACTTCCTGGCCTTCTTCGATTCCGGTGAAGTCACCGAGGATTATGACGCCGATCTCGCGGACGTCGAGGTTCTGGGCCAGGCCCAGCGTGCCGTCTTCGAAGCGAAGCAGCTCGTTCGCCATGACCGAGGGAAGGCCCTCAACACGGGCGATGCCGTCACCTGCGGTTGTTACACGGCCGACCTCTACGCGCTCCGCGTTTCCGGGTTCGTAGGACGCCGCGAACTCGTTCAACGCAATACGGACGTCGTCGGCGTTGATGGTCAATTCGGCCATCTGCAGTCCCTGCTCTCCTGTTTTCGTGATCATCGTTGCTCACGATGACCGGGGTTTCGTTTCGTTAAGTTGTGCTTGTCCGGCTAGCTAAGCAAGCTGACGGTGAAGCTGGCCCAGGCGGGCAACAACCGAAGCGTCAACCACTTCGTCACCAACCTGGATCCGGATGCCACCGATCAGCTCCGGGTCAACGTTCATGTTGATCTTGAGCTCGCGCCCGTAAAGGGCGTTCAGCGCCGCGTGCAAGCGACTGGTCTGTGTCTCCGTCAGCGGACGGGTGACGCCGACCGTAGCAATCCAGCGCTGCTGGCGCTTGGCTGCAAGCTCAGCGAAACGACGCACGAGCTTGGTGACCTTGAGGCCGCGGGGCTGCGAGACTGCCTGTCCGATCAGGACTTTCGCTTCCTCGCTTGCACCGGGAACGAGCTTTTCGGCGAGGGAAATCTTGGCAGCCGGGCTCGCCTGCGGCTCGGACAAGGCACGCTGTACCTCGTGGTTTGACTCGACGGCCTGGCTGAAGGCGAACAGATCGTTTTCCAGCGCTTCCAGGCCGCTGATTCCCGAGGCAGAGATGGCCGACTTGTTTTCAGCAACGGCGATTACCACCGAAGCGGCAAGAGTCTCGAGTGCATCGCCGATATCCCGTGCCGCTGCCCAGCGTGAGCTGGCCAGTCCGCTCGCGATTTCCGCAGCATCCGCGGAGACTTTTCCGCCGAAGAGCTGCTTGACCAGCGCCGACTTTTCGTCACCGCTACGGGACGGGTCAGTCAGGGCGCGGCGCAAGCCAGCCGAGCTGTCCACCGTTCCCAGGATTCCGAAGAGGTCCTTAGCCAACTGCAGCGATGCGCCAGGAAGCTTGGCTTCCAGCGACACCAGGGCTGCGGCCAGCGATTCGCTCGATACACCTGCCATTACTTGGCTGCACCTGCGTTCTGGGTCTCCAGATCTGCCAGGAAGCGGTCAACCACACGGGCCGAACGCGCGTCATCGCTGAGCGCCTCGCCGACGATGCGACCTGCCAGGGTGGTGGCCAGCGTGCCTACCTCCGCGCGGAGGGACACTACGGCCGCCTGACGCTCGGACTGGATCGCCGCGTGAGCCTGCGCCGTGATGCGGGCAGACTCTGCAGCTGCCTTCTCCTTCAGATCCGCCAGGATCTGAGCGCCTTCGGCACGTGCTTCCTCGCGGATGCGGTTGGCCTCGGCACGGGCGTCAGTGAGCTGCTGCTTGTACTCTTCGAGGGCAGCGGAAGCCTCTGCCTGGGCCTTTTCAGCCTTGGCAATGCCGCCTTCAATGGCCTCGGCACGCTCTGCGAAAGTCTTCTCGAACATCGGGACAATAAACTTGACCACGATGTACATGAGGACAACAAAGCCGGCGAAGACGACGCCCATTTCCCAGGGATTGGGAACGAGCGGGTTGGCCGCCTCGGCGCCTTCCGTGGCGGCTGAGATGATCATTTGATGCATAATTCACCCGTCCTTATCTACTCGGTTCTGGATGTTCGCTAAGTTCTGCAGGTTTACTTGAGAACGAAGGCGAAGACCAGGCCGAGGATGGCGAGGGCTTCAGTCAGCGCGAGGCCGAGGAATGCGATCGGCTGCAGTACGCGCTGCGCTTCCGGCTGACGTGCCACACCGTTGATGTAGGCAGCGAACACGAGACCAACACCGATACCACCGCCGATGGCGGAGAGGCCGTAGCCGATGAGGTTGAGGGAGCCGTTAATGGAGCCGTTCATTTTTTTCCTTTCAAGATGCCATCCAGGTGGCAGGTTGTTTGGTGTGCTTCATCCCGCGGGGGGAAGTTTGTGGGTGCCTAGTGGCTGTCCGCGTGCAGGGCGCCTTCGATGTAGATGGCGGTCAGCAGCGTGAAGACGTAGGCCTGCAGCGCCATGATCAGCGCTTCCAGCATGTACATGGCGATTGAGCCGGCCAGTACCAGTACGGAGGCGCCCTTCAGGAGCACGCTCTCCTGCATGACGAGGAATTCAATTCCGGATCCCGCGATCATGACGATGAGGTGGCCGGCCAGCATGGTGGCGAACAGACGGAGGCTGTGCGTGACGGGACGGACCAGGAAGTTGGAGATGATCTCGATCGGTATCACGATCGGCAGGATGTAGAACGGAACACCGGAAGGAACGGTGGCCAGCTTGAAATACCTGAGGCCGTTCTTCTTGATACCGATGCCGATCCAGGTCACGTAAACGATCGCTGCGAGCACATAGGCTCCGCCGACGTGCGAGAAGCTCGGGAGCTGGATCACCGGAATCGCACCGTAAATGTTGTTCACCAGGATGAAGAAGAAGAGGCTGAACAGCAGCGGGACGAACTTCATGAAGTCTTTGCCGCCGATGATGTCCTTGGCTATGCTGTTGCGGACGAAGCCATAGGCCATCTCGCCTGCGAACTGCAGTTTGCCGGGAACCAGCTGCTGCTTCCGCGCAGCTAGCAGAAAGAATGTGGCGATAATAACGACCGACAGGATTACCAGCAGCATCTGCTTGGAGAATCCGTCTGCCGCGCCCCACGGCAGGATTGCCGGCAGGTGCAGTTCTTCAATTCCAGGAGGAGTGAACTCTCCTGAATTTTGGGCCGGGAGCGCAAGCGCGATCAACGCGTTTCCTCTCTGCAGTGTCCATCATTGGGCGTTGGTCGGGGACCGGCGACATTCCTGTCAGCCATTCCCCCTGTGAAATTGTTTGGCATTACTGTTCCTCGTCCTTGGACGGGCCACGTGCAGCATTGTCCCCGCCAGCCGAATTAGCCGAACTGGTGAGGCCGTGCATATGAGAAAGATAGAACCCTCCCGCGGCTCCAAGCAGAGCGCCTGCGAGCACAATCCAGCGGGTTCCCCACAGATTATCCAGACCCCAGCCTATCAAACTCCAGACGACGATTCCGCCAACAATGTAGCTGAAGACGGCTATCCCGGCGTTGTATCCGCCGTCCCTGCCGTTCTCGGATACACCGGGGGCGCCGGCCGTAGTTTTGGGGGCATCGGGCCTGGTTCCGGTGGCCTTATTAATTGGTCTGCGTCCGGCTTTGCGGCTAAACATCGGTGCCGCCTTCTGTGGTTTCGGGATCGTTGTAGATCTGCAGCCGCGCCTTGCTGAAGCCGTAGATCTCTGCCGCCTGCCAGAACACCACGGTCACGACGGCGCCGATCAGGAACCAGCGGCCGTGCAGCCACGCCGGCGCCCCAATGGCGAAAAGAACGACGGCAAACCCGACCACCTTGACGAAATAAGTGGCCGCGAAGAGGCCGATGGCTCCGGAAGAGTGATTCCGGCCGCCGAAGTGGCCCACCAGGAGGCTGATCGCGAAGAAGGCGATCACCAGGGCCCCACCGAAGAGGGACGAAAGCGCAGCCGCCTGGCCGTCCAGCAGGAGCGCCGCCAGGCCGGTGAGCAGCAGGGCTCCGCCGCCAACGGCCGAACTGATGGCCAGCAGGTGCAGCCACAGTGATTTTGCGGGACCTGAGACACCAACGGGTCCGTTGCCGGACGCAGGTCCGGGTTCGGCGTTGGCGGTCATGAGATCCCAATCGTCTAAGGGTGGTTGCTGGTCAGGATGGCGCGGCGATTGGCCGCTCCTGAATTCTACAGCAGATAGAAATTATTCGGAAAAGGGGGTCAGCATCCCGGTCCGCGGTACATTTCCGCGGTTCACTCCTGCGTCCCGGTCATCTGTCCGGGGGCGCGCGTCCGGAGGTAGGGCCAGGCCGTCACCACGGCCATGATGGCGGTGGCGGCCGCGTCGACGGCCACCACGATCTGCCAGGGGAAGATGGCAAAGGCCAGTCCCCCGAAGGCCAGGATGCAGGTCCACAGGTACATCAGCACGACGGCGCCCCGGTGCGAGTACCCGATGTCCAGGAGTTTGTGGTGCAGGTGTCCGCGGTCGGCGGACCACGGCGAACGGCCCAGGGCCGTGCGCCGCACCACCGCCAGGCTGAGGTCCAGGAGCGGGAGGAACAGCACGGCGAAGGGCAGGAGAATGGGGATGATGGTGGGGATACCGTTGGCCCGGTCGTAGAGCCCGGAGCTGATCTGGCCGGTGGACACGACGCCGGCCGAGGCCATCAGCAGGCCGATCAGCATGGCCCCGGAGTCACCCATGAAGATCTTCGCGGGGAACCAGTTGTGCAGCAGGAAGCCGACGCAGCTGCCGACCAGCACGGCGGTCAGCAGCGTCGCGAGATCGGACTTGTCCAGCACGTCTGAGTTCCGGTGCACCCAGTAGGCCGTGAGGAAAAATGCCGCACCACCGATGATCGCGACGCCCGCGGCGAGGCCGTCCAGGCCGTCGATGAAGTTGAAAGCGTTCATGGTGGTCACGATCAGCCCGGCTGTCAGGATGATGTTCAGCGTCGGGTTCTCGACCACGATCGGCTCGGGGACAAAGGGGATAATCGTCATCCGGACTCCCCAGATGGCTACGACCAGCGCTGCAGCGCTCTGGCCGATCAGCTTGACCCACCAGCGCAGGTCCAGCAGATCGTCGGCCACTCCTACCAGGACAATTACCCCGGCACCCACGAGGATGCCCCACGGCGCGGCGTTGTTCCGGAAGATGTCCTTGACGAAGAAGGAACTGCTGGCCACGAGCAGGGCAACCAGTACGCCGGCAAAGATGCCCAGGCCGCCGAGCCTGGAGATCGGGGTGGAATGCATGTCGCGGCTGCGGATGGGCGAGAACAGTTCCAGCTTGTTGCCGATCAGGCGGGCCCCCCACGTCGCCGCATAGCTCACCACCGCGGCGCACAGGCCCATGAGCAGGTACATAATCACGGCAAATCCACCTGCCCGGAGACGTCAGCGCACGCCGCACCCGGCTGCACATTCCGCAGCCACGGTGTCCGTAGCGGGTTTGGGGAGGGGGGTGACGCGAATGGCCGTGGAACTGTCTTTCGGTAAATGAAACTTCTCCGTCGCCGGGCTCAGGGCAGGCAGTGCGTAGTGCCTGACAGGGCTGTATTACAGTGGACTCTAGTCAAGATACTAATGCCAACGGCCACCTGTCTTCGCGTCACACGGCCCCTCGCCGGCGGGAAAAGCACTGACGGCCTGCTGAAAGGACCCCCCGCGATGACCCTGTCGGTTGCAGTTGCCGCCGTGACGTTTGACCGTCCCCGGGAGCTGGCGGTTCTGCTGAACGCCATCAACAACCAGACGGCTCCGGTGCACTCCATTTGCCTCGTCGACAGCGGCACGGTGCCCGCCCGGGACGTCGCAGAAGCGCACGGCAACGTGGATTACGTGCGGTCCGAGGCCAACCTCGGAGGGGCGGGCGGCTTCTCCCTCGCGGTCCTCAAGGCGGTGGCCAGCGGGGCGGACTGGATCTGGATGATGGACGACGACGCCGAACCCGCCGATGCCCAGTGCCTCGCCACCCTGCTGCGGGAGGCTGAGGCCCGGAATCTCGACGCCGTAGTCCCGCTCGTGGTGGCCCCCGGGCACCCGGACCGGCTGTCCTTCTTCTTCCGTCTGGACGGCAAGGTCACCCATGAGCGGGCCGAACTGGAAAAGGTCGGGTTCCTCCCGGATGACGGACACTTCTTCAACGGCGCCCTCATCCGCTCCGACGTGTTCTTCAAGGTGGGGCTGCCGGATATGCGCCTCTTCATCCGCGGCGACGAAGTGGACTTCACGATCCGGCTGCGGAAGGCCGGCATCCGCTTCGGCACCGTGACGACGGCGGCGATCACGCACCCGCACGCGTTTGCCGAGACAAAGCATGTCTTCGGAGCCCGCTGGCATGTGATCGTTCCGGAAACCGCCTTCAAGCGCTACTACTACTACCGCAACCGCGGCTACCTCATCCGCCGTTATTTCCGCGTCAAGTCCCTTGTCGCGGATGTCGGCGGTTACCTCGGGTATTTCCTGCGCCGCGGTGATTTCCGCGGCCTGGCAGACTGGTTCCGGGCGTTTTCCACTGGGCTCCGCGGCAAGGGCTTCGGGCCCCTGGAGGACCAGAAATTCTAGCGTTTGCCGCGTAGCCGCCGGCGACGCCGGATCAGCAGTCCCATCAACACCCAGGGTTCGCCGAAAACGCGATACGCCACGCGCTTCGGGTGCAGCAGTAGCCGCCAGGCCCATTCGAGTCCAAGGCGTCCGATCCAGCGCGGTGCCAGTTTCTGGATCCCCGCAATCTGCTCGATGGCTCCGCCCACGGTGCAGTACACCGCCGGGGGCAGGGACGAGAGGGTGCGCTGGAGCACCTGCTCCTGCAGTGGCATTCCGAGTCCCAGCAGCACCAACTGCGGGCGGATGCCCTCCAGCCAGGCGATGGCCTTCTCCTCCAGCTCTTCGTCCCAGCCCTCGCCGGGCATTCCGTCCACCTGCGCATGCGGGACGACGTCCTTGAGCCGCGCCACGGCCTGGGCGTTGGCCACGCTGCCGGCCCCGATGATGGCGATCCGCTCGAGTCCCTCGACGTGCGCCAGCGCCGGGATCCAGTCGGTTGAGCCCAGCCGGTAGTCCATGACACGTTCCTTGGCGCCGTCCCCTTCCAGGCTCTTGGCCCAGAGCCACAGCACGGGGGCGCCATCGAGGAGCACCACGTCGCTCTGCTCGTAGAAGGAACGGAACCGTGGATCGGAATGCAGCAAGGTGACGCTGTGGAGGTTGTGGCCCACTATGGTCCTGGTGCTGCCCTCGGCGATGAACCGGTCCAGGACGTCCGTCAGTTCGGCGATAGTCATGGGTGTCGCGTCCACCTCGAGAACGGGGACATGCTGCCGGTGCAGGGTCATGCTGGACCGGATCCTTCGACGGATCGGGTCGGCTCATTCTCCGGCCCGGCGGCGGCCCCGGCGTCGGAAGTCTCTTCAGGGGCGTTGCCGTCGATGTCCAGCAATCCGGGGACCACATCGCGCAGGCGTTCCAGGCTGATAGCGCCCTGGCGGACCACCCGCAGGGGCAGGGCGGTGCCGTCAACGATGGTGGAAGGCAGGGCCTCGGCACCTTCGGCAGGCCGGTGTCCGTCTTCAAGGTAGACCTCGACGGACTCCGCGAGCTGTTCCTCGGCCTCCGCAGCGGTCTGCGCTGCCGCGTGTCCCGTGCGGTTCGCGGACGAGACAGCCAGCGGTCCGGTGATGGTGAGGAGGTCCTGGGCGATGTCGTCGGCCGGGATCCGGAGCGCCACGGTACCCTTGGTCTCCCCGAGATCCCAGTCCAGCGAGGGCTGGGCATGCAGGATCAGGGTCAATCCGCCGGGCCAGAAGGCCTCGGCGAGGCGCCGGGCCTCAGCCGGGACGTCGGTGGCGAGGCCGTCGAGGGCGTTGAGCCTGGGGATGAGCACGGGCGGCGGCATCTTCCGGCTCCGGCCTTTGGACGCCAGCAACAGGGTCACGGCCAGGGGCGAAAAAGCATCGGCCGCGATCCCGTATACGGTGTCCGTGGGAAAAACCACGCACTTGTGTTCCCGGATGGCCCGCTGGGCGTGCTCAAGTCCTGCGGCGCGCTGCTCAGCTGCCGTGCAATCGTAGCTAGTCGTCACTGCCCTATTCTTTCATCACTTCCGGGCTGCTCTGTCCGCTGCGCCCGGGCCGTCAGGACGGGCCGTCAGAACCGCGCTGGTTGCGCGTTCCTTGCCGTTGAGGTCCAGGTGCGTGGTCACCTCGGACCACACGCCGGAACGGTTCAACATCCCAGCTATCCAACGTGCCTGGACCTCCGCGTGTTCCATCACGAAGTAGCCGCCGCCTTTCAGCAGCCGCGCGGCGGAGGCCGCCGCCGCCGTCGGAAGTTCCATGCCGTCCGCTCCCCCGCCGTAGAGCGCCTCGGGCGGGTCGTGCAGCGCCACTTCCGGCTCGTTCGGGATGGCTTCGGCGGGGATGTACGGAGGGTTGGAGACGACGACGTCGAAGCTGCCGTTGTGCTCGGGAAGGGCATTGCGCAGATCGCCACGCACCAGCGTGACGCCGAGCGGCAGCAGGTTCTTCGCCGCCCATGCGTGTGCGAATTCGCTGAATTCCACCGCGTGGACCTCGGCGCCGGGCACCTCGTGGGCGATCGAACCGGCAATGGCGCCGGATCCGGTCCCCAGGTCCACCACCTTCGGGTGCATGTTGCCCTGCAGCCGATCCGCGTCTTTGAGCCAGTCGTCTTTGAGCCAGTCAATGACCAGCTGCACCACGGATTCGGTCTCCGGGCGGGGAATGAACACGCCGGGGCCCACGGCCAGTTCCAGGTAGCGGAAGTGCGCGACGCCGGTGATGTGCTGCAGCGGGACGCGCTGCGCGCGCTCGGCCACGAGTTCGGCATAGCCGTCCGGCGCCGGCGAGTCGCCCAGCATCAGCGCGCGGAGCCGCCCCAGCCCGACGCCGAGGAGGTGCTCGGCGAGGAGTTCGGCGTCGACCCGCGGACTGGGCACCCCGGCGGCAGCCAACACGGCTGTCGCGTCGCGGACTGCTTCCGCAAGGCTCAGCGCAGGGCCCTCAGTCATCACCACGAGACCTGGGACTTACTCGCCGATGGCGTCGAGCCGGGACTGTTCGTCCAGCTCGATGGCCGACTGGATCACCGGTTCCAGATCGCCGTTCATGACCTGGTCCAGGTTGTAGGCCTTATAGCCGGTGCGGTGGTCCGCAATCCGGTTTTCCGGGTAGTTGTAGGTGCGGATGCGCTCGGAGCGGTCCATGGTGCGGATCTGCGACTTGCGCTGGGCCGAGTTCTCGGCGTCGATCTGTTCCTGCTGGTGCGCCAGGATGCGGGCGCGCAGCACGCGCATGCCGGCTTCGCGGTTCTGAAGCTGCGACTTCTCGTTCTGCATGGCCACCACGATTCCGGTGGGAAGGTGGGTGATGCGGACGGCCGAGTCGGTGGTGTTGACCGACTGCCCGCCCGGGCCGGACGAACGGTAGACGTCGATCTTGAGATCGTTCTGGTTGATCTCGAGTTCCTCGGGCTCATCCACTTCGGGGAGCACCAGCACGCCGGCAGCCGAGGTGTGGATCCGGCCCTGGGATTCCGTCACGGGGACGCGCTGCACGCGGTGCACGCCGCCTTCAAACTTGAGCCGCGCGTAGACGCCCTCGGCGGGGTCGTTCGAGTTGCCCTTGATGGCCACCTGCACGTCCTTGTACCCGCCGAGGTCCGATTCGTTGGCCGAAATCATTTCGGTCTTCCAGCCGCGGGACTCCGCGTAGCGGGTGTACATCCGCAGCAGGTCGGCAGCGAACAGGGCAGCCTCGTCGCCGCCCTCACCGCCCTTGACCTCGAGGATGACGTTGCGGGCATCGTCCGGATCCCGCGGGATCAGCAGCCGCCGCAGCTTCGCCGCCGCCGTCTCCAGCGCGGCCTCCAGCTCAGGCACCTCCGCGGCAAACTCCGGATCCTCACCCGCCATTTCCTGGGCGGCCGCCAGATCGTCCTGGATCCCGTGCCAGGCATGGTAAGCCTCCACAATGCCGTTCAGCTGAGCCGAACGCCGCCCCAGCTTCCGGGCCAGCCGCTGGTCAGCATAAACAGCCGGATCCCCAAGCTGCGCCTGGATGGCATCATGCTCATCCAACAGCCCCTGTACGGACTCAAACATTTTCAAAACCTCTTTCGACTCTCTCAAGTCTAGTAACGCGACAGCGAAGGTGGGCAAACAGCGAGCCGTTCGGTTTTTGCCGCCCCGGGAGTGCGGTCGATGACTCCCAACCTTCGCAAGCTCAGGTCGGGTCCCTCGTCATCTCCCTTTCGGGCCTGCCGGAGCTGGGAGGCCTGCGATCGAAGATCGCAAGCCTCCCAGCGTAGGGGCGGGGGCGGCAAAACCGAACGGCGAAGGCGGGGGCGGAAACCCGCACGGCTAACCGCGCGAAGTTCCCGGCACCCCGCCTTGGACTCAGCTACTTGTCGTTATCGGACTTCGCACCAAGCGTCGTCTTCTGCACCTGCATGAGGAACTCGACGTTGCTCTGGGTCTCCCGGATCTTGTTGGTCAGCAGTTCAAGGCTCTGCTGCGTTTCGAGTCCGGACAGGACACGGCGCAGCTTCCACATGATCTTGACTTCCTCGGGGGAAAGCAGGTTTTCCTCACGGCGGGTACCGGACGCGTTGACGTCCACGGCCGGGAAGATGCGCTTGTCCGCCAACTGGCGGGACAGACGCAGTTCCATGTTGCCGGTGCCCTTGAACTCTTCGAAGATGACCTCGTCCATCTTGGAGCCGGTCTCGACGAGCGCGGTTGCCAGGATGGTGAGCGAGCCACCGTTTTCGATGTTGCGGGCTGCACCGAAGAAGCGCTTCGGCGGGTACAGCGCTGCGGAGTCCACGCCACCGGACAGGATGCGGCCGGAGGCCGGCGCTGCCAGGTTGTAGGCGCGGCCCAGGCGGGTCATCGAGTCGAGGAGCACCACAACGTCCATGCCCATTTCCACGAGGCGCTTGGCACGCTCGATGGAGAGTTCGGCCACGGTGGTATGGTCGTCGGCGGGACGGTCGAAGGTGGAGGCAATGACCTCGCCCTTGACGGTGCGCTGCATGTCCGTGACTTCTTCGGGACGTTCGTCAACGAGCACCATCATGAGGTGGACCTCAGGATTGTTGGTGGTGATGGCGTTGGCGATGGACTGCAGGATGAGCGTCTTGCCGGCCTTCGGCGGCGAGACGATCAGGCCGCGCTGGCCCTTGCCGATCGGGGCAACCAGGTCGATGACGCGGGGGCCGATCTTTTTCGGGTCCGTCTCGAGGCGCAGCCGTTCCGACGGGTACAGCGGGACGAGCTTCGCGAATTCGACGCGGTCCTTGAGCTCCTCGGGGGTCTTGCCGTTGACCGAGGTGATGCGGACCAGGGCGTTGAACTTCTGGCGCGCGGACTGCTGCTGATTCCCTTGCTGGGCTTCGCCTTCACGCGGTGCACGGATGGCGCCCACGACGGCGTCGCCCTTGCGCAGGTTGTACTTCTTGACCTGGGCGAGGGACACATACACGTCGTTCGGGCCCGGCAGGTAGCCGGAGGTGCGGATGAACGCGTAGTTCTCGAGCACGTCGAGGATGCCGGCGACCGGCAGCAGGACATCATCCTCGGTGACCTCGACGTCGTCGACGTCCGGTCCCTGGACGCGTCCCCGACGGCGCTCGTTGCGGTCGCGGAAGCGGTCGTTGCGCGAGGTGTTGTCGCGGCTGTCGCGGCTGTCCTGGCCACTGGAGCGGTCATTACGGTCGTTGCGGTCCCGGCGGTTACGGCGGTTCCGGCGGCTTCCGCCGTCGTCATCGTTGTCGCGGAGGTTTTCGCGGCTGCCGGCGGTGTCGCGGTTGCCTGAATTGTCGCGGTTTTCCCGGTTAGCGGCGGCCTCGGCGTTGTCGCGGCCCCCACGGGTCCGCGTGCTCTCCCGGCGCTGGCCGTCTTCGCTGCCCTGTTCGGGCTGGCGCGGTTCCGCCTGGCGCTGTTCGGTGCGCTGTTCGGTGCGCTGTTCAGGCTGGCGCTGCTCGGACGGCTGCTCGGCCGGGGCCTCGCCACCTGGTTCCTGGCCTGCGGCCTCACCACGGCGGCGATTGCGGGTGCGCGGCTGGCGGGTGCGGTCGGCGCCTTCGGTGGCCTGCTCGGCAGGGGCAGTCTGGGCCTCCACCGGGGCAGCAGCAGCCTGGGCCTCCGCCGGGGCTGCGGCAGCCTGGGCCTCCGCCGGGGCTGCGGCGGCCGGAGTCGTGATGACGCCGTCGCTGCCGGCGCGGCGGCTGCGGCCACGTCCACGGGCACGGGTGCTTTCCTGGGCAGGCGCTTCCGAGTCGGCGGCGACTGCAGGCGCAGCGGCCGGAGCCGCGGCGCGGGCAACAGTGCCGTTGTCGCTCGCCTTTTCAGAAGCACGGGCCGGAGCCTTGCTCACCGGAGTGCCCGCACGGTGGGCGGAAATGGCTGAGACCAGATCGCCCTTGCGCATGCGGGATCCGCCGGAAATACCAAGCTGGCTGGCAAGCGCCTGCAGCTGGGCGAGCTTAAGGCCGGCAAGGCCACTGCTCTTGGCGGGTGCGGCCGTTGACGATCCGGCAGCAGAAGATGATGTTTCCACAGCTGAAGACAGCTCAGTGGTTTCGGTCACGAAGGATCCTTCCCCCTCGACGGCGTCCAGACTAGGAGCTGGACGCGATGATTTGATCTGGGCTGCAGTTCAGATCTGCAGCCGGGATTTCGGCCCTGCCGGATGGATATCGGCCAGCAAGGCCGGATAGTGCGTTACACCTGGCGCGTTCCGAAATTAAGGAACGGCGGGCTGACATTTCAGGGGTGCAGAGAAATCCGCTGAATCCTGCGTCAGACCAAAAGCAGGTGGCACCGGAGAGCATTGCGCAGTGAAAGATGAGAGAGGCAACTTGGCCAACATCGCGGTCTTATGCACAGTTGCTGATATACCGCCTGCGTGATTACCGCCGGTGCACTTCCACTTTAGCACCTTCGACGTCCACGGCCAGCTTCATCACACGCCAAGCGACCTCCGGCGTGTTGCCCGCGGCATAAGAGCCGATGAAGTCGACGATCGTCCCGGCTTCCGCTTCCCCGTTGGCAAGGACCAGCACCGTGGGTCCCGCGCCGGAGACGACGGCGGCGTGGCCGGCGTGGCGCAGGGCTTCGATCAGCCCGGCGCTGGGCCTCATCGCCTGGGCACGGTAGCTCTGGTGCAGGTAATCTTCCGTGCCCGGCAGCAGGAATTCGGGCTTTTGCGTCAGCGCATGGATCAGCAGGGCCGCCCGGCCCGAATTCATGGCCGCGGCGTGGTGGCCCACCGAGGCCGGCAACAACGCACGTGCCGCCTCCGTGGAGAGCTCAAAATCCGGAACGGCGACGACGGGAATCACCGACTCAACCACAGTTGCGCACGTGCTGCTGTACTGGTCACTGTCCTGCCACGACAGCGCCAGTCCGCCGAATATGGCGGGTGCGACGTTGTCCGGATGGCCTTCCATTTCGCTCGTCAGCTGCAGGATCCAGTCCTTGGTGCGCCGGGACGCCACGGGGACCAGCGCGTTCGCAGCCGTCACCGCCGCGACCACGGCGGAAGCGGAAGAGCCCAACCCGCGGCCGTGCGGATTGACATTGTCGGCTGTGATCCGCAGTCCTTCGTGCCGGTAGCCCAGGCGGTGCAGGGCCTCGGTGATGGCCTTGACCACGAGGTGGCTCGCGTCCCGCGGCAACGTTTCCGCGCCCTCGCCGCGAAGTTCGAACTCCAGCTCACCGCTGGCCAGCGTTTCCACCGTCAGGGTGTCGTGCAAGGACAGCGCCAGTCCCAGGCTGTCGTAGCCGGGCCCCAGGTTGGCGCTGGTGGCCGGCACCCGTACGGTCACCAGCTGGCCGGCCGGTACCGCTGGCGCGTCGGCGGGAGACTCGGCCGGGACGGTGAGTGTGGTTTCCAAGGCTATTTTTCTTCCAGTCCCAGCGCTGTGGCCACCGTGACGACGTCGTTGGAGACCTTGACGGGCTCCACCTCGCTGCCGTCCTCGGTCCGGAGGGCCCACTGCGGGTCCTTCAGGCCGTGCCCGGTAACGGTGATGACGATCGTCTTCCCGGCGGGGACTTCCCCGGCGGCGTGCTTCTTGATCAGTCCCGCAACTCCGGCGGCGGAGCCGGGCTCCACGAAGACGCCTTCGCGGGCGGACAGCCAGCGGTGCGCTGACAGGATTTCCTCGTCCGTCACGGCCTCGATCACGCCACCGGACTCGTCCCTCGCTGCAATAGCGGTGTCCCAGGACGCGGGGTTGCCGATCCGGATCGCCGTCGCGATGGTGTCGGGTTCGGTGATGGGATGGCCGGCGACGAACGGTGCCGCGCCGGCGGCCTGGAAGCCCCACATCACCGGAGTCCTAGTGGCCACGGGGGCCAGGGTGCCGGCCGTGGCGGACTCGAAGGGCGCCGAGTACTCCTTGTAGCCCTTCCAGTACGCGCTGATGTTGCCCGCGTTGCCCACCGGGAGGATGTGGTAGTCGGGGGCGTCGCCGAGGCAGTCGACAATCTCGAAAGCGCCGGTCTTCTGCCCTTCGATCCGCGCCGGGTTGACGGAGTTGACCAGGAACACCGGGTAGGACTCCCCCAGCTTGCGGGCGATGTCCAGGCAGACGTCGAAGTTGCCGTCGACCTGCAGCAGCGTGGCTCCGTGCGCGATCGCCTGGCTCAGCTTGCCCATGGAGATCTTGCCTTCGGGCACCAGCACTGCGCACTGGAGTCCGGCCGCCGTCGCATAGGCCGCGGCGGAGGCGGAGGTGTTTCCGGTGGAGGCGCACACGACGGCCTTGGCGCCGGCCGCAACCGCGGCCGTCATGGCCATGGTCATGCCGCGGTCCTTGAAGGAACCTGTCGGGTTCATGCCCTCGACCTTGAGGTAGACGGCGCTGCCGGTCAGCTCGGAGAGGTGCCGGGCGTGCACCAGCGGGGTGCCGCCCTCGCCCAGGGTGATGACCTTCGTGGCCTCGGTGACAGGCAGACGTTCAGCGTATTCGCGGATGACACCGCGCCATTGGTGAGCCACTTAGACTCCTTCTACCCGCAGTACGGATGTAACGGAATTGATAACGTCCAGGCCCTTCACGGCCTCGACGGTGGCTGCCAGTGCAGCCTCGCTTGCACGGTGCGTGACGATCCGCAGTTCTGCCGATTCGACCTTGGAGTCGGCATCGCGGTGGATGGTCTGCCGCATGATTTCAATGGAGACGCCGTGCTCCGCGAAGAGCTGGGCGATCCGGGCCAGCACGCCGGGCTGGTCCGCGACGTCGAGGCCGATGTAGTAGCTCGTGACGGCGGCGTCGATGGGCAGGGCGGGGACGTGGCCGGTGGTGGTTTCGGTGCGGCCGGGGCCGCCGAGGACCAGCCGGCGGGCGGCGGACACGAGGTCGCCCATCACGGCTGACGCCGTCGGGGTGCCGCCGGCGCCCTGGCCGTAGAACATCAGCTCGCCGGCGTTTTCGGCTTCGATGAAGACGGCGTTGAACGCGCCGCGGACGGCGGCGAGGGGGTGGTCGCGCGGCAGCAGGGTGGGGTGCACGCGCACGGAGACGCCGGCGGCACCAACTGTGTCCGTGCCTGCGGCGGTGAGTTTCTCGGCGATCGCGAGCAGCTTGATCACAAACCCGGCGTCCTTCGCGGCGGCAATGTCCGCCGCGCTGACCGAGCTGATGCCCTCGCAGTACACGTCTTCCAGGGCGAAGCGGGTGTGGAAGGACAGCGAGGCGAGGATGGCGGCCTTCGCGGCGGCGTCATGGCCCTCGACGTCGGCCGTCGGATCCGCTTCCGCGTAGCCCAGGCGCTGGGCCTCGGCCAGGGCATCGGCGAACTGCGCCCCGGTGGAGTCCATCTGGTCCAGGATGAAGTTGGTGGTGCCGTTGACGATTCCGAGCACCCGGGTGATCCGGTCACCGGACAGGCTGTCCCGGATGGGGCGCAGGATGGGGATCGCTCCGGCCACGGCCGCCTCGTAGGACAGCTGCACTCCAGCCTTGTCCGCTTCCTCGTAGAGGGTGGGGCCGTCCTGTGCCAGCAGGGCCTTGTTGCCGGTGACCACGGAGGCTCCGTGGCGGATCGCGGTGAGGATCAGGGTGCGGGCAGGCTCGATGCCGCCCATCAGCTCGATCACCAGGTCGGCGTCCTTGACCAGGGTCTCGGCGTCGGTGGTGAACAGCTCGTGCGGCAGTTCGACGTCGCGCGGCGCATCGAGGTTCCGGACGGCGATGCCGCTCAGTACCAGGCGGGCCCCGGTGCGGGAGGCCAGCGACTCGGCGTCGTCAAGGAGAATGCGCGCAACCTGGGACCCAACGTTGCCACAGCCCAGCAGTGCTACTTTCAGGGTTCGCAATTCGGTCATTCAGACTCCCATGTCGCGGTTCAGCAGATCTTGTTCGGTTTCCCCGCGGACAATGAGCCGGGTAGACCCGTCGCGCACAGCGACAACGCCCGGCCGGGCCAGATAGTTGTAGTTGCTTGACAGGGCCCAGCAGTAGGCGCCGGTCCCCGGTACGGCGAGCAGATCACCGGCTGCCACGTCCTCGGGCAGATATACATCTCTAACAACTATGTCGCCGCTCTCGCAATGTTTGCCCACCACTCGGGACAGCTGCGGGGCCGCGTCGGAGGTCCGGGAGGCCAGAATTGCCGAGTAATCCGCGTCGTACAGCACCGGACGGGCGTTGTCGCTCATGCCGCCGTCCACCGACACATACCGGCGCGGGTACGTAACGTTTTCCGGCTCTCCTTCGGCGGTGCCGGCCGCTCCAACGGACGGCGCGTCGACCCGTACGGTCTTGAGGGTGCCGACCTCGTACAGGGTGAAGGTGGTGCTGCCCACGATCGCGCGGCCCGGTTCGATCGAGATCCGCGGGGCGGTGATGCCCAGCTCGGCACATTTGGAGCGGACGACGGCGGCCATCGCCTGGGCGATCTCGGCGGCCGGCCGAGGCGCGTCCGCGGGAGTGTAGGCGATGCCGTAGCCGCCGCCCAGGTCCAGTTCCGGGAGCACGATGGAGTATTTGGCCTGCATCGCGGCAAGGAAGTCCAGCAGCTTCTCCGCGGCGAGGGCGAAGCCGTCCGGCTCGAAGATCTGCGAGCCGATGTGGCAGTGCAGGCCCAGGAGTTCAACGCTCCCGTAGCCCGACGCCGCAGCCACGGCCTCCTCGGCCGCGGACAGGCCGGCCTGCTCCGTGGAGTCCCCGGCCATGGACAGGCCGAACTTCTGGTCCTCATGCGCCGTGGCGATGAACTCGTGCGTGTGGGCGTGCACGCCGGGGGTGAGCCGCAGCAACACCTTGGCGGTTTCGCCCCGGGCTGCGGCGATCGTGGCAACGCGGTCGAGCTCCACGAGGCTGTCCACGACGATCCGGCCCAGTTTCATGTCCAGGGCACGGTGGATCTCGGCGTCGGACTTGTTGTTGCCGTGCAGCGCGACGTCGGCGCCGGGAATACCGGCACGTGCCGCGACGGCGAGTTCCCCGCCGGACGCGGTGTCCAGGCGCAGACCCTCTTCCTCCACCCAGCGGACCACGGTGGTGCACAGGAAGGATTTCCCGGCGTAGTAGACGTCCACTCCGCCGCAGATGTCGGCGAAGGCGTCGTTGAACGCGTCGGAGAAGGCGCGGGCCCGGGCCCGGAAGTCGTTCTCACTCATGACGAACAGCGGCGTCCCGAACTGGCGCTGGAGCTCGCTGACCGGAACGCCGTCGAGGGCGAGTTCGCCGTCGTCGTTCCGGGCGGCGCCGGCAGCCCACAGTGGCTCATGCAGGGCGTTCAGGTCCGCGGGGACCTGCAGCCACTCCGGGGCAAGCGGGGAGGCCGCGCCAGCTGGGCTGGGCGGGTTGGCCGTGTTTGATGAGGTTGCGGTCATGGCGGTTACATCCGTTCCGGCGCCGAGACGCCCAGCAGTTCCAGTCCGTTGGCCAGCACCTGGCTCGTGGCGTCGTTGAGCCACAGCCGGGTACGGTTCACGTCGGTGATGGGCTCCTCGCCCTGCGGCGCCACGCGGCAGGCGTCGTACCAGCGGTGGTAGGCCCCGGCAATGACCTCCAGGTGGCGGGCCACGCGGTGCGGCTCGCGCAGCTCGGCGGCCCTGGCCACGATCGAGGGATAGCTGCCCAGGAAGGAGAGCAGCTCGTTTTCGGTCGGGTCATCCAGCAGCGACGCGTCGAAGCTGTCTCTGCCGTCAACACGGCGCTCCACGCCGGCGGCCACCGCGTTGCGGGCCGTGCCGCGGGACCGGGCGTGCGCGTACTGGACATAGAACACCGGGTTCTCGTTGCTGTGCTTCTTGAGCAGCTCGGGGTCCAGGGTCAGCGGCGAGTCGGCCGGGAAGCGGGCCAGCGAGTAGCGGACGGCGTCCTTGCCGAGCCAGGAGATGAGGTCCTTGAGCTCGATGATGTTGCCGGCGCGCTTGGACAGCTTGGCGCCGTTGACGGAGACCAGCTGGCCGATCAGGACTTCGATGTTGACCTCGGGATCGTCGCCGGCGGCAGCGGCGATGGCCTTGAGCCGGTGGATGTAGCCGTGGTGGTCGGCGCCGAGCAGGTAGATCTTCTCGGTGTAGCCGCGGTCCTTCTTGGACAGGTAGTACGCGGCGTCGGCGGCAAAGTAGGTCGGCTCGCCGTTGGCGCGGATCATCACGCGGTCCTTGTCGTCGCCGAAGTCCGTGGTGCGCAGCCAGACGGCGCCGCCGTCGTCGTAGACGTGGCCCTGCTCGCGGAGCCGCGCCACGGCGTCCTCGATCGCTCCGGCGTCGTGGAGTTCCTGCTCGGAGAAGTACACGTCGAAGTCGACGCCGAACTCGGCGAGCGTCTGCTGGATGTCGTGCAGCTGCGCCTTGTAGGCCGCGCCCCTGATGACCGGCAGCGCCGCCACGTCGGTGAGTTCCCGGATGCCCGGGTGCTGCGTCAGCACCTCATGGCCCAGGTCCGCGATGTACTCGCCCGGGTAGCCGCCCTCCGGCACGCCGCGGCCGTGCAGCCTGGACAGCACGGAGTGGGCGAAGACGTTCATCTGCGATCCGGCGTCGTTGATGTAGTACTCGGCCGTGACATCGGCACCGGAGGCCCGGAGCACGCGGGCGATCGAGTCGCCCAGGGCGGCCCAGCGGGTGTGGCCGATGTGCAGCGGCCCGGTGGGGTTGGCGGAGACAAACTCCATGTTGACGGTGTGGCCTGCGAGCGCCGTGTTGGTGCCGTACGCCGTTCCCGCTTCGACGATTGCCCTGGCGAGGGCGCCGGCGGCCCCTGCGTCCACCGTGATGTTCAGGAAGCCCGGTCCGGCGATGTCGACGGCGGACACGCCGTCGATGGACTTCAGCCGGGCGCTGAGGACGGACGCGAACTCCCGCGGGTTCGTGCCTGCCTTCTTGGCCAGCTGGAGGGCGATGTTCGTGGCCCAGTCCCCGTGCTCCCGGTTCTTCGGCCGCTCCACGCGCACCTCATCCGGGACCTCGGATGCGGACAGCCCGATTTCGCCGGCGGCGACGGCGTCCTTCAGGCAGGCGGAAATGGCGAGGGAGAGTTCTTCTGGGGTCACAGTTCCAGCCTACCCGTGGCCCGCAGTGTGGCGGAATTTGGCGTCCGGCGTGACCGCCCGGGCGATGGCCGGGAAAAGGCCAGGGTTTTCCCAGCGATGCCCCGCAGTGAACCATTACGCTGAGGGGAACGTTTTCGCCGGTGTCACCGTTTTGAGTCTGTCACCGCCTTGAGTCACCGCATTGAGTCACCGCCCCATCCGATCAACACCTGAAACGAGCCGCGGCATGAATATCCCTCTCCGTAAAAGCGTCCTTGTCGGCATTGCCGGCCTGTCCCTGGCCGGGACCGCAGCCGGCTGCGCACCGGGCGGCCAGGGCACGGCCGCCCAGGGCGCTGCCCCGGCCGCGACGTCCGCGCCCGCCGCCGGGACCGGCACCGGCAGCTACAAGGACGGGATCTACTCCGCCGACGGCAACTACGTGTCGCCGAACGGCACCGAGACGGTGGGTGTGAAACTGACGCTGGCCGGCGGGGCTGTGTCCGATGTCACGATCACCACGCATCCCTCCAACTCCAACACCAAGAAGTTCCAGGGCGAGTTCGCCGGCGGCATCAAGTCCCAGATCGTCGGTAAGAAGCTCGATGAGATCAAGGTCTCCAAGGTGGCCGGTTCCTCGCTGACAAGCGGCGGCTTCAACCAGGCCGTGGAAAAGATCAAGGCCGATGCCCAGTAGAGGCCCGGCAGCCGGGCGGTAAGGGAGGCAACGTGCCGCATCCGGGCTGGACGGAATTCAGCTTCGACGGGATCGGTACCCGTTGGGAGATTTCCACGCCCTCCCCGCTCCCCGGCAGGCACCGCCGTCGCCTGCTTGAGGTCGTAGCGGATTACGACGCCGCCTGGTCCCGTTTCCGGCCGGACTCGCTCGTCGCCGGGGCAGCCCGGCAGCCGGGGAGCTTTCAGCTGCCCGCGGGGGCCGCTGCCCTCGGCCCGCTCTACGGGACGTTGTACCGGCTCAGCAATGGCGCCATGACCCCGCTGATCGGCGGCAGCCTCGAACAGCTCGGCTACGACGCCGCGTACTCCCTCCGCCCCGCCGGACCCCCGCTTCCAGCCCCGCGCTGGGAAGACGTGCTGGACTGGGACGGGACGGTGCTGACCACCAGCAAGCCCGTGGTGATTGACGTCGGAGCGGCAGGCAAGGGGCAGCTGGCTGATCTGCTCTCCGCCGAGCTCCTCGCGGGCGGGATCGGCGAGCATTTCATCGATGCCAGCGGGGACCTGTTGAACTCCGCTCCGGACCCCGGTACGGCCCCGGTCGAGGTGGCCCTGGAACATCCCTACGACTCTTCCCGGGCGATCGGCATGATCAGCCTCGGTGCCGGCGCCCTGTGCGCGTCCGCCGCCAACCGGCGGGCCTGGGGCGACGGGCTGCACCACGTTCTGGACGGCAGCACGGGGGCCCCGGTGCGGACCGTCGTGGCCAGCTGGGCCATGGCCGGGACCGCAATGGTCGCTGACGCGCTGGCCACGGCCCTGTTTTTCGTCGAAGGAGCCCGGTTGCGGGAAGAGTTCGATTTTTCCTGGCTGACCGTCTACACGGACGGCCACGCCGAGTATTCGACCGACTTTGAAGGGGTGCTTTTCTCATGACTGCCGTTATCTCCACTCCCATCGGCTCGCGGCTGGACTCTGCGCTGGGCCGCTTCACGATGTACCGGCTGGTGCTGTGGGTCCTCGCCGTGCTCGCGGTCTACAGCATGCTGCTGAACGTGCTCGGCTGGCTGACCTTCGGGCTGCCGGAGATGCTGGCGCACCTCGCGCTGTGCCTCGGACTGACGTACGGCTCCAACCGGCTGCTGGCCGCCCTCTTCCATGTGCATCCGCATAGCGAGTCGTCCCTGATCACGGGCCTGCTGCTGTACTTCCTGTTCTGGCCCACGCAGTTCTCCGCCGGGTTGCAGCTGACGGATCTGGCCGGGGTTGCGCTGGCCTGTGTACTGGCCTCGGCGTCCAAGTACGCGCTGGCCTGGCGCGGCCGCCATATCTTCAATCCGGCGGCGGCCGGCGTCTTCATCACCGGGCTGACCGGGCTCAACATCGCCACCTGGTGGGCCGCCACGCCTGCCATGCTCTGGCTCCTGCTGCCGGGTGTGCTCCTGGTGCTGTACCGGGTGCGGAAGCTGCTGATGGCCGCCGTGTTCACGGTGGTCGCCGTGTCCATCGTCGTGGCCGAACTGCTCCGGGCCGGTTCGGCTATCGGCGAGGCGCTGTGGCAGCCGCTCGCCCAGCGCCCGGTGCTCTTCTTCGTCGGGTTCATGCTCATCGAGCCGCTCACGCTGCCGCCGCGCCGCTGGCAGCAGCTGGCGCTGGCCGCCGTCGTCGGGCTCCTGTTCGCGATCCCCTACAACCTCGGCTTCGTCGCCAACTCCCCCGAGCTGGCGCTGCTGGTGGGGAACGCCCTCGCCTTCGCGGCAGGCCAGCGCGGCCGGGTCCACCTCCACTTCCAGGGCTCCCGGCCGCTGACGCCGACGACGACGGAATTCCGCTTCCAGCCCGAGCGTCCCGTCCGCTACAGCCCAGGCCAGTACATGGAACTGCACCTGCCGCACGAAAAGTCCGACGGAAAAGGGCTGCGGCGCGTCTTCAGCCTCACCAGCCCGCCGGAGTCCCGTGTCCTGACGATCGGGGTGGGGACGGCCGAACCGCTGTCCTCGGCGAAGCGCACGCTGCTGGCCCTGGAACCCGGCGACGAACTGACCGGCACCGCCGTGGGCGGCGATTTTGTCCTGCCCCGGAAGTCAGGCGCGCCCGTGCTGCTGATAGCGGCCGGGATCGGCATCACGCCGTATCTGGCCCAACTGGCCGCAGGCTCCGCCACGGACCGGGATGTCATCCTGCTGTATCTGGCAAGGAATGCGGCCGAGCTCGCCTACGCGCAGGAGCTCGAAGGCTCCGGCGCCCGCGTCGTGGCCAGGCTCGCGGACGGCTCCCCGCCCCCGGCCTTTATGCAGGATGCGGGCAGGGCACGGATCGACAGCGCCATCCTCAAGGAACTGGTCCCGGACATTGCCGGCCGGGACGTTTTCGTGTCCGGCTCGCCGGGCAGCGTCCGCTCGCTCCGCGCCGCCGCGCGGGGTGCCGGGGCGCGGAGGATCCATTCGGACTCCTTTACCGGGTACTGAGCGCGTCTTTACCGGGTACTGAGCGCGTCGGCAGGCAGGTGCCGGGCAGCGCGTCGCCGGGCGCGTCGATTGGCGCGTCAGGCGTCGCCGGGCGCGGCGATTTTCCCTTGGAGCCCACCTTCCTGCTAAGCTCTAGGACGTCCCGCCGGTAACGGCAGGATCCCTGAATTGCCCTCGTAGCTCAGGGGATAGAGCGTCTGCCTCCGGAGCAGAAGGTCGTTGGTTCGATTCCAATCGAGGGCACAGAATCCAGGCAACACAGCAAGAACCCCGTCGTTTCAGTGAAGCGGCGGGGTTCTTTGCATCCGGGACGTCAGGACCATCAGGACCGGAGCGGGCGGCCTTCGGCCCGGAACTCCAAGGCCGGCTCATCGGCTGTGGCCAGCGTCAGCACCGCTTCCTCGACCGTTTCATAGTCCTCAAGTTCGCGTTCAATGCGGCGCAAGGCTACGGCAACCTCGTGCTCGGGCCGGTCGCCCCGCAGATCCACGGCCGCAACAAGGTACAGCTTGCGGGGCCCGACAAACTCCAGATGCAGGTACGTGATCCGTTCGATCCCGGGATTTTCCAGCAGCCGCTGGCCCATCGACTGCTCGATGTCCGCAGTCACGCCCTGCCCCACCAGGAAGCGGCGGTTGCGGTCGATCAGCACGACGGCGACCACCGCCAGCAGGATGCCGACGGCGATCGATCCCACCGCGTCCGGGACGGCCGAGCCGGTGAGCTGATGCAGCAGCACTCCCAGGAAAGCCAGGACGAGGCCTATCAACGCCGCGGCGTCCTCGGCAAAAACGGCGCGCAGGGTGGGGTCTGAGCTGATGAGCACCTGTTCGAGCGTGTCGCGTTCCAGCTCGCGCGCCGCCCGGCGCGTCTGCCGGAAGGCCTGCGCGAAGGAAATGCCTTCCAGCACGAAGGCAAGGGCCAGGACAATGTAGGCGACGTGGAACTCCCCGGCCGGCTCCGGGGTGACGAGTTCTTGGATTCCGTGCATGATCGAGACCACCGCGCCTGCCGTAAAGAGCCCGAAGGCGGCAAACATGGACCAGACGTAGGCTTCCCTGCCGTAGCCCAGGGGATGGCTCTTGTCCCGTTTCCTGGCCGATTTCCGTTCGGCCACAAACAGGAAGACCTGGTTTCCGGTGTCTGCCCACGAGTGCGCTGCCTCCGCGGTCATGGACGCGGAGCCGGTGATCAGGGCGGCCACGGTCTTCGAACCGGCCACCAGAAAATTCGCCACAAAGGCGATGACCACCGTCAGCAGCGTCGAGCCGCTTTTCTTTCCCTTGCTTAAGGGGTCCATGGAAGCCACGGTACAGAAATATCGGTCCGATAGCCCGCTTTGGCCGGAAGAGAGTCGGTCCTGCCAAATGTCGGTGCCCCCTCGTAGGCTGTCAGCATCGGCAGCGGGGTTCCGGCGGCCGGTGGGCGGCGGGGCTCAGTGCCGGTTGCCTACCGCGTCAGGACTCCGCCGAAGCACAAAAGGGGTCTCACATGTACTGTTCCATCGTCCCTCCCTACCTGCTCCGCCGCCTGGCGGCGCAGCGTGAACCACGGCTCTCCGAGGCTGCGCGTGCGGCCCGGGAAGCACTGCTGCACGTCCAGAGCTTCCAGGCGTCCAGGGCAGTCCCCTCCCCCGTAGTTCCCCCCGGCATGCGGGACCTCAAGCCGTCCCCGCCAGAGCGGACGGTTTACGACGCCAAGTTCGCCGAACAGTTGCCCGGCAGTGTGGTGCGCAAGGAGGGGGAACCACCCACCGGCGATCCGGCAGCCGACGAGGCCTATGACGGGCTGGGCCATACCCACCGGCTCTATGCCGAGGCGTTCGGCCGCAATTCCATTGACGGCAAGGGCCTCCACCTTGATGCCACGGTCCACTACGGCAACCTGTATGACAACGCATTCTGGGACGGCCGGCAGATGGTTTTCGGCGACGGTGACGGCCAGGTTTTCCAGCGGTTCACGAAGTCGCTGAGCGTGATCGGCCACGAACTCGCCCACGGCGTGACCCAGTATTCGGCCGGTCTGGCGTACCGGAACCAGGCGGGCGCCCTGAACGAATCAATGTCCGATGTCTTCGGAGCACTCGTTGAGCAGTATGTGAAGAAGCAGTCCACCGCTGAGGCCAGCTGGCTGATCGGCGAGGGTCTGTTCACGGACCAGGTCCAGGGCAGGGCCTTGCGTTCCATGAAGGCTCCGGGCACGGCGTACGACGACGATGTGCTCGGCAAGGACCCGCAGCCGGACTCGATGGACGGCTACGTTCAGACGAGGGCCGACAACGGCGGCGTGCACATCAATTCAGGCATCCCCAACCGCGCGTTCTGCCTGATGGCCACGGAGCTTGGCGGCAACGCGTGGGACGCGCCCGCCCAGATCTGGTATGAGACGCTGACGGGAGGGAAGCTGGCCGCGAATGCAACGTTTGGCGCCTTCGCGCGGGCCACCGCGGCGTCCGCCAGGGAACTCTTTGGAGCAGAATCCGCGGAGCATGACGCCGTGCTGTCCGCGTGGGAAACTGTGAAGGTAAAGCTCTCCGGAATCAGACGATGAAGCACGTCTCAAGAAGATCCGAGCCGCATGAAAATCACCGTCCAGCGCAGCGGCGGCTTTGCCGGAATGAAGCGGACCTGGTCGGTGCTGGCCACGCCCCCGGATGACAAGGACTTCTGGCAGCCGCTCGTTGAGGCCTGCCCCTGGGACGAAGCCCCGAAGACCGCCCGGGCGGCCGCCGGCGCTCAGCCGGACCGCTTCCTGTACAGCATCCGTGCCGGCCAACTGCGGGCCACTTTGCCGGAGCAGGCCGTCACGGGTCCGTGGCGGGAACTCGTGGACCACACCCGGGCGGCGGCGGAGTCAGTACCCGACAAGTCAAAACCCGACGAGTCAGTACCCGAAGAGCCGGGCGGCGTGACGCCGCCGGCCGGCCTCCCGCCGTCGGAAGGCTTGCCGGGACCGCTCCGCTAATGGTCATTTTCGTTAATTCGTCGGGGGTTCAGAGGCCAGGACCTCTTCGGGCCCGGAAAGACATGCCCATTTTTCGAGCCCGGGACCGGGCATGATCGGAATATGTCCATCCGCCGGCCCCGGCGCGGGGCATGTCCGTATCCCGGGGGCCTGTGCGGGTGGCTCCGCTGCGGGGATCGGCTGCTCTCCGGGAGGACATGCCCATTTTTCGCGCCCGGGACAGGGCATGATCGGAATATGTCCATCGGCCGGCCCCGGCGCGGGGCATGTCCTGGAGCCCGGCCACCCCACCGCCGGGACCTGAACCCCCGGCCAACTAACGAAAATGCCTACTGGACCGCTCATCTAGACGGCACGCCTGGACCGCTCAGCTAAACCGCTTGCCTAGACCGCTGCGGCCAGGTGGCCCCGGAAGGTACGCCGGTACGACTGCGGACTCGTGTCCAGCACCTTGGTGAAATGGTGGCGCAGCAGCACCGAGTGGCCGAACCCGGCTTCCCGTGCGACCTCGTCGATATTGAGTTCCGTGGTCTCGAGCAGTTCCTGGGCTCGCAGTACCCGCTGCGAGTTGAGCCAGGCTGCGGGGGTCGCACCGGTCTCGGAACGGAAGCGCCGGGCAAATGTGCGGGGCGACATGTGGACCCGGGCCGCAAGTTCATTGACGGAATGCTCCTCCTCCAGGTGGCGCACCATCCACTGCAGCAGTTCCTCCATCGGTTCGGAGCCGCAGGCCGGGATCGGCCGGTCGATGAACTGGGCCTGGCCGCCGTCGCGGTGCGGCGGAACCACCATGTCGCGGGCGATACCCGCCGCCACGTTGGCCCCGAATTCGACCCGGATCAGATGCAGGCAGGCGTCGATGCCCGCGGCCGTGCCGGCGCTCGTGATGATCCGGCCGTCCTCGACGTAGAGGACGTTTTCGTCCACCAGCGCGGCGGGATACCGGCTGGCGAGTTCCCGGGAATAGTGCCAGTGCGTCGTGCAGCGCCGGCCGTCCAGCAGGCCCGCCCGGGCCAGGGCAAAAGCACCGGAGCAGATGGACATCACCCACGCACCCCGGGCGTGCGCCGCCCGCAGCGTGTCCAGGACGGATTCGGGAAGGTCCTCGTCCCGGCCGTAGGGACCCATGATAACGAGGTCGGCGTCGGCGGCCGCTTCCAGCCCGAGCCCGACGTGCAGCGACAGCCCGGACTTCATCGGGACATCGCCCGGCTCCGGGGTGCAAACCCGGAAATCGAAGGCAGGAACACCGTTTCCGCGCGCTGAACGGTCGATGCCGAAGACCTCGAACGCGGTGCCGAACTCGAAGACCGAGAAGTTGGGGACCACTATCATTGCCACTGATTTGATCATGCTTCCATTGTGGCAGAAATTATAGCTTTTTGGGCATTTCTGCCACTTCTTTTGGTCCCGCGGCCGGAGAACCATGGAGGTATGGAACTCATCGGAATTGCCGTCATCATCCTGATCATCGTCGGCCTTGCAGCCACTGCCTCGGTCCTGCGCAACGACGGCCGGGGCCACACCCCGCCCGTCCGCTCGGAGGACGCCTGGTCCGCCCTGGACCTCCCCAGCACCAGCTACATACTACGGATCTTCTGAGGTCCGGGTCCCTGAAAAAGCTCCACCCCAACCACACACCCAACAGTTGCCCGGCCCCCAGGGACCGGGCAACGTCACGTTCCCGGCAGGGGCAGGAGTGGCAGCGGCAGGAGGGGCAGTGGGCAGCAGGCCCGCCGGGCGGGAGCCGTCCCGCGAAGGAGCAGGCCCGCCGGGCGGGAGCCATCCCGCGCAGGAGCCGTCCCGGGCGGCAACCCCGGTAGCAAGCCCAGTAGACTGTCTCCAGCCATGACACTGCATATTTCCTACCCCGCCGAGCTGCCGGTTTCCGAGCGCCGCGAGGACCTGATGGCCGCCATCGCGGCCAACCAGGTGACCATCATCGCCGGCGAGACCGGTTCCGGTAAGACCACGCAGATCCCCAAGATGTGCCTGGAGCTCGGCCTCGGCGAGGACGGCCTGATCGGCCACACCCAGCCGCGGCGGCTTGCGGCGCGCACCGTGGCCGAACGCATTGCCGAGGAACTCGGCGTCGAGATCGGCCAGGAAGTCGGCTTCCAGGTGCGCTTTACCGGCGAGGTCAGCCGCAACACCAAGATCAAGCTGATGACGGACGGCATCCTGCTGGCCGAGATCCGGCGCGACAAGCTGCTGCGCAAGTACAACGCCATCATCATCGATGAAGCCCACGAGCGCAGCCTCAACATCGACTTCATCCTGGGCTACCTCAAGCGGATCCTGCCGCAGCGTCCGGACCTGAAGATCATCATCACCTCCGCCACCATCGATCCGCAGCGGTTCGCCAGGCACTTCGGCAGCGAGGAGGAACCGTCGCCGATCCTCGAGGTCACCGGACGCACCTACCCCGTCGAGATCCGCTACCGGCCGCTCTCCCAGCCGCCTGGCGGCTCCGCGGCCGGCGATGAGGCAGTCCCCGCCTCCGACGACGAGCTCGAGGAGGACCGCGACCCGCTGGACGCGGTGTGCGACGCCGTCGACGAACTGGCGCTGGAAGCCCCCGGCGACGTCCTCATCTTCTTCTCCGGCGAACGGGAGATCCGCGACGCCGCCGAGGCGCTCAACGCACGGATCCAGACGAACCGCCGGCTGGCCGGTGCGGAGATACTGCCCCTTTTTGCGCGGCTGAGCCTGCAGGAACAGCACAAGGTCTTCCACCCCGGCAGCAAGCGCCGGATCGTGCTGGCCACCAACGTCGCCGAAACCTCGCTCACCGTCCCGGGCATCAAATACGTCATCGACACCGGCACCGCCCGCATCTCGCGCTACTCGCACCGCACCAAGGTCCAGCGCCTGCCGATCGAGCGGGTCTCCCAGGCCTCGGCCAACCAGCGCTCCGGCCGCTGCGGCCGCGTGTCCGACGGCATCGCCATCCGGCTCTACTCGGAAGACGACTTCGAGTCCCGGCCGCCGTTCACCGACCCCGAGATCCTGCGCACCAACCTCGCCGCCGTTATCCTGCAGATGACCGCCATGGGCGTGGCCCGCGGACCCAAGGACGTGGAAAACTTCCCGTTCGTGGAACCGCCGGATTCGCGCGCCATCAACGACGGCGTCACCCTGCTGCGTGAACTCGGCGCCCTGAGCGCGGCGCGTGCCCAGGACGCGGCCGACGACGGCGGGAGGCACGGCGGCGCTGCTGGCGGAAGAAACGGCGGCGGGCTGACCGCCGTCGGGCAGCAGCTTGCCCAGCTGCCGGTGGACCCGAGGCTGGGCCGGATGATCGTGGAGTCCGGCAAGCGCGGCTGCGTCCGCGAGGTCATGATCCTGGCGGCGGCGCTGACGATCCAGGACCCGAGGGAACGCCCCCAGGGGGACGGCTCAGGCAAGCAGCAGCTCGCCGCGGAAAAGCATGCACGCTTCCGGGACGAGAACTCCGACTTCACCGGCTTCCTGAACCTCTGGAACTACCTCCAGGAGAAGCAGCAGGAGCTCTCCTCCACCGCGTTCCGCCGGCTTTGCCGCAACGAGTTCATCAACTACCTCCGCGTCCGGGAATGGCAGGACCTGTTCGCCCAGCTGCGCCAGCTCGCCCGGCCGCTCGGCATCAGCCTGGACAACAAGCGGCTGGCCGATCCGGTGGGCAACCACGAGAGCATCCACATCAGCATGCTCTCGGGCCTCCTGAGCCACATCGGCATCCTCGACGAACGCAAGCGCGAGTACGCCGGCGCCCGGGGCAGCCGCTTCGCGATCTTCCCCGGATCGGCGCTGTTCAAGAAGAACCCGACCTTCGTCATGGCTGCCGAACTCGTGGAGACGAGCAGGCTGTGGGCCCGGGTGGTCGCGAAGTTTGATCCTCTGTGGGCAGAGCAGGTGGCGCCGGACCTGGTCAAGCGCAGCTACAGCGAACCGCACTGGTCCAAGAAGATGGGCTCGGTGATGGCCCACGAGAAGGTCACGCTGTACGGCGTGCCGATCATCCCGAGCCGGCGCATCAACTACGGAAAGGTGGATCCGGAGCTCAGCCGCGAGCTCTTCATCCGGCACGCCCTCGTCGAAGGCGACTGGCAGACCCACCACAAATTCTTCCACCGCAACCGGGCCCTGCTCCACGAGGTGGAGGAACTCGAGGCCCGCATGCGGCGCCGGGACATCCTGGTGGACGACGAGACCCTGTTCGAGTTCTACGACGCCCGGATCGGCAAGGAGGTGGTCTCCGAACGGCACTTCGACAAGTGGTGGAAGGAAGCGCGGCAGCAGGACGCCACGCTGCTCGACTTCGACCAGGCGCTGCTCATCAGCGAGGACGCCGATGCCCTCGACGATTCCGCCTACCCGAAGACCCTGCTGCACAAGGGCTTCGAGCTGCCGCTGAGTTATGAGTTCCACCCCGTGGCCCCCGGTTCGCCGCCGGATCCGTCCGACGGCGTCACCGCCGAGATCCCCGTGCTCTTCCTCAACCAGCTCGACGACGCCGCCTTCCGCTGGCTCATTCCGGGCCAGCGGGTGGAGCTGGTCACGGCCCTGATCAAGTCATTGCCCAAGCAGGTACGCAAGAACTTCGTGCCGGCACCCGACGTCGCACGACAGGCCGTCGCGGCTCTGGAAGCCGATTTCGATCCGGCCACGGACGAGCTGGAGGCCTCGCTGGAACTGGTGCTGCGCCGGATCCGCGGGCAGGTCATCCCGCCGAAGTCCTGGAACTGGGACGCCGTGCCGCCGCACCTGCGGGTCAGCTTCCGCGTGGTGGACCCGCAGGGCAAGGTACTGGACGAGGGCAAGGACCTTGTTGCCCTGCAGGAACAGCTGGCACCGGCCACCCGCCGGGCGATCGCCGAATCCCTGGGCGCCACGCCGGGCACGACGGCGCCGAAATCAGGTGGCAGGGCCGGCGGGAAGGCGGCCGGGCAGGGTGCCGGGATGCGCGCCGCCCCCGCCACGGACGCGGGCTCCTCGGCTGACGTCACGTCCACCGGCTTCACTGAGACGTCGGGCCTCACCGAGTGGACCTTCGGAACGGTGCAGCGCCAGGTCCAGGGCACCGTGAAGGGCCACACCGTCACCGGCTACCCGGCGCTCGTGGACGAAGGCCGTTCCGTGGCCCAGCGGCTCTTCCAGACCAGTTCCGAACAGGAACAGGCCATGCGCGGCGGCGTCATCCGCCTGCTCGCGCTCAGGGTGCCGCCGCCGGACCGCTACGTCCTGGAGCATCTGAACAACACAGAGAAGCTGACCTTCAGCCAGAACCCGCACGGTTCCGTGACGGCGTTGATCGCGGACTGCGCGCTTGCCGCCGTCGACAAGCTCACCCCCGCCGAGCTGCCCTGGGACGAGGCCTCGTTCAAGGCCCTGTACGAGAAGGTCCGGGCCGAGCTGATCGACACCGTCTTCACTGTCACCGCCGTCGTCGAACGCATCCTGGCGAGCACCCGGCGGATTGAGAAGCAGCTCAAGGGCACCACGAGCCTGGCCCTGATCAGCGCCCTCAATGACATCAAGAGCCAGCTGGAGCAGCTGGTGTTCCCCGGCTTTGTGGCACGCACGGGCTACGCCCAGCTGAGCCAGTTGCCGCGGTACCTCGCTGCGATTGAGAAGCGCCTCGAGAAGCTCCCCACTAATGTCCAGCGGGATGCGCAGCACATGACGGCGGTCCAGGCCTTGGAGGACGACTACGACGACGCCGTGTCGGCACTGCTGCCCGGCCGCCGGGCCGGGGCCGAGTTAACCCAGGTGCGCTGGATGATCGAGGAGCTCAGGGTGAGCCTGTTCGCCGTCGAACTCGGAACGGCGTATTCGGTCTCCGAAAAGCGGATCCGGGCGGTGCTTAACAAGGTGCTGGCGCCGGCCTGATGAGGGCCTGGCTCAGGCCTCCGGGACGTGCTCCGCGAAGCCTGCTTTCCGGAGTCCGTCGCGGAGCTTCTCCGCGTTGGCATCCAGTTTTGCGGGTTCGGGGTGCTGGTCCGCCGAGCCGAAGTCGAAATCAGCCATCGAGGTGGACGGCCAGACATGCACGTGCAGGTGGTTGATTTCGTAGCCGGCCACGATCAGCCCGGCCCGGGCCGCATCAAAGATGTCCACCTGGACGGCACCGATCTTCCGGGCCACCTCCATGACCCGCCCCAGCAGTTCCGGGGAAGCGTCCGTCCAGCGGTCCACTTCCTCGGTGGGTACCACGAGCGTATGGCCGTCGGCGAGCGGGCCCGCCGTCAGGAACGCCACCACATCGTCCTCGCGCCAGACGAAGCGGCCGGGGATCTCGCCGTTGATGATCCTGGTGAAGAGAGTGCTCATACATCCGCCTTTTCCGAAGGTGACCCCAGGGTGCTGGCGTCCAGGACAAAACGGTACTTCACGTCGCCGGCCACCATGCGGTCATAGGCCTCGTTGAGCTGGTCCGCCCTAACCACTTCAACCTCGGACACCACGCCGTGTTCGGCGCAGAAGTCCAGCATCTCCTGGGTCTCGGCGATGCCGCCGATGAGCGAGCCGGCGTACGCGATCCGGCGCCGGATCAGGGCCCCGGGATTGACGGGAGGCATGGCTCCCGAGGGGAGTCCGAGCTGGAACAGGGCCCCGTCCAGGCGCAGGGTGCGGAAATACGGGTTGAGGTCGTGCGGCGCGGCGACGGTGTCGATGATGACGTCGATGCTCCGGTCCGCTGCGGCCATGGCGGCTTCGTCGCGGGAGAGGATCACGTCGTCGGCACCGAGTTCACGGGCCGCGGCGAATTTGGACTCCGAGGTGGTGAACACCTTCACTTCGGCGCCCATGGCTTTGGCGAGCTTGACGGCCATGTGGCCCAGGCCGCCCAGGCCGATGACGCCGACGACGTCGCCCTCCTCGACGTCGAAGTGCCGCAGCGGGGAGAAGGTGGTGACGCCGGCGCAGAGCAGCGGCGCCGCGGCGGCGGGGTCGAGGCTTTCCGGGACCCGCAGCACGTAGCGGCGGTCCACCACGATGGAGCTGGCGTAACCGCCCTGGGTGACGGTGTCCCCGTTGCGGCGGTCCTTCGCGCCGTAGGTCCCCACCATGCCGTTCTCGCAGTATTGCTCCAGGCCGTCCAGGCAGCTGTCGCATTCGCGGCAGGAATCGACCATGCAGCCGACGCCCACGCGCTCTCCGGGGGTGAAGTCGTCGACGGCGGAGCCCACCCGGGCGACCCGGCCCACGATTTCGTGGCCAGGCACGAGCGGGTAGTTCTGGGCACCCCATTCGCCGCGGGTGGCGTGGACGTCCGAGTGGCACAGCCCGCAGAACTCGATGGCGATCTCGACGTCGTCCTCCTTCGGCGCGCGCCGGGCAACAGTCAAGGGGACGAGTCCGCTGTCGCTGGCGGTGGCGCCGTACGCGGCGGCGAGGCGGGGCGCGTCAGTGGCTTCGGACGGCGTGTCGAGAGTGGGGAGCGGCTGGGCAAGGGGCGGCGGTACGGGGCGTCCAGGAGTCATGTCTCGACGCTACCCCCGCGCGCCGGAACATGGCCAATCCCGAGCGGCCGCCGGATGCCACGGTGACTATCCTCAGACGCCCTCAGATCCGCGTACTGGACCTAACTTGCGAACTAGTCTGACGTTAATGCGCGCAGCCCGTGTGCGACCCGGTGGGCACGCCGTGCCCGGCATGGGCCGCTGAGGCCGGGACCGGCGGTTCTTCGCCGTATTCGCGGTGGGCGTCGTGGACCACGGCGCCACCTACTATCGTCAGGTCGGCCCGTTCTCCGAGCAGTTCTTCGGCCTCCAATGCGTACAGGTTGGCTGACCAGACCACGAGGTCGGCCTTTGCCCCTACGCGGATGACGCCGAGGTCGTTTTCCGCGTGCCAGGCCCAGGCCCCGCCTTGGGTATAGGCACACAGGGCGGTGTCAAGATCCAGGCGCTCGTCCGGCGTCCAGCGGGAGCCGCCGTCGAGCCCTGCCCGGGTGAGGGCGCTGTAGAGTCCCACGAGGGGGTCCATCTCACCGACCTGCCAATCGCTGGAGAAGGCCAACCGGGCACCGGATTCGGCGAGGGACTTGAACCGCCATGCGCGGTCCCAGCGCTCCTCGCCCACGTTCTCCATCCAGGTTCCGGCGACCAGGTCCGGGGAACAGTGACGCGGCTGCATTGCCGGGACAACGCCCAGCTGGGCGAAACGGGGTAGATCGGCGTCATCCAGGCACTCGACGTGCACAATCCCGTGCCGGCGGTCCGTGGTGCGGTTGCTGCGTTGGGCCTGTTCGATTGCGTCCAGGGCCATCCGCACTCCCCTGTCGCCGGTGGCGTGGGTGTGGGTTTGGAAGCCCAGCCGGTCCAGCTCGCCGAGCATCGCTTTGAACTCGTTGGATGGCAGGCTCGAGGCGCCGCGGTGGCCGGGCCGGTTGGCGTAGTCGGCAAGCATGGCAGCAGTGTGCGGTTCGATCACGTCGTCGGCGTACAGCTTGACCGGGCCCAGCCGAAGCATGTCGTCCGCGGGCGCACTGTCCACCGCCTCGCGCAGGTCCCTGCGGAATGCCGCGTCGGCACCCACGGGGTGGAACAGCGCGGTGATGACCCGGGAATGCATTTTCCCCTCGGCCCGGGCCCGGTACATGAGATCGAGCTCCGCGAGAGGCACTTGGGGTTCGACGACGGTGGTGATGCCACTGGCGGCGGCCATCTCCAGGCTTGAGGTGATGCGCCGGTAGCGGCGGTCCGGGGAGTACATCGGAATGTCCCGTTGCAGGCCTTTCAGTCCCGCGGTCGTCATGGCGCTCGTGTAGAAGTCGGTGACCCAGCCGGTGGGCCGGCCGTCGTCGAGCTCCGGGCGCCCCCAAGGTATGGACGCGCCGCGCTCGATACCGAGCACCCGGATCGCGGCGTCGTTGAGCCATACCGAGTGCTGGTCGTAGGTGGTGATGAAGATGGGACGGTCGGTCAGGCCGCGCAAGTCCCCGGCGTTCGGCCGGCGCCCCTCGACCACCGAATACACGGCGTTTTCGGCACACACCCAGTCCAGGTCGGGCCGGGCGGCGGCGTGTTCCGCTATCCTGTTCCGCACGTCCGCAAGGGTGTGGGCGCCTTCGAGGCTGACGGCGTCGGGATCGAAACCCAGGAGCAGGTGGTTGTGGCTGTCGATGATGCCGGGGCTCAGGAGCCTGCCGCGCAGGTCCAGGCGACGACGGGCCGGCGGCGCATCCCGGTCCGTGCCCACGTAGCTGATGAGCCCGTTGCTGATACCGACGGCCTCGGCCCAGCCCGTCGTGTCGAAGGTCCGGACGGCTCCGTTGCAGAGCAGCAGGTCAAGCATCAGTTGTTCTCCTCTTCAATGACTGCGTCAAGGAGCAGTAGATGGGTTCCGGAACGGGGCCGGAGATACAGGTAGTAGTAGATGAATCCGGCAGCGACGAAAGCGAGCGAAATTCCCAGGCTCAGCCACTGCGCCGGGTCCATGATGGCGACGACGAAAACCAGGAGGAGGGCCGCGATGCAGAGGGCGGGCGGCAACGGCCACCACGGCATCCGGTAGCCGGGGCGGTTCTTGTTTCCGCGGCGGTGGTTGATCGCGGCGAAGGCAATGAAGAGGTAGCTGAAGGTCAGGGTGGATCCGGTAGCAGTCAGCAGAACGTCCAGGGGGGCAAAGCATGCGAGGAAGGCGATAGCACCCATGACGGCCGTCGCCGCGACCGGCACCTGGCCTTTGCCGCTCACTCGGCGGAGTCCCCTGGACAAGGCCCCGGGCAAGGCGTGGTCGCGGGCCGCGGCGTACAGCAGACGGCCGGACTGCAGGGTGATGGCGATGATGGCATTGATGATCGAGAAAGCGACAGCGAGCAGTACCAGCATGGTGACGGCGTCCCCCGCCCGTTCACTCAGGAACTGCTGCACCGGCAGCTCTGCACCGAACAGTTCTTCCTGCGAGCTCGCGCCGAGCAGGATTGCGAGGAGGGGAATCAATTCGGCGGCGATCGTGACGGCCGCACTCCACAGGACCGCCCTCGCCAAGGTGCGGGCGGGGTTCTTGGTTTCCTCCGCGAAGTAGACGGCGCCGCCGTAGCCGTTAAAGGAGAAGATGCCCTGCGTGACCGCAATCATGAGACCGGCGATCGCCAGGGGCGCCAGCGATCCAGTGGAAGCGTCCAGGGCCTGCGGGGTAAAGAGCGTGTCCAGCGGCCGCTCAATGTGGACCAGGCCCAGCACCGCGAGCAGGACGAGCGCGGCCATCTCGATGAAAAGGAAGACACCCGTCAGCCAGGCGTTGGCCCGGATGTTGAAGCAGGCGGTGATGGTAGTGAGGACCACTACCACGAGCGCCGTTGCCTGTGGCGACAGTCCGGCTATTGCTACGCCCAGGTAGTCCGCGACGCCGAGCGCGAAGACCGCCACGATCAAGGGCAGGGAAACCAGGCTGATGAAGAAGGTCACGACGCCGAAGGCCGGCCCGAGCGCCCGGGAGACGAGCGAGTAGTCCCCGCCCGCCACCGGATAGGCGGAGGCGAGTTCGGCATAGCAGAACGCCACGAGAATGCTGATGACGCCCGCGATGAGGAAACCCCAGACGACGCCGGTACCGAACGCCGTCAAGGCGGCGCCGCCGAGGATGAAGACACTGGAAGCGGGCGAAATCGAAGACAAGGTGATGAGGATGTTGCCGCCCAGGCCGAGGCTGCGGGACAGGGAGGCGCTATAGCTCCGGCCAGCGGTTTCGGGCTGCGGTTGGACGGTGCTGCTGAGTTGTTCCATGAGGGTCCATTTCGGGGTTGCGATGGAAGCATTTGGTTTTTTGACACCATCGTCAAATAACCATTGGAGTGTGGCAGCTCACATCGGATAGTGTCAAGAGCATGGCTAGACCCAATACCCAGGAACAGCGCCGCTCCGAACTTGTGGAGGCCGCTCTCAAGGAAGCCTCGACCCAAGGCCTGCGCTCACTGTCCCTGACAGATGTTGCCAAAAGGGCCGGGCTGACCAGGGGGGCTTTGCTCTACTATTTCGACGACTTGGATGCCCTCCTTGTGGAGGCCCACCGTGCCGGCACTGAGCGGTTCTGCGACTACCGCGACAATGTGGTGGCAGAACTCGAAACGCCCGCAGAAAAACTTCGGGCAGCCATTTCCGCGGGTCTGCCCAGCGGCCCGGACGACGCACTCATGCGGCTCCTCTATGAGTTCGACTTCATGGCCGGACAATCTGAACTGCACGACACCCTGGTCCAGCAGATGTACCTGCGGCAGACCGCCACCTACCGCGCAATATTTGAAGAGGGCAATGCGTCGGGCGCTTTCGCCATCTCCACCGATCTCGGCCAGGCCACCATGAACATGGTTGCCCTTGAGGACGCCTACAGCCTGCACATTGTGGCCGGGAACAGACTGGTCACCGTCGAGATGGCACGCGAGGCCATGCTCGCCTTCGCGGAGCAGATCGGCTGCCGGCCGTTGCCCTGCCGATGAGCTGGTGCCTGCGCGCCCACCGACTGCCTGTAGCGGATGGCAGGGACCCAATAATCGGTGCAGAACTTAGGTTCGCCAGGCAGCGTCTCTGACGTGGGTGTCGGCGAACACCTCCAGGCGCGAGACGAACTCCTTGATGGATGCGGCCGCGTAGTGCTTAGGATCCCAACATGCGTGGATCTGCAGGCATACCGGTTGGCCTGTGGAACTGGTGATGAGGGCAGGGTAGGCGCCGAAGCGTGGTAAGTCAGTTGCTACGCCGACGCCTCGGCCCGAAGCCGCTAGGGCTTGGACCAGGCGTGGCGACGGCACCTGCTCGAATGAATCATATCGGAGGTCTTCGGCGTTGACCGCGTCGTCCAGTGCGGTGCGCGTTGGGTCGTTCTGAACTGGCAACACGAGGTCTTCGCGCAGCAGATCGCCGACGGAAATCGTGGCCAGCCGCTGCGTTGCCCAGGGGTGCGTCGGGGAGGTGTATGCGCGTAGTGGAACGTTGGTCAGTGTGCGCCAGTCCAGGCCGTTGCTGGGTGGGCGTGTGGCGGAGATTCCCAGGTCGCAGTTGTCGCGGACGGCGTCGTGGACCCGGTCCGGGGCGGCGGGTTTGACCGTCACGAACGCGTCGCCGCCGTCGAGGGACGCGACGAACGGTGCCACTATCTCTGTAATCGTGGTGTCGGCGGCCGCGATCGAGATCCGGGACAGGGACCCTTTGGCTATTTGCCGGGCGAGCATTTCAACGCGATCCGCTCGGGTAACGAGGTCGGATGCGACATGCAGCATCTCTGTTCCGGCATTCGTGAGGGACAGGCGCGGACCTTTGCGGGCGAACAATTCAACACCCAGCTCCCGTTCGAGAGCCTGAAGCTGCCTCGAAATGGCCGGCTGCGCCACGCGGAGATGTTCGGCGGCCGAGGTCACCGTGCCGTGCTCGACGACGGACAAGAAGTAGCGAAGGTGGCGGATCTCCATCCTTCCATTATGCCTCAGAGGCATAAAAACAGGGCGCTAACAGGTATTGGACAGAATGATTGCCCCCACGGAACGATTGACCCATCACCCCAGACAAAGGAGTCGTTGTGGACTTGCTCTCTCTCGATACGTGGCTGCTGCCGCCACATAATCGTCTTTCGCTGCACCAGGTCCACCGGCTGGTGCCCGTGGCTACTATTGCCAGAGGTAATCGCGCTGCCCGCGCCCTGACGCCCGCAGATTCGTCCCACGAGGCCGAGCTTTCCTCCGTCGCCCTCGCGCCTGGACGGGAGGCGACGCTGCTTGAGTTTCTCGAAATGACCAACACGGATGCCTTCATTGTCCTTCGAGGCGACCAGGTCCTTTACGAGCGGTATTTCGGCGACTACACGCGGGAGTCGCGCCATATCGTCATGTCCGTCTCCAAGTCACTGTGTGGGATGTTGGCGGGGATTCTTGTAGAAGATGGTCTGCTCGACCTCGACGCCAGGACATCAATGTACGTCCCGGAGCTCGAAAATGGGTCGTACGGCGGTTCGACGGTCGGCCAATTGCTGGATATGACCGCAGTGCCTGACTTCGACATGACCTACACGAATCCATTGGCCGAAGTCCAAGCGGGCGACCGGTCCGCGGGGTGGCGTCCGCGGCGCGATGACGACGCCGACGGAACGAGGGCTTTCCTTGAACGGCTTCAGGGTTCGGGCGGCCACGGATCAGCGTTTCAATACTGCTCCGCAACGACCGATGTGCTCGCTTGGGTGCTCGAGCGCGCCGCGCACATGCCCTACGCGCGGCTTTTGGAGACGAAGCTCTGGCAGAACCTCGGCGCCGAAGATGATGCAGTGATCACGGTCGACAATCACGGCACGCCCTATGCTTGCGCCGGAATCAGCATGCGACTGCGCGACCTGGCACGGTTCGGACGGCTCATTCTTGACGGCGGCCGAATCGACGGGCGCCAAATTATCCCACGAGAGTGGATTAGCACAACGGCCGGTGGAGGCGACTTCGACACGTCCGACGACACTGATCCCACGCCAGGCACGTATCGAAACCAGTGGTGGGTTCCTGGGGGCAGCCATGGCAGTTTCTACGCGGCCGGTATCTTCGGCCAGTACCTCTGGCTTGACCCGAGTACTGGCATCACCATTGCGAAATTCTCCAGTGAGGGAGACCCTCTCAGCCATGGCAGCGAGCACCGCAACGCGCTGCAATCCATCGCGTCCAACTCAGCTGGTTGGAGCGGCACCGGCGATCGCTCGGAAGGGAAGGACAAGTGAGCGCCGACAAGCCGCGCTCGGCGGCGATCGAACAACGCTCCATCGACTACGTCCCTCTGGACGAACGCCACGGCAAGCCGTGGCACCTCTTCACCGTCTGGTTCTCCAGTAACTTGCAGATCACAGGTCTGGTCACCGGCGCACTGGCCGTCACCGTGGGGCTCAACCTCACATGGGCAATCATCACGATCCTCATCGGCAACCTCGTCGGCGGGGTCTTCATGGCCTATCACTCCGTGCAGGGGCCGCGGATGGGCGTCCCCCAGATGATCCAAAGCCGCGCGCAGTTCGGGTTCCTCGGATCCCTTCTCCCGGCCGCAATCGTCCTGTGCATGTACGCCGGCTTCGCTATCGAGGGCGGCGTCGTCACCGGTCAGGCGTTGGCATCCTGGGCGGACATCCCCTTTTCCAGCTCCGTCATCATCCAGGGCGCGATCGCCACCGTCATCGCGATCGCCGGGTACAAGCTGATCCACCTCACCAGCCGCATCGTCACCGTCGTGTCGACGGTCCTTTTCGCCGCACTGACCGTCACACTCTTCTCCCTGCTCCCGCACGAGCTCCCGGCCGGACCCGCGCCAGCATTCGGCACAGTGCTGCTCGCGGTCTCGATCTTCATCTCGTGGCAGATCACCTGGGCCCCCTACGTGTCGGACTACTCCCGATACCTTCCGGCTGACACTCCGGCGCGCACGACCTTCGCGTGGACCTACGCCGGCTCCGTGATCGGCGGTTCCTGGGTTATGATCCTCGGCGCGGTCGGTGCCACGATTAGTGCCGAGGCAATGGGAACCGATTCCATCGGCTTTCTGAGCGGCCTGGTGCCCGCCGTCGGCGGGGTCATCCTGCTTGCGCTGCTGATCAGTGCCGTGCCCGCGGGCGCATACGGAGTATACGGCGCCTACCTCACTTTCATCAGCGCCGTCTCCGCCGGCGGCAACGGCCGAGCGACCCCGATGGTCCGAACGGTCTTCTCCATCGTCTTCACCATCGTCGTCACCGCGATAACCCTCGCCGCCGATGGCGACATCCTAGCGACCGTCCAAGAGATCACGCTGTTCCTCCTGTACCTCCTGGTGCCCTGGACGGCGATCAACCTCACGGACTACTACTTCGTGCGAAAGGGCAGCTACCAGGTTGCTGAGCTGTTCAAACCCCGCGGGGTATACGGGCTCGTGAACTGGCCGGCGATCATCATCTACGTGCTCGCGATGGCCGCCGAAGTCCCGTTCATCAACAGCAGCCTGTTCGTTGGACCACTCGTCCCCTTCTTCGGCGGAGCAGACCTCGCCTGGATCGTCGGGCTCCTGCTGCCTACGGTGCTCTACCTCGGCTACGCGCGGTGGCTGACGGTGAAAGCGCCTGTAGCGGCTGACGTAGCGGACCTTGCAGAGTCCAACGCCGACATGTAACCGGAATTCGCAATCGAACGCCGACCGCTATCCACGCTCCTATCTGGCGTGGTTCGACGAAGGCGTGTCACCACTTGAAGTCAGGGAACGCAGCAGCCGCCGTTATACGGAGTCCGCGGCGGTGCCGTCGGCGTAGGGCGCAGCGCCGGTCACGACGTCGTTCGAGGGATTGTTGGACCATTCGGAGAAGGAGCCCGGGTACAGGGCGGCCGGGAAACCGGCAATTTCCAGCGCCGCGATTTCGTGGGCCGCCGTCACCCCCGAACCGCAGTAGACCGCGGTGGAGACGTCCGGCCGCGCACCGAGGCCGGTAAAGCGCTCGCGCAACTCTTCGGCCGGCAGGAACCGGCCGTCCGGGCCGAGGTTGCCGGTGGTGGGCGCGCTCACGGCTCCCGGGATGTGGCCTGCGCGCGGGTCCACGGGTTCGATTTCCCCGCGGTACCGTTCCCCCGCCCGGGCGTCGAGCAGCAAGCCCTGCCGGCCCCAGCTGGCCGCCCGCCCCGCGTCGATCACGGGCATGGCACCGGCGGCCAGGACGACGTCCCCGGTCTCCGCTTGCCGTTCACCGCGGTCACCGCGTTCGACGTCGAATCCGGCGGCGCGCCAGGCGGCCAGTCCGCCGTCGAGCAGGTAAACGTCCGCGAAACCCGCGTTCCGGAGCATCCACCAGAGCCTGGCGGCGGCCATGTTGCCGCTGTCGTCGTAGGCAACGACGACATCTCCACTGCGGATGCCCCAGGAGCGGACGGATGCCTGGAATCGCTCCAGGGAAGGGAGCGGGTGGCGGCCGCGGCTTGGATCCGCGGGGCCGGCCAGTTCGGTGCCGAGGTCCACGAAGACGGCGCCGGGGAGGTGCTCCGCCAGGTAATGCTCCCGGCCGTGCGGGTCACCGAGCGCCCAGCGCACATCCAGCAGCACGGTCCGCCGGCCGGTTTCGCGGACGCCGTCCAGCCGGTCTTTGACTTCCGCTACATCCATGAGGGTCTGCATCCGCCAACTCTATCCGTGCTGGTCATCGTTGGCGCGGCCGCCGCGGGTAGGCTGGTGCGGTGATGAGAGAGCGCACAAACCACCGGGCCTGGGCCGATGAAGCCATCCGCAGAATCAACGCCGAGAACAACCGCTCCGCCGACACCCACCTCTATTCCGTCCCGCTGCCGGAACATTGGGGAGTGCAGCTGTACCTCAAGGACGAGTCCACGCACCGTACCGGCAGCCTGAAGCACCGGCTGGCGCGCTCCCTGTTCCTTTTCGGCCTGGTCAACGGCTGGATCGCGGAAGGGACCACCATCGTGGAAGCGTCCAGCGGCAGCACGGCCGTCTCGGAAGCGTATTTTGCCCAGCTGCTGGGGCTGCCGTTCATCGCCGTGATGACCCGGACCACCAGCCGGGAAAAGATTGCCCTGATCGAGCAGTTCGGCGGGTCCTGCCTGCTGGTGGATCACGCGTCGGAGGTCTACGAGGCGGCCGCCGAACTGGCCAGGAGCAGCAACGGCCACTACATGGACCAGTTCACCTACGCCGAGCGGGCCACGGACTGGCGGGGGAACAACAACATCGCCGAGTCGATCTTCGGCCAGCTCGCCCTGGAAGAGCACCCGATCCCGCGCTGGATTGTCGTGGGCGCCGGGACCGGAGGAACCAGCGCCACGATCGGTCGGTACCTCAGGTATCACCGCCACGATACGGAGCTGGCGGTGGTGGACCCGGAGAACTCGGCGTTCCATCCCGCGTGGCTGGCCGGCCGCGATGGCGGCGCCGGTGCAGCCGGCGTCGCCGGGCTCCCGTCGCGGATCGAGGGCATCGGCCGGCCCCGGATGGAACCAAGCTTTGTCCCCACGCTGATCGACCACATGATCCAGGTCCCGGACGCAGCTTCGGTGGCGGCGATGCGCCACCTTCGGCAGTTCGCCGGGCTGCACGCGGGCCCGTCCACCGGCACGAACCTCTGGGGCGTGTGGCAGCTCATCACGAAGATGATCGCCGAAGGACGGCGCGGCAGCGTTGTGTCCTTGATGTGCGACGGCGGTGACCGCTATGCCGGCAACTATTACAACCCGGACTGGCTTCAGGCCCAGGGACTGGACCCCGAACCGTACGAGGCGACGCTCCGGGAGTTCTTCGCCACCGGGGCCTGGCCGGCCTAGACGTTCCCAAGGGGCCCTCCGTGCGGGTCAGACCTCCACCGTGTCCCCGCTGGAGAGGTGGCGGTATTCGGTGCCGTACTTGGCGCCGATCCGCGTCACCTGTCCCTCAATCAGGCCCAGCCCGCTCTGGTTGAGCAGGGCGTCGTGGATCGGGAACGCCTTGGGTGCCCGGACGCCGATCACGAAGTCCACCACCTCGCCCACCTTGTTCCACGGCGCGTGGATCGGCACGAGCAGGGTCCGGACCTCCACGCCGTCGGGTATCGCGAAGGAGTCCCCCGGGTGATAGACGTTGGAATCCACCAGATAGCCCACATTCGCCACCACCGGAATCAGGGGATGGATCAGCGCGTGCTGGCCGCCGAAACTCCGGATGGCGAAGCCTGCGGCGTCAAACTCCTCGCCGGGGGCCACGGCATGGATCCGATTCGCAGCACCGTCCGCCTTCCCGCGCAATTCCTCCGCGACCCCCGCCGGCGCGAAGAGCTGCAGCGATTCCCTGCCCTCCAGGGCGGCAACGACGGCGTCGACGTCGACGTGGTCCGGATGCTCGTGCGTGATCAGCACGGCGTCCGCACCGGCCAGCGCCTGCTCCGTCTCGGAGAACGTCCCCGGGTCGAACACCAGCACCTTGCCGTCCTTCTCGAGGCGGACACAGGCGTGCGTGAATTTCGTCAGCTTCATCGGGCCAGCCTAGGGACCGGGCGCCGCGGTGTCCACGCCCCCGGCTGGTAATCTGGGACATTGCCAGCACCCCAAACGAAACCGACAGTGAAACGAGCTCCACAATGTCCCAGGGCGCCACAACCGACGGCAACCGGACACCGGCCCCCGCTCCCGCCGCGGGCAAGGAACAGCGCGTCACCAAGCAGCGCCTCGCGGTCAGCGCCGCCCTGGACGAACTGGCGGACTTCGTCAGCACCCAGGAGCTGTACCGCATCCTGCAGGAGCGGGGCACCTCGGTTTCCCTTGCCACCTCGTACCGGATCCTGCAGTCCCTTGCCGATGACGGGCTGGTAGACGTCCTTCGGAACGCCGACGGCGAGGCGGTCTACCGGCGCTGCGCCGTCACCGTCCACCACCACCACCTGCTGTGCCGCAATTGCGGGAAGGCCGTCGAGGTCGAGGCACCCGCGGTGGAAGCCTGGGCCGCGCGGATCGCCAAAGAACACGGCTTCACCGCGGTGGAACACACCGTGGAGATCTACGGGCTGTGCCCGGAGTGCACCGCCCGGCCGTCCGGGACATAGCCAAGGCCGTACCGGCGGCCCGGCAACTCAGTCCCTGCTGAGCCGGATTTGGCCAGCACCGCCCACCATGCCTTGTCATGGCGCCCTAGAGTGGTGCCATCACGCAGTGGTTGCCCCTTCCGGTATTGGAGATTTCATGACAGCAATAGCCCGCCTGGCCGCAGTTTCCGTCGATTGTGCAGACGCCGCCGTGCTGGCGGACTTCTACCGACGGCTGCTCGATGCGGAAGTGTTCTTCGAGTCTGACGATTTCGTTGCACTCAAAGGTGCGGGAGTGATGCTGACATTGCAGCGCGTGCAGAACTACCGTCCGCCTGAATGGCCCGGGGACGTTTCACCCAAGCAGCTCCATCTAGAGTTTGCTGTTGAGGATCTTGACGCTGCTGAACAGCAGGTTATTTCGCTCGGCGCCCGTCGCGCTGACGTCCAGCCCTCGCCGGACCGCTGGAGGGTCCTGCTTGATCCGGCTGGGCACCCTTTCTGCCTGATGCACCCGATTCCCGGCGCCTGACCCCGTTCGGCGCCTGACCCCGTTCACTGCCTCAGGCCGCCGGGACCGGTTCGCCCCGCAGTACCCGCCCGTTCATCCCGCGTTTGGCCCGGATGCCGCCGATGGCACGGCAGACCACGTAGATCAGGAACGACAACGTGGTGACGTAGGGGCTGATGGGGAGCCGGCCGCCGAGGGCCAGCATGATGCCGCCCACCGTCGCCGTCACGGCGAACACCACGCTGAGGAGCACCACCAGCCGGGGCGACGACGTCACCCGCAAGGCGGCAGCGGCAGGCGTGATCAGCAGCGCCAGGACCAGCAGCGCGCCGACAATCTGGATGGAAAGCGCCACGCTGACGCCCAGCAGCAGCATGAATCCGAGGGCGAGGGCCCGGACCGGCACGCCCCGGGCCGCGGCGACGTCGGGATCGACGCTTGCAAAGGTCAGCGGCCGCCAGATGGCGATCAGGGCCAGCATCACGACGACGGCGGCGACGGCCAGCACCTGCAGCTGGACGGTCCCGACGGACACGATCTGCCCGGTGAGCAGGCCGAACTTGTTGGCGGCGCGGCCCTCATACAGCGAAAGGAACAGGATGCCCAGGCCCAGGCCGAAGGGCATGAGCACGCCGATGGTCGAATTCTTGTCCCGGGCGCGGACCCCCATCAGGCCCAGCAGCAGGGCCGCCACCACCGACCCCAGCAAGGAACCGAGCACGACGTCCATGCCGATCAGCAGGGCGAAGGCCGCACCGGCAAAGGAGAGCTCGGAGATGCCGTGTACCGCGAACGCCAGGTCCCGCTTCATCACGAAGGTCCCGACCAGGCCGCCCAACAGTCCCAGGACAGCCCCGGCCCAGATCGAATTCTGGACCAGCGCGAGCAGTTCACCGTAGTTCTCGAAGTTGAAGATTGAATGAAGCACGCTGTCCAGGTCCATTCAGCCCACCTCCCCGGCCACCGCGTGCGCATCCTCGTGGTGGTGCGTGGTGGCATCCGGAACGCCCACCACCACCATCCGGCCATTTGCGTGGATCACTTCGACATGGCTGCCGTAAAGATCGGACAGGACCTCGGTGGTCATCACGTCCTCCGGCCTGCCCACCCGGAAGCGTCCGCCGGCCAGGTAGAGCACCGTGTCCACATAGTCCACGATGGGGTTGATCTCATGCGTCACAAACACCACGGCGCTGTTGTGCTCGTGGCACTGGTCGTTGATCAGGCCGCTGACGGCGTGCTGGTGCTGCAGGTCCAGCGACAGCAAGGGCTCATCGCAGAGCAGTATCTTCGGATCCGTGGCGAGGGCCTGCGCCACCCGCAGCCGCTGCTGTTCGCCGCCCGAGAGCAGGCCCACCGGAACCTTGGCATACTCGTCGGCGCCTACCAGCCGGAGCAGCCGGTCAATCGTCCGGTTCGCTTTGGCCGCTCCGAGCCGCACTCCCCAACGGTGGCCGTCGACGCCGAGGCCGACGAGGTCCCGGGCACGCAACGGGGTGTCCGGGTCAAAGGATTTCTGCTGCGGGATGTAGCCGATCCCCCGGCTGCCGCGTTCGACCGGGCGGCCGTCGAGTATGGCCGTTCCGGAGCTGAGCTCCTGCAGTCCGAGGAGCACCTTGAGGAAGGTCGTTTTGCCGCTCCCATTGGGGCCGAGAACGGCGAGGAATTCACCCGGGTTGATGTCCAGATCCAGGTTCTCCCAGAGGGTCCGTTTACCAAACGTGAGGGACGCACCGCGGAGGCTCACTACGGGTGTCAACTTGGATTTCCTCGATTTCTGCGTGACTGGTTCTACTCACGCTGTCCCGATAATCTTAGGCCCCCGGCTTTCCGGGGCCCGGTCATTCCGACGGCGATGGTGGCCCGGGCTGTCCTCAGGACAGCGTCTTGCCGATGGCGTCCACGTTGTCCGCCATCCACTCCAGGTACGTCTTGCCGTCGGGCAGCGTCTCACTGAAGTTCAGCACCGGAACGCCCGACGCCGCCGCCGCATCCTTCAGCGCCACCGTCTGCGGCCCCTCGGTCTGCACGTTGTAGGCCAATAGCCTGACGCCGCCGGAGCGGACAAGGTCGACTGCGGACTTCAGCACGGCGGGCGGAACGTCCGAACCGGACTCAATGGCCGCCATGTACTCGGCGGGGGTCTTGTTTTCCAGTCCGGCCGCCGCCAGCAGATACAACGACACGGGTTCAGTGACGGCGACCGCCCGCGGGCCCGACGCAGCCTTGATGGTGGCCAGCTTGGCTTCAAGGCCGGCGAGCGAGTCCTTGAAGGCGGCCGCGTTGGTACGGAAGGTCCCGGCAGAGGACGGTTCCAGCTCGCCGAGCTTGGCGGCGACGGCGTCGGCGAGCCGTGCCATGGCGGGCAGGCTGTACCAGACGTGCTCGTTGAAGCCAGCGTGGTCGTGGCCATCCGCGCTGGCGGTGCCTCCGCTGCCGGCGTCGTTGCCCTCCAGCCCGGAAAGCTCGACGGCGTTCAGCACCTTGGCCTGGTCCAGCCCGGTATCGTCCGCCAGCTTATGGATGAAATCGTCGTAGCCGCCGCCGTTCTCCACGAGCAGTCCGGCCTTGGAAACAGCCAGCTTGTCCTGGGTGGTCGCCTCGTAGGAGTGCGGGTCCTGGCTGGTGCGGGTGATGACGGAGTTGACGCGCACCTTGTCGCCGCCGATGGTGCTGACGATGTCGCCGTACACACTCGTGGACGCGACGACCTCAACGACCCCCTCCCCGGCGGTCCCCGGGGCGCTCCCCGCCGTCGGGCTGCAGGCCGTCAGCATCACGCTGAGGCCGGCAAGGGCGGCAACTATGGCACGGGCAGCAGGACGACGCACGGGGAACCTCGGATCAGTTATTGAGAATCAGGAGCATTAGCAACAGCCACGAGTGTATCCATAAATAGGAATCATTCCCATTTAGGGATACACCGCGCCGCTGCCTAGTCCTGGCCGAGCCGCCGGTAACCGGTGGCCTGGGTGGCGTCCCGGATCTCGCCGACGAGCTGCTCGATGACGTCCTCGAGGAACAGGACGCCCTGGGTGTGCCCGTCCGGCCCGATCACACGGGCGAGGTGCGAGCCCGTCCGCTGCATGACGGACATGGCCTTCTCGATCTCGTCGTCCATTGCCAGGTTCGCCAGGGAACGGATGCGGCTTTCGGCGATCGGCTGGTGATAGGCCGCGTCGGGGATGGACAGCACGTCCTTGATGTGCAGGTAGCCGGCAAGCATGCCGTCCTCATCGAGCATCGGAAAGCGGGAGAAACCGGTCCGGCTCACTGCCTTCTCGAACTCCACCGGCGTGGTGTTTGCCTTCTGCATCACGAGCTTGTCCAGTGGGACCATCACGCGGGACGCGGTGTGTTCCGAGAACTCCAGCGCGCCGGTGATCAGCCCGGCGTCGTCATCCACCAGGCCATGACGGGTGGATTCCTGCACGATCGACTGGACTTCCTCCAGCGTGAAGGAGGAGGTGACCTCGTCCTTCGGCTCGATCCGCATGAGCCTGAGGATGTGGTTCGCGGCCCAGTTCAGGGACACGATCACCGGCCTCACCGCCCGGGCGATGAACATCAGCGGCGGGGCGAGCAGCAGGGCCGCCTTGTCCGCGACGGTAACCGAGATGTTCTTCGGGACCATTTCGCCGAAGGTGACGTGCAGGAAAGTGACGGCCAGCAGCGCGATGGCAAAGGCCACGACGTCGGCGATTTCCATCGGGAGGCCCACCGCCTTGAGCGGCACCGCCATCAGGTGGTGGATCGCCGGTTCCGCGACCTGCAGGATCAGCAGGGAGCAGACCGTGATGCCCAGCTGGGCGCAGGCAAGCATGAGGGAGACGTTTTCCATCGCCAGCAGGGTGGTCTGTGCGCGCTTGGACCCGGCCTCCGCCAGCGGCTCGATCTGGCTCCGTCGGGCCGACATGACCGCAAATTCCGCCGCCACGAAGAAGGCGTTGCCGGCCAGCAGGACCACGAGCCAGAGAATGCCTGCCCAGTCGCTCATGCGGCACCGACCTGGCCGGACTTCTGGCTCCCGCCATGGTCCTCGCCATGGTCCTCGCTGACGTCCTCGCCGTGGTCTTCACCATGCTCGTGGCCGTGGGCGCGGGCGGGCTGGAAGCAGATCCGGTCGATCCTGCGCCCGTCCATGCGGGTCACGCTCAGGGTCCCGCCGCCCACCTCGACGGCGTCCCCCACTGACGCGATGCGGCCCAGCTGGCTCATGACGTAGCCTCCCACCGTTTCGTAGGCAGCTTCGTCGGGCACGGTCAGGCCCGGGATCTGTTCGGAGAGTTCGTCGGGGCGGAGGAGTCCCGGGAAGTACCAGTCCCCCGAGGCGCTCTGCAGCAGCCCCGGACGGACCTTGTCATGTTCATCGGCGACTTCCCCGACGATTTCTTCCACGAGGTCCTCCAGGGTGGCGATGCCGGCGGTTCCGCCGTATTCGTCGAGGACCACGGCCAGTTGCAGGTTGCCTTCGCGCAGCTCCGCCAGCAGGGCATCGAGATGGATGGTCTCCGGAACCCGCAGCACATCGGTCATGATGGCGCCCGCCTCCAGCTTGGCGCGCCGGCCCGAGGGAACGGCGATGGCCTTCTTGATATGCACCACGCCGCGGACGTCATCGGAGGAGTCCCCGATGACTGGGAAGCGCGAGTAGCCCGTGCGCCGGGCGGCCTCTACGATTTCCGAGACCGGCTGCTCGGCGTCGATCGTCTCCACCCGGATGCGGGGGGTCATGACGTCCGCCGCCGTCCGGCCCGAAAACTTGAGCGTCCTCGCGATGAAGTTGGCGGTCCCGGCGTCAAGGGTTCCCATCGCCGCCGAGCGGCGGACAAGGGACGCCAGTTCGGCCGGAGTGCGGGCGCCGGAGATTTCCTCCTTGGCCTCGAGTCCGAAGACGTTGAGGACCTTGTTGGAGAAGCCGTTGAGCACCACGATGGCGGGTTTGAAGATGGCGGTGAAAACCAGCTGGGGCCGGGCGAGGGCCTTGCCCATGGGAAAGGCCAACGCAATGGCCATGTTCTTCGGCACCAGTTCGCCGATCAGCATGGAGAGCAGGGTGGCCACGGCCATAGCGGCCACCAGCGAGATGGAGACGGCCGCGGCTTCGGGGACCCCGACGGCGGCCAGCGGCCCCTCGAGCAGCTTCCCGACGGACGGTTCCATAACGTAGCCGGTGAGCAGGGTGGTCATGGTGATGCCCAGCTGGCAGCTGGAGAGCTGCGTGGACAGGGACTTGAGGCATTTGAGCAGCGGTGCGGCAGCAGTATCGCCGCTGTCCACGGCCCGCTGGACGGTGGACTGGTCGAGGGCGACCAGGGAGAATTCAACGGCTACGAAGAAGCCCGTGCCGAGGATGAGCAGCAGGCCTGCTGCCAGAAGGAGCCATTCCATTTAGCGGCCTGCTTCCGGAGCAGCGGCACAGCGTGGGTGCTCGTGGAATCGGCCCGGCGGAGGATGGTCGGCGTGGGCCGACCCTGTTTCCTGGCCGGCCCCGGATGGGTATGGGGCTGGGTGTGGGGCCGGAGAATGATGGGCACGTGTTCGGGGTTTGCCGGCTCTGCGGGTGGACTGCGCGGTAACGGTTTCCGTTCTCCGCTGACAGCCCCCAGGCCGGCACCTAGATTTACTGTCCATAAGAAGTTCAGTCTACAGGAGCGGCCGCCGCCGGCCGTCACGTGACGCCCGGCGGCTGCCGCTTCAGCCGGCAGTCACATCACCAGCTTTGCGGAACCGGACGGCCCTCCTCGTAGCCTGCAGCGGACTGGATCCCCGCGACAGCGCGTTCCCGGAACGCGGCCAGGTCTGCCGCGCCGGCGTAGCTCATGGAGCTGCGGAGCCCGGCGGTGATCATGTCGAGCAGGTCCTCGACGCCGGGCCGGGCCGGGTCCACGTACATGCGCGAGGTGGAGATGCCCTCCTCGAACAAGGCCTTGCGGTCCTTTTCGAAGGCACCCTCGCGCTGGTTGCGGTTCTGTACGGCCCGGGCCGAGGCCATGCCGAAGCTCTCCTTGAACTGCCTGCCGCCGGCATCCAGTTGCAGGTCCCCCGGGCTCTCGTGCGTGCCGGCGAACCAGGAGCCGATCATGACCTGGCTGGCCCCGGCCGCCAGGGCCAGGGCGACGTCGCGCGGGTAGCGGACGCCGCCGTCGGCCCAGACCCGGCCGCCGGCCGCGCGGGCGGCGGCGGAACATTCCAGCACGGCGGAGAACTGCGGGCGGCCCACCGCCGTCATCATCCGGGTGGTGCACATGGCCCCGGGTCCGACGCCGACCTTGACGATGTCCGCCCCGGCCTCGATGAGCTGCCGGGTCGCGTCGGCGGTGACCACGTTGCCCGCCACCACCGGAACGCCGGGATTGAGGCCCTTGACGGCGGCCAGGGCGTCGAACATTTTCTGCTGGTGGCCGTGCGCGGTGTCGAGGACGAGCACGTTGACTCCGGCGGCGAGGAGCTCCGCCGCCCGGCCGGCGACGTCTCCGTTGATCCCGACGGCGGCGGCAACCGTGAGCCTGCCCGAATCGTCCAGCGAGGGCCGGTACAGGGTGGAGCGCAGGGCCCCCTTCCGGGTGAGGACGCCAACGAGGGCGCCGTCCTGCTGGACGGGGGCGAAGTCGGTGCCGGCGGCGTCCATCGCGGCAAAGGCACGGCGCAGCGCCGCCTCCGCCGCGGAGCCGTTTCCGCCGTCGAACGCGCCTTCGAACAGCGCCGCGTCCAGCACCAGCGGCTGGTGCCGGACCACAGAGCCCAGCGACGCGAAGCGGTCCTGGCCCTCGCAGTCCGCCGCGCGGATCACGCCGGCCACGGCGCCGGCGTCGTCCACAACGATGACCGCGCCGTGCGGCCGCTTGCCCATCAGGTGCAGCGCATCGATGACGGTGTCCAGGGGCGAGAGCGTCACGGGCGTCTCGAGGACCGGATGACGGGTCTTGATCCAGGCGGTGACGTCCCGGATCACCTCGAGCGGCACGTCCTGCGGCAGGACGGCGAGTCCGCCGCGGCGCGCCATGGTCTCCGCCATCCGTTTGCCGGTGACTGCCGTCATGTTCGCGGCCACCAGGGGAATCGTGGAGCCGGTTCCGTCGTCTGCCGCCAGGTCCACGTCCAGCCGCGACGTGACGTCGGAACGGGAGGGCACCAGGAAGATGTCCGAATACGTCAGGTCGGTGGTGGGCTCAGTCAGAAATCGCACGCTGCTCCTTGGTAGGCACTCTCAGTACTTAGGGGTTATTTGCGATTCTAGGCGAGCCTTCGCCTGCCTGCGAAGCGGCTCCGGATGCTACTCCGGGAGGCGACTTCGCGAAGGCTTCCGATGACTTCATGATATGAGCCGCCTTATTGGCGGTTTGGGAAGAATCGTCACTAGACTGGCATGGGTCTGGGTTCACTGGACGCGGAGACTGGTTCAATCGTCGTGCTGAGGCACCGTGGAAGCCAGTGGGAATCAAACTCATGGAAGAGGCGTAATTCAAGTGCCAGAGCAGCCTAGCCACCGTCTACCCGAGGAATTTGGCGGAAACGAGTGGCTCGTTGACGAACTGTACGAGCGTTACCAGCAGGACAAGAACACGGTTGATGCCAAGTGGTGGCCGCTGTTCGAATCCTTCGACGCCGGCGACGGTTCCTCCACCAACGGAACCTCGGGTGCAGCGCCTGTTGCGCGCCCGACCACTCGCGAACTTCCCGTAGTAGCTCCTGCTGCCGCCTCTCGGGCAGTACCTGCGCCGGCAGCCCCGGCTCCGGCCGCTGCTCCTGCCGCTGCTCCTGCCCCGGCAGGATCTGCGCCGTCAGCCCCGGCTCCCGCCGCCCAGAGGTCCCCGGCCACCGTCGCCCGGGACGGCGCCAAGACCACTAAGACCACTGAGGCCGGACCCGGCACCAAGCCGATTCCGGCCCAGCTGCCCAAAAACATCAAGGCCCCGACGGCGCCGGAAGAGGACGTCGTCTCCGTCCTCCGTGGCCCGGCCAAGGCCATCGCCACCAACATGATCACCAGCCTGGAGGTTCCGACCGCCACGAGCGTCCGGGCCATCCCGGCGAAGCTGCTGATCGACAACCGCGTGGTCATCAACTCCAACCTCGCCCGCGCCCGTGGCGGCAAGGTCTCCTTCACGCACCTGATCGGCTACGCCGTCATCCGTGCCCTGTCCCAGTTCCCCTCGATGAACGTCTATTACGACGAGGTCGACGGCAAGCCGGTCGCTGTCCAGCCGGCGCACGTGAACTTCGGCATCGCCATCGACATGCCGAAGCCGGACGGCACCCGCCTGCTCATGGTGCCCAACATCAAGAAGGCGGAGACGCTCAACTTCTCCGAGTTCTGGCACACCTACGAGGACCTGATCAAGCGTGCCCGCGCCGGCAAGCTCACCGCGGACGACCACTCGGGCACCACTGTCTCGCTGACGAACCCCGGCGGAATCGGCACCGTGCACTCGGTACCGCGGCTGTCCAAGGGCCAAGCCGCCATCATCGGCGTCGGTGCACTGGATTACCCGGCGGAGTTCCAGGGCGCCAGCGAGAAGATCATCGCACAGAACGCCATCAGCAAGGTCCTCACGCTGACCTCCACCTATGACCACCGCGTCATCCAGGGTGCCGGCAGCGGCGAATTCCTCAAGCTCGTGCACCAGCTCCTGCTGGGTGCCCAGAACTTCTACGACGAGATCTTCGAGTCCCTGCGGATCCCGTACGAGCCCGTGCGCTGGAGCCCGGACCTACAGGTTGACCCGTCGGACGAGATCAACAAGGTCGCCCGGATCCAGCAGCTCATCCACTCCTACCGCGTCCGCGGACACCTCATGGCGGACACCGATCCGCTCGAGTACGTCCAGCGCAAGCACCCGGACCTCGACGTCCTGACCTACGGGCTCACCCTGTGGGACCTGGACCGCGAATGGCCCACGGGCGGCTTCGGCGGCAAGCCGATGCTCGCCTTCCGGGACATCCTCGGAGTCCTCCGCGATGCCTACTGCCGCACCACCGGCATCGAGTACATGCACATCCAGGACCCGGCGGAGCGCAAATGGTTCCAGGACCAGCTCGAGCACCCGTACTCCAAGCCCAGCCGTGACGAGCAGCTGCGCATCGTCTCCAAGCTCAACGCCGCCGAAGCCTTCGAGACCTTCCTGCAGACGAAGTTCGTCGGCCAGAAGCGCTTCTCGCTGGAAGGCGGCGAGTCCCTGATTCCGCTGCTGGACGCGATCATCTCCGACGCGGCCGACGACGAACTCGACGAGGTTGCCATCGGCATGGCCCACCGTGGCCGGCTGAACGTGCTCACCAACATCGCCGGCAAGACCTACGCACAGGTCTTCCGCGAATTCGAAGGCACCCAGGATCCGCGCTCCGTGCAGGGCTCCGGCGACGTGAAGTACCACCTCGGCACCGAGGGCACCTTCACCTCTGACAACGGCAAGGAGACCAAGGTCTACCTCGCCGCCAACCCGTCCCACCTCGAAGCGGTGGACTCCGTCCTCGAAGGCATCGTCCGGGCCAAGCAGGACCGCCTCGACCAGGGCGAAGCGTTCCCCGTGCTGCCGATCATGGTCCACGGCGACGCCGCCTTCGCGGGCCAGGGCGTGGTGGCAGAAACGCTTAACCTCTCCCAGCTGCGCGGCTACCGCACCGGCGGCACCATCCACATCGTGGTCAACAACCAGGTCGGCTTCACCACCGCCCCGTCGTCGTCGCGCTCCTCCACCTACTCCACGGACGTCGCCAAGATGATCCAGGCACCGGTGTTCCACGTGAACGGCGATGACCCGGAGGCCGTGGTCCGGATCGGCCAGCTCGCCTACGAGTTCCGCCAGCGCTTCCACAAGGACGTTGTCATCGACATGGTCTGCTACCGGCGCCGCGGGCACAACGAGGGCGACGACCCCTCGATGACGCAGCCGCTGATGTACAACCTGATCGAAGCCAAGCGTTCGGTGCGCAAGCTCTACACCGAATCCCTGATCGGCCGCGGTGACATCACCGAGGAAGAAGCCGAGCAGCTGCTGCGCGACTACCAGGAACGCCTGGAGCGCGTCTTCGCGGAAACCCACGCTGCCCAGACCTCCCCGATTCCGATCATCACGGCCGATTCCGCTGCGGTCTCGGACCTCGAGCGCCCGATGGCCCAGCAGGCGGACACCGGGACCAGCGCCCCGGCCTCCACCGCGGTTTCCGCCGAGACGCTGGCCCGGATCGGCAAGGCCCACACCGAGATTCCCGAGGGCTTCACCGTCCACGCCAAACTCAAGCAGCTGCTGGAGAAGCGTGAGCAGATGTCCCGCGAGGGCGGCATTGACTGGGGCTTCGGCGAGCTCGCGGCCTTCGGCTCGCTCATCATGGAAGGCGTCCCCGTCCGGCTCGCCGGCCAGGACTCGCGCCGCGGCACCTTCGTCCAGCGGCACGCAGTCTTCCATGACCGTGCCAACGGTGACGAGTGGCTGCCCCTGGCCCACCTGTCGGACAGCCAGGCCAAGCTCTGGATCTACGACTCGCTGCTTTCGGAATACGCCGCGATGGGCTTCGAGTACGGGTACTCGGTGGAACGACCGGACGCCCTGGTGCTCTGGGAGGCCCAGTTTGGCGACTTCGTCAATGGTGCGCAGACCATCATCGACGAGTTCATCTCCTCGGCCGAACAGAAGTGGGGCCAGCGCTCCTCGCTCGTACTGATGCTGCCGCACGGCTACGAAGGCCAGGGGCCGGACCACTCCTCCGCCCGGATCGAACGCTTCCTGCTGATGTGCGCGGAGGAGAACATGATCGTGGCCAACCCCACGACGTCGGCCTCGCACTTCCACCTGTTGCGCCGCCAGGCGTACAGCCGGCCGCGGAAGCCGCTCATCATCTTCACCCCGAAGCAGCTGCTCCGCCTCAAGGCCGCAGCGTCGTCGGTGGAGGACTTCACCACGGGTTCCTTCCGGACGGTCATCCCCGAGCACGAGCAGCTGCAGGCGGACGCCGTCGAGCGGGTGCTGCTGGTCTCCGGGCGCCTGTACTACGATCTGCTGTCCACCCGGCAGAAGACCGAGGACAAGACGACGGCGATCGTACGCGTCGAGCAGCTCTACCCGCTGCCCGACGCCGAGATCGCGGCGGAGCTGGCCAAGTACCCGAACGCCGAAGTTGTCTGGGCACAGGACGAGCCGGCCAACCAGGGTCCGTGGCCGTTCATCGGGCTCAACCTGCCGGACGCCCTCGACCGCCGTGTGCGCCTCGTGTCCCGTCCTGCCTCGGCTTCCACCGCGGCGGGGTCGATGAAGCGTCACGCGGCCGAGCAGGATGCCCTGCTCAAGCAGGCATTCGCACGTAAGTAGGGTCATTGCTTGCCCGGCCGGAGATGGAACACGCAACTCCGGCCGGGCAGCTTTGTTTAACCGTCTGTGTTCAATTGACGCCGTCTCAACGACGCTGATCAGCTGACGCTTTGGACTGAAGAGGTAGTCGTGGAAGATCGAAAGCTGCGGATCGCAGCCGTTGGCGATGAACTGCTGGCCGGGCTCGGTGATCCCCGCGCGCTGGGCTGGCTGGGCCGTGTGCTGGCCCGTACGCCGCAGGACGGCCTGGTCATGGAAAGCTACTCCCTGCCGTGCCCGCAGGAAGGCACCGAAGGGCTGGCCGCGCGCTGGCTCGAGGAGGCCGACCGCCGCTTCAGCGCCCACCACGAGAACCGCCTGGTGATCGGGCTGTCCGGCCGCGACATCGAATTCGGGCTCTCCACGGCCCGCAGCCGGCTGAACCTGGCGAACATCCTGGATTCAGCCTCGCAGAACAAAATCGAGGTCTTCGTCGTCGGGCCGCCACCCACCCTCGATCCGACGCAGAACCGCCGGCTGGGCGATCTCAACACTGCCTTCGCCGATGTCACCACGCGCCGCAAACACCTGTATGTGGACACCTTCTCGCCGCTCCTGAACCACGAACAATGGCGCCAGGACCTTGCCGCGAACGGCGGCACCCCCGGCCAGGCCGGCTACGGGCTGATGGCGTGGCTGGTGCTGCACCGCGGTTGGTTCCAGTGGCTGGGCATGGACGCGCCGGAATAGACCATGGGCCGCCTCCGGCCTGAGCGAAATTCGCGATATATCTTGACCGTGCGGATCCGGCGATATATCGTGATTTTGAGGTCACGATATATCGCGACCATTCGCAGGAAATATCGCATTCCCGGAGGAACCATGGAAGAGAACACCTGGACCGTCACCGGCCCGCAGACCATCGACGTCGACGGCGTCAGTTCGCTCAAGCTCGGCATTGTCCGGGGGCGCTTCGACATCGTGACGCATGACGAGGACGTCGCCCGGATCGAGGTATCCGAAATCTCCGGGGATCCGCTCTCCGTCAGCCTGGTCAACGGCCGGCTGGAGGTCCGGCACCAGCTGCACGGCCCGCAGGGCTGGTTCAAGAACCTCATGGGCACCGTCAACAACAACAGCAGCAATTCCGTGGTCATCAGCATCGCCGTGCCGGCCGGCGTCGAGGTCGAGGCGGGCACCGTCAGCGGCGACGGCATGGTGTCCGGGATCAGCGGCCATACCCGTCTGAACACCGTCTCCGGCTCCGTCCTCGCCGACGGCACCTCCGGGAACCTGTCCGTCAATACGGTCAGCGGCGAGGTCATCGCGCGCAACCACCACGGTGTGCTGACCGCCAAGAGCGTCTCCGGCGAAGTCACGGCCTCCGGCGAGTTCAGCAACATCCGCGCCAACACCGTCAGCGGCGATCTCAGCTTCGATCTGCACGGTTTCACCCAGGACTTCGGGGCCAACTCCGTCTCGGGCGACGTCACCATCCGGCTCCCCCACGACGTCGGCGTGGACATCGTGGCGAAGTCCGCCAGCGGCGCCGTCATCATTGACGAGCAGATGTACACCCAGCCCGGCGGCACCGTGCAGACCATCGCCGGCCCCGACACCCACCTCATGCTGGTCCGGACCAACTCCGTCTCCGGAAAGACCTCGATCTTCCACGGAACCGCGGATACCGAAGCGGGCCTCTGATGCCTCCCGTCTTCGCCCACGGCGCGTTGCGGCTTTATCTGCTGGCGCTGCTTGAGTCGGGCCCCAAACACGGCTACGAACTCATCAAGGCCCTCAGCGAACGCTTCGGCGGGACCTACTCCCCCAGCGCCGGGACCATCTACCCCCGGCTCGGCAAACTCGAGGAGGAAGGGCTCGTGGCCACCCAGCCGGAGGGCCGCAGGACCAACTACTCCATCACCCCCGCCGGTCTCGTGGAACTCAACAGCCGGCGGGACGAACTCGCCGGCGTCGAGAACGACATCTCTGCCTCGGTCCGGCGGCTCGCCGACAATCTGCGGCAGGACATCCGCGTCAACATGCGCGGGCTCAGGGCGGACCTGGCCGCGACGGCGGAAGCCGCACGGTCCGCCGCCCGCTCTGCGGGATCGGCCCCCGGGGCCGAGGCAGGCCCGCGCTACTCCCAGGAGGGCGACCGCCGCCTGCGGGAAGCGGAGATGCTGGTCCAGGCGTTCCGCGACGACATCCGCGTGGAGCTGCGCCGCCACGGCAGCCGCAACCCCGTCACTGCTGTCACGCTGGAGACAGTCAGGACCGTGCTGGACCAGGCCCGGATCTCCATCCGCAATTCGCTGGACAGTTGAGCCGTAGTGATCGCCGGCCCGGTTCGCGGCCCAACCCGTGATGTGGGAGACTTGAGGGCAGCTCTTTTGAGTACCAAGATTAAGGAGGCCAGCTATGAGCAAACGTGCACGTAAACGTCGTGACCGTAAGCGTGGCGGCGCGAACCACGGTAAGCGCCCCAACGCCTAAGCAAAAGCTTGGATTACAGCTTTAAAGCAAATGACCCCGGAAACCTTACGGTTTCCGGGGTCATTTGTCTGTGGACCATTACTGGACCCTCCGGTGGACCGGCCTGGCCCCTCCGGTGGATCCGGCCTGGCGGCGACGAGGCCTCAGGCTTCGACCGGGCGGATCGAATGAATCCGGTCGAGAATCGCGTTCTTGAGGTTCTCGGGGGCAGCTTCGGTGCATGAACGCTTCACCATCACGCGGATGACACATTCGAGGTCGTACTGCTCAAAGCAATCCGGACACCCGTCCAGGTGGTCCTTGATCTCAGCGATGTCATCGTGCGTGAGCGCCCCATCCAGATACTCGTAGATACGTTGCATCCGGGCGTCGTCGCAATCGCCCAGTCCCTGGCAGTCGCTCATTTCCTGTTCTCCTGTTTGTTGCTTCCGGCCGCTGTGGTGGATTGTGCGGCCTTGAATCCCCGCTCGGAGGCGTAGTCGGCGAGCATATCCCGCAGCATCTTCCGGCCGCGGTGCAGCCGGGACATGACGGTCCCGATCGGGGTGTTCATGATGTCTGAAATTTCCTTGTACGCGAAGCCCTCCACATCGGCGAAGTAGACGGCCAGCCGGAACTCCTCCGGGATAGCCTGCAGGGCGCGCTTTACGTCCGAATCCGGCAGGTGATCCAAGGCCTCTGCCTCAGCCGAACGCAACCCCGACGACGTATGCGACTCGGCACGTGCCAGCTGCCAGTCCTCGATGGTGTCCGAATTCGACTGCAACGGCTCACGCTGCCGTTTGCGGTACAGGTTGATGTACGTGTTGGTGAGGATGCGGTACAGCCACGCCTTGAGGTTGGTTCCCGGCTTGTACTGGTGGAAGGCCGAGAACGCCTTCGTGTAGGCCTCCTGGACCAGGTCCTCGGCGTCCGCGGGGTTCCGCGCCATCCTCATGGCCGCGGAATACAGCTGGTCCACGTATTGCATCGCATCGCGTTCAAAACGGACCCGGCGCTCTTCCACGGTTTCGGTCGAGGTATCCAGCGGCTTCCCGTCCACCAGCGTCTCCTGGGCAGGATCGGCGGCTGCGCCAGCCGGGCTGGCTACAGGGGACTTGTTGGGCGTGGCGTCGTTTCCGGCAACCTCGTGCATGGCCGCAACGGCCGGATCCATGGTGCTCATTGCCTTCAAGTCTACTGTCACCCTCCCGAGGCCAGCTGAAACCGCACCCAGGGCCTCAACCCTGCGGACAGGCCGGGCCTTGGTCCAAGGATTCCCCGGGCCTGTGTCCAGCACTGTGTCCCACTCCGTGCTTGCCTTCACCAGCAACAAATTTCCGCCTCCCTTGCCTTCGCGCTTGCCTTCGCGGTCCTGCCGCCAATGCTCCTGTGTTATCGCACCGTTGTCGCACCGTTGTCGCACCACCTTGCGGCGTTGCCGTCATGGCACCGCGACCACGCTTCTGCAGTGCACTGCTGTTCTGTACTACTTCGAGCCCGCAAACCAGGGCCGATCTGACTCTTAATCCGGCCGCAGTAAGCGGCTGGAACCTGCAATTCACAACCACGCGCAACAGGCAAATATTCCGCAAAAGTGCAAGACTAGAACCGGTTCTCCCGCTTCATTTCCGCGGTTCGTCCATCCAGGAGGAAATTCATGTCCCTTGTCCGTTTTCTCGCCCGGCCCATGCTCGCCTCCAGTTTCGTCCTCGCGGGCATGGACAAGCTGAAGAATGCGGATGACACTGCGACACAGCTGTCGCCCCTCTTGCGCCGCGCGGCCGAATCGCTGCCGTTCCAGACCAATGAGAAAGTCCTTGCCCGCGTCATCGGCGGCACCCAGGTCGGCGCCGGGGTTTGCCTCGCCCTGGGCAAATCGTCTCGTCTCGCAGCCACCGTACTGGCCGTCATCTCGGCGCTCAACGGCTATGTTGAATGGCGCAGCGCGGACATCACCTCCAAGGCGGGCCGCGACGCACGCCGCAAGCAGCTGCTCAAGAACGTCTCGCTGACCGGAGGCGTCCTGCTGGCCTCCGTCGACACGAACGGAAAGCCCAGCCTGGCCTGGCGCGCCGAGCACCTCGCTGCCGGCGCCAAGAAGAACGCCGGACACCTCGCCGCCGACGTCAAGAAGACCACGGGCAAGCAGCTCAAGAAGGCCGACAAAGCCGTACGCAAAGCCGTTGACCACACCGTCGGAGCATAAGAAGGCAATGACAGGCGCCACCCCCACAGCAGCCGCCACCCCCGTTCCGGCAGACGGCGCTCCGCACTGGCCGGCGCCGTTTGCCGAGCGGCCCGTCGACGCGACGGTCACCGTTCCGGGATCCAAGTCCCTGACGAACAGATACCTCGTGCTGGCCGCCCTCGCCGACGGCCCCTCGCGCTTGCGCGCCCCCCTGCACTCGCGGGACTCGGCGCTGATGATCGGGGCTCTCCGCCAGCTCGGCGCCACGATCGCGGAGGTCCCGGGCGACGGCGCCTTCGGCCCCGACCTTGAAATCCTGCCGATCGGCCAGGACGGAGCCGCGGAACAGACCGGGATCGACTGCGGCCTGGCGGGCACTGTCATGCGCTTCGTCCCGCCGGTGGCAGCGTTGCGCCGCGGAGCCACCCTGTTCGACGGCGACCCGCACGCCCGCAAGCGGCCGATGGGAACCATCATCGAGGCGCTGGCCGGCCTTGGCGTCGAGGTCCGCTCGCCCGACGGCGGTCCAGTGTCCGCGCTGCCGTTCACCGTCCAGGGTGCCGGCGGGGTGCGCGGCGGCCACCTCGCCATCGACGCGAGCGCCTCGTCACAGTTTGTTTCCGCCCTGCTGCTCGCCGGCGCCAGGTTCAGCGAGGGGCTGCATCTGGAACACTCGAGCGTGGAACACCCCGGCACCCCCGTCCCCAGCCTGGACCACATCAACATGACCGTCGCCGTCCTCCGCGGAGCCGGTGTGGCAGTGGACGATTCCCGTCCCAACCACTGGATCGTGTCCCCCGGGCCCATCCGCGCCTTTGATCTCAGGATCGAACAGGACCTGTCCAACGCCGGGCCCTTCCTCGCTGCCGCCCTGGCCACCCGCGGGACGGTCCGGATCCCCAACTGGCCCGCCGGGACCACCCAGGTTGGTGACCTCTGGCGCAGCATCCTTTCCACGATGGGCGCGACCGTCACGCTGGAGAACGGCACCTTGACCGTGACCGGCGGCGAGGAGATCAAGGGAGGCGATTTCGACGAAACCAGCGAGCTCGCCCCCACGGTGGCAGCGCTCTGTGCCCTGGCCACCGGCCCCTCGCGCCTGAGCGGCATCGCCCACCTCCGGGGGCACGAAACGGACAGGCTTGCCGCCCTCGTGGCCGAAATCAACCGCCTCGGCGGCGACGCCGAGGAGACGTCCGACGGCCTCATCATTCGTCCGGCCACCCTGCACGGCGGTGTGGTCCGCAGCTATGCGGACCACCGCATGGCCACCGCAGGCGCCATCCTGGGCCTGGCCGTGCCCGGCATCGAGGTCGAGGACATCGCGACCACGGCCAAGACCATGCCGGATTTCCCGAAGCTGTGGACAGCCATGCTGGCACAGGGCCCTGGGGCCGAAGCCGCGGTTGCACCGGCCGCAGAAAAGGACGCCCCCCGTGGCCCGCAGCACTGATTCGTGGGACGAATCCGACGTCCGGATCCGTCCCAACAAGAAGGGCACCCGACCGCGCACCAAGGACCGGCCCAGCCACGACGAAGCCGTCACCGGGCGCATCATCACCGTTGACCGCGGACGCTACACCGCCGTGGTCGGCGAAGGCACCGGGCACGAACGCAAGATCATCGCCGCCCGCGCCCGGGAACTGCGCCGCAACCCCGTGGTGGCCGGCGACTTCGTCTCGCTCGTGGGGGATGTCACCGGAGAACCGGACACCCTCGCCCGGCTGGTCAGGATCCAGGACCGCAAGACCTTGCTGCGGCGCAGCGCCGACGACACCGATCCGATCGAACGCGCCGTCGTCGCCAACGCCGACCAGCTCGTGATCGTGGTGGCCGCCGCCAATCCGGAGCCGCGGACCGGGTTCATCGACCGCGCCCTCGTGGCAGCCTACGACGCCGGCATCGATCCGCTGCTGCTGGTCACCAAAGCCGACGTCAAGGATCCCGCCGAGCTCCTCTCCAACTACCAGCACCTGGATTTCCCGGTCATCATCAGCAAGACGGCGGATTCGGCCGCCTCCGGCATCGACGCCCGCTCGGATGACGGGCTCTCCGCCCGGCTGGACAAGGACGCGGTGTCACAGCTGCGCGACTACCTCGACGGCAAAGTCACCGTCATGCTGGGCCATTCCGGCGTCGGAAAGTCCACCATGGTCAACGCCCTCACCGGTGCCGAGCGCGCCACCGGCGGTGTCAACGCCGTCACCGGGCGCGGCCGCCACACCTCCTCCTCCGCGCTGGCGCTCAAGGTCAACGATGCGCCCGCCGGCAGCTGGATCATCGACACCCCGGGCATCCGGTCCTTCGGCCTGGCCCATGTGGATCCGGACCGGATCCTGCATTCCTTCCCGGACCTCGAACCCGGCACCGACAACTGTGAGCGGGGCTGCAAGCATGACTCCAGTGCCGTCAACTGCGGCGTGGATGCGTGGGTGGCTGCGGGCCATGCGGGGCCATCCGGCCCGGCGAGGCTGTCCTCGCTGCGCCGGCTGTTGGGCACGGACCCGCGGATGGAAGCGCAGGACGTCAAGGAACTCGGCACCGTTTCCTAGATTGTGCCGGGCACGCCCGGTCCACCTCCCGTGGCCCGGCAACGTGGCCTCCCGGCGAGCCGCCCCCTTTGGCGGTAGTTTGGAACCATGAGTCAACCCGCTTCGAGCTATAACGACGACCTGCGCCTTGCCCATGTACTGGCAGATTCCGTAGATTCCCAGACCATGAGCCGCTTCAAGGCGCTCGACCTTCGGATCGAAACGAAGCCTGACCTGACGCCGGTGACGGATGCGGACAAGTCCGCAGAGGAAGCGATCCGCGGCCAACTGTCCCGCTCCCGCCCGCGCGATGCCGTCCTGGGCGAGGAATTCGGCAGCTCCGGCCACGGGTCCCGGCGCTGGATCATCGACCCCATCGACGGGACCAAGAACTTCGTCCGGGGTGTCCCCGTCTGGGCCACCCTGATCGCCCTCGTGGACGAGGGCGAGCCCGTCGTCGGCGTCGTCAGTGCACCGGCGCTGGGCAAGCGCTGGTGGGCGGCCAAGGGTGCCGGCGCCTACATGGGCCGATCGCTCGCCGCCGCGACCCGGCTGAAAGTCTCCAACGTCTCCCAGCTCTCGGACGCTTCCCTGTCCTACTCAAGCCTGGGCGGCTGGAAGGAACGCGGAAACCTCGACGAGTTCCTGGGCCTCACCGAGGAAGTATGGCGGACCCGCGCCTACGGCGACTTCTGGTCCTACTGCCTGGTGGCCGAGGGCGCCGTCGACATCGCCTGCGAGCCCGAACTGAACCTGTATGACATGGCGGCCCTTGTCCCGATCGTCACGGAAGCCGGCGGCCGCTTCACCTCGCTCGAGGGTGAGGACGGGCCGTTCGGCGGCAACGCCCTGGCCACGAACTCGATCCTGCACTCGGAGGTCCTCAAGCGCCTCAACCCGGGACTGGACGACCTGCTGTAAGGTCCCGCTTACGGACGACGGCGGACTCCCGTGCGGGGGCGTCCGCCGTCGTTCTGCTGTGCCGCGGGGCTCCCCGCGCTCAAGATATCCCGAAGGTCGATGCATCACTCTGGCCACGGCAGCGGGCCTGAGTGCCCGCCGCGACGCGGCCTGGCCCTTTTCTGGGAGGAGAACAGCCATGTCCGGAACACATCCAACGGCGGATCCCGCATCCGGGGAATCCGGATCGGGGCCGGTCCTACTGGCGCTCATTGCGAGGTACCGGGACCTGGACCACGATTCGGCTGCGCGGCTGCATGCTGTCTCCGCCGAGCTCGCCCCGGACCTCCTCGCCAGCAGTCCCGCCGTTTCCGGATCGCTGGTCTTGTCCACCTGCAACCGCTTCGAAATCTACTGCGAAGTCCCCTCGGCCCCGGACGTTGAGTGCGCGCGGTCCGATGCGCTGGCCGCCCTCAGCCGATGCTCCGGCCTGCCGGCCGCCCTGCTCACGTCGCATTTCGAGTACCTCCAGGGCGCGTCGGTCCCCGCGCACCTCTTCGCGGTGGCGGCCGGACTGGATTCCGTTGTGGTCGGCGAGCGCCAGGTGTCCGGCCAGGTCCGCCGCGCCCTCGCCGACGCCCAGCTGGCGGGTACGGCCGGCGGACGGTTGAGTCGGCTGTTTCAAGCGGCCTCCCGCGTTTCCAAGGAGGTAGGGGCGCGGACAGCCCTCAGCGCCGCCGGACGATCCATCGCCACCGTCGCCCTGGATCTGGCAGCCATAGGATCCAGCCAGGGAAGCCTGGCCGGGGCATCCGTGGTCCTGGTAGGCACGGGTGCCTACGCCGCGCACGTGGCGGAACTCCTGAGAACCAGGCAATGCATCAGTGTTGCCGTCTACTCCCACTCCGGGCGGGCGGCTGCATTTGCGGCCGCCCGGGGCGGAACGCCGCTGACAGAGCGGGAGCTGCCCGCCGCCGCCGCCGCGGCAGACGTCATCATCGGCAGCAGCGGCACCGGGGCTCGCATTGGCGCCGCCAGCTTGGCGCGCTGGAGGCAGGACGCAGCCCGTCCGCTTACCGTCATTGACTTGGCTCCCAGCCACGATTTCGACCCGCACGTGGCGGAACTGCCGGGCGTCGAACTGATCACGCTGGGATCCGTGCAGCTTGCCGCTCCCCCAGCGGACGCCGAAGCACTTCGCCTCGCCCATACCCTGGTCGGGCAGGCTGCCCGGCAATTCGAGGAGCAGGAAGCGCTCCGTGCCGTCGACGCCGCCGTCGTTGCCCTGCGCCGGTACATCCAGGACGTCCTCGACGCCGAAATGGAGCGGGTCAGACGGCAACACGGTGGTGGCGCCCTGGCTGAGGACGTGAACATCGCCCTGCGCCGCATCGTCCGGCGGCTGCTCCATACACCGACCGTCCGGGCCAGGGAGCTGGCCACGGCCGGTCGGCAGGCCGACTACACGGCAGCCCTGGAGGCCTTGTTCGGCCTTGATGTCCAGCTCAGCAGCGCAGCCAGCGCCGCGCCGTAGGGTGCGACGCACCAAAGGCAGCAGCCACTGCGGTGCGTAACAAAGCGCTTCACATTCCTGCCCGGCCTTTTCCGCGGCGGCCGGGATGTCCTAGGCTCGAAGCAGGTCACGAGTGCCAGCGCTAAACCCCGGTTTGCTGGCCGGCAACCCTCCATTCGCGGTGGGGTGCCCCGGGTGACGACCTGGCCGGTCCGGAACGGACCCGGCAAGCGCGGATCCCCGGTGCGTGGGGTCCTTTTTCGAGCGAGGTCCCATGACAACTGCCACTTTTCCTGCCACCTTTCCTGCCTCCCTTCCTGCCTCCGGCGGCGGCCGCCCCGCGTCCGCAGCGGCGCTCCCGGACCGCTTCGCCGTCGCCGGCAGGCCGCTCGCCGCGGTCACCGGGGCGGAGATCCAGGCCCCGCTGATCCAAGGCGGACACGTCCGCTACGCCAACCTGGACTACGGAGCCTCCGCCCCCGCGCTGTCCGTGGTGTCGGCCTACCTGAACGAGATCCTGCCGTTCTACGCCAGCGTCCACCGCGGCGCCGGCTACGCCTCCCAGATCAGCACCTCCGTGTACGAAAACGCCCGCAACATCGTCCGCGAGTTTGTCGGCGGCCGCCCGGACGACTCCGTGATCTTCACCCGCAACACCACCGACTCGCTGAACCTGCTGGCCGGCTGCCTGCCGGTCAGCGACGGCAGGCACACCGGGGAGGTTCTCTACCTCGACATCGAGCACCACGCCAACCTGCTGCCCTGGCAGAGAGTGCCGCACCGCGCCGTCGTGGCCGCCCCCACCCTTGCCGCCACTCTGGACAAGCTGCGCGAGCAGCTGGCGCAAGGCGGCATCAGCCTGCTCGCCGTCACCGGCGCCTCCAACGTCACCGGCGAGATCCTGCCCATCCGCACCCTGGCCGCCCTTGCCCACGAGTACGGCGCCCGGATCGTCGTCGATGCGGCCCAGCTCGCCCCGCACCGGCGCATCGACATCACCGCGGACGACGTCGACTACCTCGCCTTCTCCGGCCACAAGCTCTACGCGCCGTTCGGCTCCGGCGTGCTGGTGGGCCGCCCGGACTGGCTCGACGCCGGCACCCCGCACCTGGCCGGCGGCGGAGCCGTCAGCGACGCCAGGCTGGACACGGTCAGCTGGACCACCGGCCCGGCCCGGCACGAGGGCGGCTCCCCCAATGTGTTGGGCGCGGCAACACTGGCCCGGGCCACCCAGGTGATTGCCGCCCTGGACCGGACGCAGTGGTACGCCCACGAGGAGGCCATCCGCTCCTTCCTCGTCGAGGGTCTCCGGCGGATCGACGGCGTGAGCGTCCACCGGATCTTCGCGGACACGGACCCCGAAGGCGACGGGCAGGGCGCCGGCATGATCGGCGTCGTCAATTTTTCGGTCGAAGGCTACGACGCCGGCCTCGTTGCCGCCTACCTTTCCGCCGAGCACGGCATCGGCCTGCGTGACGGCCGGTTCTGCGCCCACCCGCTGCTCAAGCGGCTGGGCCTGCCCTCGGGCTCGCTGCGGGCCAGCTTCGGCCTCGGCTCGCGGCTCGAGGATGCGCAGCGGCTGCTTGCCGGCATCCAGGAGCTGCGGCGGACCGGCCTCGGCTGGGACTACGTGGTGGATGCCGGCCGCTGGGTGCCGTCCAACGACGCCCGCAGCTACCCGCACTGGGCACCGAACACGCCGGGGACCGCCGGCGCCGCGCCGTGCGCGGTGGTGGAGTAGGCCTACGAACCCCCGGACCGGTGCCGGTGCCCGCGTGCGGTAAATTCGAAAGGTACCCATCAGACCTGCCGAAGGAGATCGCACGTGGCACGCGGCGGCCCCACCCTGCACGGTGGACCCAAACTTCATCAGGACCGCCGCCGGGAACTCGGGCAGAGCTTCCGGGACGGCGGCGCCCACTATGAGCGGGTCCGCCCGGGATATCCCGGCGAGTCGGCCGAGTGGCTGATCCCGGCCGGCGCGAGGGACGCCGCGGACATCGGCGCCGGAACCGGCAAGTTCACGGCCCTCCTGGCTGAACGCGGGCTGCACACCGTCGCGGTCGATCCTTCCGCCGATATGCTCGAACAGCTCCGGCGGACACTGCCCGGCGTGGCCGCCGCCGAGGGCACCGCCGAAGACACCGGGCTGGCTCCGGCAGCCTACGATCTTGTCACGATCGCCCAGGCCTGGCACTGGTGCGACCCGCTCCGTGCCAGCACCGAGATCGCCAGGATCCTGCGCCCGCACGGCGCAATGGGGCTGATCTGGAACCAGCTGGACACCGCCGTTCCCTGGGTCCACCGGCTCACGCGGATCATGCATGCCGGCGACGTGCACAAGCCCCACTTCAAACCGCCCCTCGGGCCCGAGTTCGCCGGCCTCGAGAGCCACCGGACCCGTTGGGAGGATCCGCTGACCACAGCGGACATTATGGAACTGGCAAAATCCCGGAGCTACTACCTTGCCGCCGGTGAGGCGGCCCGGGCCAAGGTGCTCGCCAACCTCGACTGGTACCTGCACGAGCATCTGGGCCATGCCCCCGGCGAGGTGCTTCCGCTGCCCTACCTGACCCAGAGCTGGCGGGCCGTCCGGGCCTGAGGATGTCCGGCCACGTTGCAGGCAGTGGCCGCGGGGGTTTATGGTTTCGGTATACCTAACAATCAGTTGTAGGCAGTCATAACTTTGGGACCGGCCCACCATCCGCCGGGACCGACCGTCGCGTCAATGTTGACGCCCCGAGCCATGGGAGCCGCAGTGCTGGAAGTAACTGGACACCAACCGCCGGCGGCGGGAGCGCCCAACCGGCGGACACCGGGAGCGCGCAGGGCACTGCTCGGACTGCTGGGTCCTGCCTTCGTGGCCTCCATCGCCTACGTGGACCCGGGCAACGTCGCCGCCAACCTCACGGCCGGGGCGCAGTACGGCTACCTCCTGGTCTGGGTCCTCGTCGCGGCCAACGTCATGGCCGTGCTGGTCCAGTACCAGTCCGCAAAACTCGGCATCGTGACCGGCAAGAGCCTCCCGGAGATCCTCGGCGAACGGCTCAAGCCGTTCTGGCGGCGCGCCTTCTGGGTCCAGGCCGAAATCGTGGCCGCAGCCACCGACCTCGCGGAGGTCGTGGGCGGAGCGATCGCCCTGTACCTGCTCTTCGGGCTGCCCCTGCCCCTCGGCGCCGTGATCGTCGGCGGCGTGTCGATGCTCCTGCTCGCGGTACAGGCCAAGAACAAACAACGGCCCTTCGAATTCGTCATCATCTTCCTGCTGGGCATCATCACCATCGGATTCCTGGCCGGCCTCTTCATCAGCCCGCCCAGCCCCGGCGGCGTCCTGGCCGGGCTGGTGCCGGGCTTCCAGGGGCCGGACACGGTCCTGCTGGCCGCGAGCATGCTGGGCGCGACGGTGATGCCGCACGCCATCTACGTCCACTCCGCCCTGTCCCGTGACCGGCACCGTCCCAATCCGCACCTGCATGTTCCGCTGCCCGCGATGGCCAGGCTGGTCAAGGCCACCCGGTGGGACGTCGTGGTGGCGCTCGCCATCGCCGGCATCGTAAACATCGGCATGCTGCTGCTGGCCGCGTCAACGCTGGGCGGACAGGACGGGACGGAGACCATTGAGGGGGCGCACGCCGCGATCACCGCCAACCTGGGGCCCGTCGTCGGCGTCATCTTCGCCGTCGGCCTGCTCGCCTCGGGCCTGGCCTCCACCTCGGTGGGCTGCTACGCCGGCGGAACCATCATGCAGGGCCTGCTCAAGATCCGCATCCCGCTGATGACCCGCCGCGTCATCACGCTGATCCCGGCCGTCGTGCTTCTGTCCGTGGGCTTCGACCCCACGTGGGGCCTCGTCCTCAGCCAGGTTGTGCTGAGCTTCGGCATTCCCTTCGTCCTGGTCCCCCTGGTGGTCCTGACCAGCAACAAGACGCTCATGGGCCGCTTCGCGGACGGCATCCCGCTCCGGACTGCCGCCATTATCAGCGTGGTCCTGGTGGTTGCCCTGAACCTGGTGCTGCTGTGGCTCACCTTGTCCGGGGCTGCCGGACGGTAGGCTTGTGGCTGTGAAGACCAGCTCGCCATCCTCCTCCATCGAGGACTACGTCAAGGTCATCTACTCCTTCACGGAGTGGCAGGACAAACCCATCACCTCCACGCAGCTGGCCCAGCGGCTCGGCGTCGCCAACTCCTCGGTCTCCGAAATGGTCCGCAAGCTCAAGGACCAGGGCCTGGTGGACCACCAGCCGTACAGCGCGATCACACTGACGGCCGACGGCGTCCGGCTGGCCCTGTTGATGGTCCGGCGTCACCGGCTGATCGAAACCTTCCTCGTCCAGGAGCTGGGCTACCGCTGGGACGAGGTCCACGACGAAGCCGAGCTGCTGGAGCACGCGGTCTCGGACACCTTCATCGAGCGGATGGCGGCCAAGCTGGGGAACCCGCTCCGGGACCCGCACGGCGATCCGATCCCGGCCGTCGACGGCTCCGTGCTGATGCCCCCGGCCCACCGGATGAGCGATCTCGACGACGGCCACACCGGCCGGATCATCCGGATCAGCGACGAAAACCCCGAGTTGCTCCGCTACCTTGCCGCCGAGGAAATCGACCTTGACGCCGCCGTCGAAGTCATCGGCCGGAGGCCTTTCGGCGGCCCTCTCGTCGTCCGTGTCGGCTCCGGCGCCAGCGGGCGCGAGGTGGACCTCGCCGAGGAAGTAGCCTCGGCGCTGTGGGTTCACAGCGAGCCGGCCCACGCAGACTGCCGTATCGCAGGACGCTGAATGCCGGGCACGCCGAAGCAGGCCAGGGCAGGGAAACGCCCGGGCCTGCCGGGCTGGCGGGCGTGGGCGGCCGTGGCGGCCGGCGGGTTGCTGGGAACGGAGCTGCGCTACGCGGCTGGCCTTGCCTTTCCGGAGGCGGCAGACGCGGTGCCGTGGACCACCCTGGCGATCAACGTCGTAGGCAGCTTTGTGCTCGCCACCCTCACCACCGTCTGGATCGCTCGGCCCAAGACCGCCTTCTGGCTCCGGGCCGGTCTCGGCCCCGGGCTGCTGGGTTCCTTCACCACCTTCTCAGCGGTCGTCTTCTCGGTGGACCAGCAGCTCCGCGGCGGCATCCACGGAACCTGGCTGGCCTATCTGGGGCTTTCCCTGGTGCTCGGGCTCGGGGCCGCCGCCGCCGGCTGGAAGTCCGGCAAGGCGCTGTCCGACCTGAGGGGAAGGGTCTCATGATCGCCGCGCTGCTCGTGGGCGTCTTCGGGGTGGCCGGGGCCCTGCTGCGGTTCGCCGTTGATTCCTGGTTTGCACACCGCCCGGGGCCCCACCCGCACTGGCCCTGGGCAACCTTGACGGTGAACATCGTCGGATCTTTCATCATCGGCCTGTCCATCGGAGTGACGGACCGGCTTGGCCTGGGACCCGAATGGCATGCCGGGCTCGCGACCGGCTTGGCCGGGGGCCTGACCACCTTCAGCTCCTGGACCACCGCCACGGTGCGGCTTGTCAGCGAGACGCGCTACCGCGCCGCCGCACTCAATGTGGCCGCCAATCTGCTGGCCGGCCTTGCTGCCGCGGCGCTCGGCCTCAGCCTGGCTGGCTAGAGGCGTCCGGCGCCTGCTTAGCCTCCCCCGGCCGGTTCCGGATGCCGACGGCGGAGCACACCGCCCCCACGACGAACAGCGCCGCGGTGACCGCCGAGGTGTTGTGCAGGCCCGACGTCGTGACGGCCGGTCCCGTGATCACCCCCGCGACAGCGATTCCGACCAGGCCTGCGATACGGGCGACGGCGTTATTAACGGCCGAGCCGATCCCGGCTTCTTCGGGATCCACCGCTCCGAGGATGGCCGCGGTGAGCGGTGCCACAGTGACGGCCAGGCCCAGACCGAAGACCAGCAACCCCGGCAGGACCTGGCCGACGTAGTTCAGCGGCAGGCCGATGGTGAGCATCAGCAGGAACCCGGAGGCGCACAGCAAGGGTCCCCCGGTCATGAACCAGCGGGGACCGAAGCGGCCGGCAAGGGCTCCGGCCCGGGAGGAGAGCAGCAACAGGATGAGGGTGGAGGGCAGCAGGGCGAAGCCGGCCGCGGTGGCACGCAGCCCGGCCACCTGCTGCAGGAACAGGCCCAGCACGAAGAAGCCAAGCGACAGGGCGCCGTAGATCGCCGTCGTCGCGATGTTGCCCCAGCCGAAGTTGCGGACGGCGAAAAGCCGCAGCGGCATCATCGGGGCCGGAGTCCGCGCCTCATGGATCAGGAATGCGGTCAGGCCCGCGGCTCCGGCGGCCAGCGGCAACCAGACCTGGGGAGAGCCCCAGCCCATGCTGCCGCGGGCAATGAGGGCATAGACGGCACCACCAAGCCCCAAGACCGCCAGGATGGTCCCGATGACGTCGATCCGGCCGCCGGGAGTGCGCGCGAGATCCAGTTCCCGCAGTTTGAGTAGGACCGGCCAGACGGCAATTGCCGGCACCACGTTGAGGAAGAAGATGATCCGCCACGTCCACAGATCGACGGAGAGGCCACCGAGCAGCGGCGCCGCGACGATCGCCCCGGACGTCCACGCCGACCATCGCCCGATCGCCAGGGACTGCGCCGGGCCGCTGAAAACGCTCACGATCAGCGCGAGCGAACTCGGCACGAGCAGGGCCCCGGCGACACCCTGCAAACCGCGGGCCAGGATCAGCGACTCCCCGCTCCAGGCGAGGCCGCAGAGCACGGAGGTGGCGGTGAAACCGGCGAGGCCCCATTGCAGGACCCGGACCCGGCCGAACTGGTCCGAGAGGGATCCCGCCACCAGGATCAGCGCGCCGAGGGTCAGGAGGTACGCGTCCACCACCCATTGCTGGACCACGAGGCCGCCGCCCAGCTCCCGCCCGATCGCCGGCAGGGCCAGATTGACCACCGACCCGTCCAAGAAAGCGATGAAGGAGGCGATGATCGCGACGAACAGGACGCGTCTTTTCAGGACGGACAGGGCTGCGGCGGGCGTTCCGGACATGGCTGCTGCCTTCCTCACTGCCTCCCGTGGCAAGGCGGAACCGGGTTTGTGATGAGCCTAACACCGCGGCGCCCAGGCCGCCTGCAGGGCCTGCTGCCGCCCTGCCATCACGTATCGTTGATGGATGATTACCCGACGTGTTGCAGCCCAGATCCTCGATATTCCGCTGGAGATGGCTCACCGTCACGGTATCCCCCCACGTCTCTCCGATGCGGACCTCGGCGAGCTCCTCGACAATCCCCCGGCATGGCTGGTCCAGTCCCGGGCGAACCGGACGGGCAAGCGCCCGGTCTGGGTCCAGTTGACCTGTGCGGTCTGCGGGTTCTCCGAAGCGGCCCGGCCGAAGAAGTGGTGGCCGGAGTTCACCTATGTCATCTGCGCCGATCACGCGTCGTATGAGATCCCGCCGCTCGGTAAGGGGCTGGTCCGCAGCGAGTATGAGGGAGTCGGCAGCCGCTTCGTCGGCATCGTGGACGTCGCGGTGCCGGAGGCGTAACTTAAGAAGAACGGGGCCACGCGGGCCCCTCCGCCTCAGGGAGGGCGCAATGCCTGACAAAACGCCGCACCAGCACCAGGCCAAGAAGCCGGTGAAAACCATCAAGGAAAAACGGGCCGAGAAGAAGACCAAGAACATCGCGGAAACCCACGCGGACCCGGTAGCGCACATCAAGAAACGCTGAGAATAAACGCTGAGCGGGAACGCCCGGGCACACGGAGCCAAAGCTCGGACAATCAAAAAGGCCGGAAGCATGAGCTTCCGGCCTTTTTATACGGGGTGGAGCACCGTTTCCGGCGCTCCCATGTGGAGATGGGGGGAATTGAACCCCCGTCCGATGTCGTGTTGTCAGGGCTTCTCCGGGCGCAGTTTGCGTCGGACTTTCTCGGCCCCGGCCACGCTGCAAACAGCTGGCCGATCCGGGCCCAGTCATCTAAGAGTCCCGTTCACCCCGATGACGGGGGTAAACAGCAGTGGCTATCTAAATGACGCCAGGATCCGGGGCAATAGCAACCTCGGGCTGACGGACTGTCTTACTGCTTAGGCAGCAAGAGCGAAGTCAGTGCGTTTTGATTCGGCACTTATTGGTTTGCAGACAGCGTTTACGAGATAATTCTGCATCCTCGGCCCGCTTCACCTGTCGCGACTAACATCGTCGAAACCGATCATCCCCGTATTTTTTTATCAAACCGGACAGGTCTGCAGCTGAACCGCTCCTCTGTTGCTGAACCGATTCCGCTCGTTTCCTTCCCGGACTATCAAGCATAACGCACGCCCCCGCAGAATGATTCCCGCTAGCGGCGGTTCCGTTCGCGCATCACCCGCAGGGCCTCGCGCTTGTCCTGCTGCTCGCGCAGCGTCTGGCGCTTGTCGTATTCCTTCTTGCCGCGGGCGACGCCGATTTCCACCTTCGCGCGTCCGTCCAGGAAGTACAGCTGCAGCGGCACGATCGTGAAGCCTGACTCACGGATCTTGTGCGAGATCTTGGTGAGCTCGTCGCGGTGCAGCAGGAGCTTCCGACGCCGGCGGGCGGCATGGTTGGTCCAGCTCCCCTGGTGGTACTCGGGGATGTGGATGCCCTCCATCCACAATTCGTCGTTGTAGAAGGTGCAGAAGCCGTCGACCATGGAGGCGTGGCCCGCGCGGAGCGACTTCACTTCCGTCCCCATGAGCGCGATACCGGCCTCGTAGGTGTCGAGGACGTGGTAGTCGTGCCGGGCCTTGCGGTTGGTGGCCACTACCTTACGGCCACTTTCTTTCGGCACGGTAGAACTCCTTGAATCGTGTGTTGGCTGGCTGCGCGCCAGGGGCGCGGGGTCAGCGGTCAGGGGTCCGGAGCCACTCCGGCGCGGATTTCTTCCAGTTTACGGCAGAGCCGCGGTACAGCCGCGAGGCTTCGCTCCGGGCGGATCAGAGCAGGTTCATCGGATCAACGGCCCGGCCGTTGAGCCAGGTCTCGAAGTGCGAATGGCAGCCGGTGGAGTTTCCGGTGGTTCCGGAATAGGCGATCAGCTGCCCCTGGCTGACCTGCTGCCCGCGGGACACAACAACGCTGGTGTTGTGGTAAAAAATCGTGGTCAGCGAGTTGCCCTGGACAACACCATGCGAGATCTTCACGTTGTTGCCGCCGCCGTCGTTGGCCCAGCCGGCGGAGAATACGGTACCCGCCGCCGGCGCGTAGACCGGAGTGCCGCAGGCGGCGCCGAAGTCGATGCCGGTGTGCATATAGCCACCCTGGCCATAGAAGTCGATGGTGCCCGGCGGAGTCGCGCGCCAACCGAAGCCGGAGGTGATCGGGACGCCGTTGAAGGGACTCCGCAGGCCGAACGCCGACGGCGGACCCTGCGCCGGGGGGACGTAGGGCTGGACCTCCTGGCCCTGGGCGCGGGCGGCTGCCGCGGCAGCTTCGGCAATGCGCCGCTGCTCGGCTTCCCAGGCCTCGCGCAGCTTCCGGTCGCGCTCGGCGATTTCCGCGGCGACGGCGTCCTGCTGGGCCTTGACCTGAGCCAGCTGGCTCTGGATGCCCGGCTTGGCCGCCTGCAGTTCGGCGTCGAGCCGGGTGGTGTCCGCGATGAGCTTGTCCACCTGGGCCTTCTTGGCCTCGGCCTCGTCACGGGCCGCCTTTTCCCGCGCCAGCGCTGCGTCTGCCTTGGCCTTAAGGTCCTTGATTTCGGCTTCCACCGCTTCGAGGCGGGCCTGGGCGTTGGTGTTCGTGGCGCTTTGCTGGGTGAGCTTGTCCATCGCCGCGTTCTGGCTGCGCATCGCCTGGTCGGCGAGGTCGATCGTTTCCGTCAGGCTGCCGTTGTTCGAGCCGAAGAACAGCGAGAGGTTGGAGGGGACGCCGCCGGACTTGTAAGCCTGGGTTGCGATCTGCCCGATCAGCTTCTTGGTGTCCGCGATCTTTTGCTTGTCGGTCTCCAGTTGCTGTGTGATCTTGGCTTTGTTCTGCTGCGCGAGATCCACCCGTGCCGCCAGGGCCTCGACCTCCTTGACGGCGCCAGCCACCCGGCCCTGGGCCTCGAGGAGTGCCTGCTGCGCCCCGGGAAGCTGCCCCTGGAAGAGGACCAGGTCGCCTGCGGCCTGGGCAATGCGGGCATCCACGAATTCGAGGGAGTGCTGGACCCGGGCCGCCTCGTCCCGGAGCGCGGCCTGCTGGTCTTCCAGCTCGTCCGCGAACGCCACCGGAGTCGAGGTGCCCAGGCTGGCCGCAAGCACCAGCGCCAGTGCGGCGCTGATCATGCGGCCGCGGAGTCCGGCCAGGCGGCGTCCGGCCAGGCGCTGTCCGGCCTGGCTGAACGGCCGTGCCTGTCGATCCGTCGGTGTCATGTGCCATCCCTTTTCGTTGCGCAAGCTAGACCCTCAGATAACGGCGGAGGGTCAGCAGTGAGGAAATTCCGGCCAGGAGAACGCCCATCCCGATCAGGGCCGGGGCCAGGATCAGGGTCTGCCCGGGTGAGATGAAGGCCGTGTCCGGATACTGCCTGGACAGATAGTCGCCGAGGAAGAAGTGGGCCACCGCCCAGAGCGTGCCCGAGGCCAGGGCGGCGCCGATCACGGCCGCAATTACGCCCTCCAGGATGAACGGCAGCTGGATGACCATCTTGGAGGCGCCCACGAGGCGCATGATCCCGGTTTCGCGGCGGCGGCTGAACGCGGACAGCCGGATGGTGGTGGCGATCAGCAGGATCGCGCAGATAATCATCACGCCGGCGATGCTGACCGCCACGAGCGAGGCGGCATTCATCGCGGAGAACAGCCGCTCGAGCAGCTGGCGCTGGTCGATCACGGTCTCCACGCCGGCCTGCGAGGAAAAGGTCTCGCTGATGATCTGGTACTTCTCCGGGTCCTTCATGTTGATCCGAAAGGACGCCGGCAGCTGGTCCGGCGTCACGGAGTCAACGATCGGGGAATTCGAGAACTGTTCCTTGAAGTGTTTGTAGGCGTCGTCCTTGGACTCGAACTGGAAGTCGTTGACGTACTGGGCCACCGCGGGCGACTGCAGGAGCGCGCGCAGGTTCTCCTGCTGCTCCGGCGTCGCCGGGCCGGTGGCGCAGCCGGCCGCCGTCGAACCGTCACTGCACAGGAAGATGGCCACCTGGACCTTGTCGTACCAGTAGCCCTTCATCTGGTTGATCTGCAGCTGCAGCATGCCGGCGGCACCGACGAACGTCAGGGACACAAAGGTCACCAGGATCACTGAGACCACCATGGACAGGTTGCGGCGCAGGCCGCTGCCGATCTCGGCGAGAACGAAAGCAAGCCTCACAGCTGGCCCTCCCCCGCGGCCCGGGCGGCAGCGCGCGAGCCGGCGGGCGCCTCGCTGCCGGTGGAGGAGGCTGATCCGGCAGCGGGCTCGGGGTCCCGGCCGCTGGCGTCCCTGAGCCGGCGCGACTGTCCCACGACCGGGATCATCGAGGTGTACAGGGCCCTGGCCTCATCGCGGATCACGACGCCGTTCTTCAGCTCGACGACGCGCTTGCGCATCTCGTTGACGATGTCGTCGTCGTGCGTGGCCATCACCACCGTGGTCCCGTTCTGGTTGATCTTGTCCAGCACGCCCATGATGCCCATAGAGGTGGTGGGATCCAGGTTTCCGGTCGGCTCGTCGGCCAGCAGGATCCCGGGGCGGTTGACGACGGCGCGCGCAATCGCCACGCGCTGCTGCTCGCCGCCGGAAAGTTCGTGCGGCAGGCGGTTCTCCTTGCCCTCCAGACCGACGGTCTTCAGGACCTCGGGCACGGTGTCCCGGATGACGCTGCGGCTCTTGCCGATGACCTGCATCGCGAAAGCGACGTTGGCGAACACCGTCTTCTGCGGCAGCAGCCGGAAGTCCTGGAACACGACGCCGATCCCGCGGCGCAGCCGGGGAACCCGCCAGCTGGAAATCTTCGCCACGTTCTGGCCCGCGACGTAGACGGCGCCGGAGGAGGCGTGGTCCTCCTTGAGGACCAGCCGGAGGAAGGTCGACTTGCCGGAGCCCGAGGCGCCGACCAGGAAGGCAAATTCGCCACGGTCGACCTCAAGGTTGATCGAATCCAGCGCGGGGCGCGCCTTCTGGTCATAGACCTTGGTGACATTTTCGAATCGGATCATGGCCCTAAGTACCCTGCAGGGCGTGGCTCATGGCCAGTCCTGCTGCCGGTGCGCGGGCTTTCGGTGGGGGAAGGTAAAGCTCCGGCTTCTCGACTATACGCACGGGTAACTGCCGTTGATCTGGAGCGGCGGGGTGTGTCGCGCGATTGGAGCCGTCAGTGCATCGTGCGGGCAGGCTCGGTCCGCCAGGCTTGGCGCAGGCGCTGGCCTACTTCTCGGCGTTCCGGTTGTCGGTCCGCCAGCGGATGCCCGCGTCGATGAAGTCGTCGATCTCGCCGTCGAACACCGCGGAGGTGTTGCCCACCTCGTGTTCGGTGCGGAGGTCCTTGACCATCTGGTACGGGTTGAGTACGTAGGAGCGCATCTGGTCACCCCAGGAGGCCTTCACATCGCCGGCGAAGGCCTTCTTTTCGGCGTCCTCCTGCTCCTTCTTGAGCAGCAGCAGGCGGGACTGCAGCACCCGGAGGGCAGCGGCACGGTTCTGCAGCTGGGATTTCTCGTTTTGCATGGACACCACGGTGCCGGTGGGGATATGCGTCAGGCGCACGGCCGAGTCGGTGGTGTTGACCGACTGGCCGCCCGGGCCGGAGGAACGGAACACGTCGACGCGGATTTCGTTGTCCGGGATGTCGATGGAGTCCGTCTGTTCAATCAGCGGGATCACTTCGACGGCGGCGAAGGAGGTCTGGCGGCGGCCCTGGTTGTCGAAGGGGCTGATCCGGACCAGGCGGTGGGTGCCGGCCTCGACGCTCAGCGTGCCGTAGGCGTAGGGTGCCTTGACTTCGAAGGTGGCGGATTTCAGCCCGGCCTCTTCGGCGTAGGAGGTGTCCATGATGGTGGTCGGGTAGCCGTGGCGTTCGGCCCAGCGCAGGTACATCCGCATGAGCATTTCGGCGAAGTCGGCGGCGTCCACGCCGCCGGCGCCGGCGCGGATGCTGACCACGGCTTCGCGTTCATCGAATTCGCCGGACAGCAGCGTCACGACCTCGAGTTCCTTCAGCGCCTTCCGGATCGATTCCAGCTCCGTGGCGGCTTCCCCCATGGAGGCGGCGTCATCCTCGTCCTGGCCAAGCTCCACGAGGACTTCGAGGTCGTCGATCCGCGAGGTGAGCGAATCCAGGCGTGCCAGTTCGGACTGACGGTGCGAGAGCCGGGAGGTGATCACCTGGGCGGCTGCGGGATCGTCCCATAGATTGGGTTCACCGGCCCGTTCGCTCAGTTCGGCGATGTCTTCCTTCAGCGCCTCGACATTCGAAACGTTTTCGATGGAGGCGTAGGTGGCGCGCAGCGCGCGGATTTCTGCGGGAAAATCAATGTTAGCCATGGTTTTTTAACCCTACGCTATCCGTGCTGGCCGGTCCGCCCGGGCTGACCTCGGTGCTGGGCCTGGCCCGTGGCCGGGCGGGGGCACATTGACGCGGACCCGGCGGTATTTGGCGGCGAAACCCGTGCCGCGGCCCTCAAAGTGCCCCCGGACCGCCCGGGCGTCTCTGAGATCGGGCGGCGCGGCAGGCTGCTAGCGGGTGAGCCGCGAGCGCGCCGTCGAACTCGCCTCGACTCTGATGCCGTCCGGGACCAGGAAATTGACCACCGGAGGATGCACAGCGACGCTCAGGGTCACGACGGCGGTGGAACCGTCCGGGCTGCCGGTTTCGGGAGCCAGGGCGAGGCCGCTGAACCGGGAGAAAGCACCGTTGCGCTCCAGGTAGTCGACGGCGGCGCCCCTGACCCTTCCGCCGTCCAGCACGGCGGTGGGCGTTCCGGTGAAATTCTCGATCTGCCCCAGAGTGAAGCTGTCGGCCGCCGCCACCGAGGCGCCGTCGGCCAGCGAGAGCAGCTTCTTGTGCTCAATGTAGACGCTGGACACGGCCACGACGACGGTCGCGACGAGCAGGGCGAGCACGACGTAGCCGATGATCAGCACCGCCATCTGGCCGCCTTCCCCGTGGTTTGCCCTGTGGTTTGTGTGCAGCCTTCTGTGCCGAGCGCTGCGCCGCCTGCTGCGGCGCCCGCTGTGCTGACTGCCGCCGGGGGCCGGCCGGGCGATCGTGCGGGTCACCGGAAGCGTCCGACCAGCTGGGTCGCCGAGGCGCTGAGCCGGCTCGCATTGAGGTGGAGGGCATCACTGAACGGAACAAACGGCAGCGGAACGGTGAGATGGACGGTGACGGTCACGGTGGAGCCGGCAGCCATACAGTCAGCCGGCTGGCAGCTCGTGTCCAGGCTCGCATTTCCGGCCTCCTGCCCGTGGTCGGCGAGCGCCAGCAGGACGGCCTGCTCCGCGGCGGCCCTCCCGCTCACCGCATCCGGCTGGGAAACGAAGACCTTGGCGGCCTGGTCCGCGGCCCCGACGACGGCGAAGGAGCCTCCCTGGATCTGCCCTACGGTGATGACGAAGTAGACGAGCGGGACCATCAGCAGCAGGGACAGGAAGGTGAATTCCACCACCGCGCTCCCCTGTTCGGAGCCATTGGCTCCGCTGGACTCCTGGCAGTCAGGACTGGATGGCCGCATGCCCCCGCACCTCCAGGAATTCCCGCGGCCCAATCAGTCCGATCACCGGCAGCGGGGCACGGACGATCACCTCCAGAGTACGGATGCCCTGATAGGTGGTTTCACTCGTGGTCACGTCTCTGGCAAAGTCAGGGTTGAGGGCCACGCCGATCAGCTGGGCCGTCCGGTCCCGGGCATCTCCGGAATTGCGGTCCGCGAGCGTGCCGTATCTCGCACCGGAGGCGGCCGCGTCGATCAAGGTGTTCCGGACGTGGAGGACCAGGGTGAGCTGGATGATGGCCAGAAAGAACAGCGTCAACAGGCCGCCGACCAGGACGAAGTCCACCACGGCCGCGCCCCGGTCCGCTTCCCGGCCCGTTTCCCGGTCCGCGCCCCGGTCCGCTTCCCGGCCCGCTTCCCGGTCCAGACCTCGGCCCCAGCATTCGCCGGGTGCACCCACCGGTTACTGCCCGACCTTGTCCATCGCCTGGTTGAACAGTCCCTCGAGCGCCGGCCCCGCGATCGCCAGCAGTGCGGCGACGAGAACAGCCGACATCAGGGTGATCATCACCCACCCCGGCACGTCCCCGCGTTCAGGGTGGTCCCGGCCCTGGGCCGGCCGCCGTTCCCGCGCTGCCCGTGCCGATGGCCGCCGAAGCAGCGTGCTCAAGGCGAAGATCGACATTGCCATGCGGATACCAATAAGTTTCACTGTGTCCCCTTTGTACTGGTGGTTGGAGCTTTGTCTACGCTATGGTCCTGTTCTTTTCCTGTGGCCTCGTTCATTACCTGTTGGCCTAGAGTCCGAGACTGATGGCAGCCAGACCCGGGAACACCGCAAATACGACAGTGAGCGGCAACACCCCGAAAACGAGCGGCACCATCATCCCGATTTCCTTCTTTCCGGCTGATTCCATCAGTTCGCGTTTCGCCGTGTCCCTGACATCCTGCGCCTGGGCCCTCAGCACGTCGGCCAGCGGCGTCCCGCGTTCGACGGCCACGATCATTCCGTCCACGAACCGGATCAGCGGGCCCAGGTCCGTCCTTGACGAGAACCCCTGCAGCGCGTCGACCAGGGGCGTCCCAGCCCTGGTCTCGGCGAGAACGCGGGTGAATTCCTTCGACAATTCGCCGCGGGCGCTTCGGCAGACCCGGTCCAGCGCGCCCGTGGCACTCTCGCCCGCACTGACAGCGAGCGCCATGAGTTCCGCGATGCTGGGGAATTCCGCCATCATGCGGGACTCCCTCCTCTTGATGTGCGCCGACAGCACGTAGTCCCGAAGCAGGTAACCGCCGCCGGCGCCGGCCAGTACGACCACCGCGGCAATCGTGGGACTGAACCGTCCGGCGGCGCCGAAGACCATCACCGCGCCGACGGCCAGTACCAGGCCCCCGGCTCCCCACAGGAGTTGCTCGGCCCGGAAATCGATCGGCGACTTGGAGCTCCCCGACCGGGCCAACCGGCGCGTCAAGGCCGAGGTACCGGGGTTGATTTTGCCCAGAGTGGCGATTGCGTCCCGCAGCACCGGCCGGAGAATCCGTTCCAGCGGACCAAACGGGGTCACGTCCCGGGCCGCTGTGCGCAGCAGTCGCGATTCAAGGTTGTGGGACTTCAGCTGCGGCCCGATTCGCTCGGCAAAGCTGATGGGTCTCATGAACGGCAGCCGCACGAGCAGGAGCCAGAGTCCGCCGCCGAGGACCAGACCGCACACGGTGGCGCTGGCCATGAGCCCGCTCAACGCAGGACCCTTTCATCTTCCGGGAGGGCTCCGATGCGCAACATGATGGCGTAAGAGACCAGGGAGGTCGCGAGACCGCCCAGCAGGACGCCCGCTCCGAGCGGCGTGTTGTAGGCCGCTACAGCTTCGGGTCTGCTTGCCAACAGGACGAGGACGATCCACGGTGCGGCGACCGCGAGGCGTGCCGCATTGACGGTCCAGGATTGCCGGGCCTCCAGTTCGCTGCGGGTCCGGGCGCTCTCCCTCAGGAACTCGGCAAGGGTGCCCAGGAGGCGGCCCAAATCCGACCCGCCCACTTCCCGGGTCAGCCGGAGCGCCTCGACAATTCTGTCGGCCACAGGGTCGGCCAGACGATCCTTCAACCTGGTCAGGGACGGATCGAACCGGCCTCCCGAACGGTAGTCGGAACCGAAGTCGCGGAACACCTGACGGAGCTCCAGCGGACCGTTGTCTCCGAGCTGGATGAGAGCCTCGGGCAGCGAGAGGCCGGCCCGAATGGCGGATCGCAGGTGGTCGACGACGTCGGGCCAGAGCTGGCGGAGGACGCCGGCGCGTTTCCGGGCCCGCCACCTCACGACGGCCATCGGCAACCAGGCGCCGAACAATCCGAAGCAGCCCGAGATCGGCCAGGACCTGGTCAGTGCGAAGAAGACGAGGGTCGTAAAAGCCCCGACGCCGAGGCAGCTGGCCAACAAGCCCGGTCCGCTGACCTTCTCTATGCCCGCAGTCCGCAGCAGGTCCTCTAGCCTGCGGCTTCGCGGCGCGCGCTGGGCAGCTTGCGGCTGCTCCCAGGCGGACCACCAGATCAGCAGAAGTCCGGCCCCTGCGAGCACCCCGAGCAGCGGGGCCATTAGCGTGGCTCCAGCAGCGCAGCGACGTCATACCCGGAGCGCGCGAATTTCTCCGCAGCGGGCATTGAATTGGCTTTGGGCTGAAGCTGTCCGTCGATCATGGCAAAGACCATGGAAGATTCGATGATGCCGTTTTCGACTCTGCGTCCGAGCGAAAGGATTTCCGTGACCTGCCGGCGCCCGTTGGCGTACCGGCTGCAGTGGACCACCAAGTCGATGCAGGAGGCGACAGTAGGAACGACGAAGGCACTGGAGATATTCTCCCCGGCCAGCAACGGGAGGGTACACAGCTTCGTCACGGCGTCATGGGCCGAATTCGAGTGAATCGAGCACATTCCCGGCAACCCGGAATTCAAGGCGATCAGCATGTCGAGGCTTTCGGCCTCCCTGACTTCGCCGACGACCAGCCGGTCCGGCCGCATTCGCAGTGCCTCCTTGACGAGCCGGCGAAGAGGGATCTCGCCCTCTCCTTCCAGATTCGCCTGCCGGCACTGGAGGCCCACCACGTCACGCAGCGGAAACTGCAGTTCAAAGATTTCCTCCACGGTAATGACACGCTCCCGGGTGCCGATGCCGGCTGCGAGGCAGTTGAGCATTGTGGTCTTGCCTGCCTGGGTGGCGCCGGACACCAGGATGTTGAGGCCGCTGGCCACAGCTGCGCCCAGGAACCGCGCAGCCTGCGGGGTGAGTGTTCCCAGCTCCACAAGGTGTTCGAGCCTGCTGGCCTTAACGACGAACTTGCGGATGTTGATGGCCCAATGCCGCCGGGTGATGTCCGGAATCACGACATGGAGCCGCGATCCATCGGGAAGGGCGGCATCAACGAACGGAGAGGACATATCGAGGCGCCGCCCCGAGCTCTTCAGCATCCGCTCGACCAGGTCCCGGACCTGCTGGTCGGAAAGTGAGATGGAGGTGAGCTCCGATTCGCCGTTGCGGGCCACATAGACCTCATGCGGCGCGTTGATCCAGATCTCCTCGATCCCGGGGTCGTCCAGCAGCGGCTGCAAGGCGCCGAAGCCGGCCACGGCGTCGAAGACGAATCGTCTGGCCGGCTCCAAGGGTCCAATCGGAGGCAACGGCGCCAGGAGGGCCCGCTCGTCATAGTCGCTGACGGCTGCCTCGACGAGGCGCCGGACTTCTCCGGCCTGCCGCAGCGGGTCCAGCCCGCGGCGTCGGATCAGCTCGCGGACTTCATCCTCAACAATGCGCACAGCCTCCACTTGGCCCCCGATTTATGACTGCCGCCCTGCCGCCGAGGCAGGGCAATCGGGTTAAAGCTATGGGAGGGTGATCGGCGCGACAATAGCGCGCGAGGCGGTATGTGGATAACTGCCAAGATTTCGACATGACAACTTTCCCGTGAGCAACACCAGAACCACTGGTTTCACAAATCCACCGATGTTAGGGTGAGCGCGATAACAAACCATCTCTGGCCCCGGACAGCCTTTTCGCAGTTCAACCGGGCACTAGACCTACGTGACGCGGCTCGGACAGCGTGTCATTGCTCCGGAGCGGAATATGAAGCGGACCCTACTTGCCCCAGCCAGTCAGTGCGGCCGCCGAATCGGGGCCACCATCCTCGCCGTCGCGCTCCTGGCCGGTCCAGGTCTGGCCCAGCCGGCGGGCGCCGTCGAGCCGTCGCCCACCGGGACGCCGGCTCCCGCCGCCACCACGTCTGCTACTTCCCCGCCTGCTCCGACGGCGACCGCCGGCCCCACGGCCGCAAAGACAGCTGCTCCGGCTCCATCCGCTTCCCGGGGCACAACCCAGGCGGCGGCGCCAGCCTCGCCCGGACCCTCCACCGCCAGCCCTGCTCCGGCTCCCGGCGCGCCCAAGGACCCCGCGGCCATGGCCGCGGCAATCGGTCCCGGCGGCGCAGAGATGGGCCAGCGATCGGCCCGGGTCACCTCGTCCTCCCAGGCCCTCAAGAGGTCCAGCCAGTCCGCGGCGATCGGAACGCTCACGACACAGAGCACGTGGTCGCCGTCGTTCGGCATCAAGGGTATGGACGTCAGCGGCCACCAGCCGAGCGTCAACTGGCAGCAGCAGTGGAATTTGGGCGCACGGTTCGCCTACGTCAAGGCCAGCGAGGGCAACTACTACGCCAGCGAGACCTTCGGCTCCCAGTACGAGGGCTCCCGGAGCGTGGGAATGATCCGCGGCGCCTACCACTTTGCGATCCCGAACTGGTCGTCCGGGGCGGACCAGGCACGGTACTTCGTCCGGAACGGCGGCGGCTGGAGCGCCGACGGCGCCACCATGCCGCCGGTCCTCGACTTTGAGTTCAACCCTTACGCCGGCAGGACGATCAGCGGCTTCTACTTCGGGAACACCTGCTACGGCATGTCACCCGGGCAGCTGGCGTCGTGGGTTCACGACTTCGGCAACACCGTGCGATCGATGACCGGCCGGCTTCCCGTTATTTACACCAACACCTCATGGTGGAACCAGTGCCTGGGCAACCCGTCCGGCTTCGGGGACTACCCCTTGTGGGTCGCCTCCTACCCGAGCTCATTCACGAACAACGCAGGACCGGTTCCGTCCGGAAGCTGGAGCAACTACAGCATCTGGCAGTACAGCAGCACGGGGCCGTTCGCGGGTGACTCGAACGTCTGGAACGGCACGTTCTCCCAACTTTCCACGTTTGCCGCCAAGGCAAGTGCGGCCCCCCCTGCGCCGCCACTGCAGCTTTCGTCCACGTACAAGGCCTCGTGGGCCGGGGATTCCGACGGTGACGGCAAACCGGACCTGGTCACGCGGCATTCGGACGGTTCTCTGTGGTTCTATGCCGGGACAGGCGGCGGCGGATACCGGACCGGCCGCGTCATCGGCAGCGGATGGAACATCTACGACAGGCTCGCGGGCGTCGGCGACTCCAACCGCGACGGCAACCCCGACATGGTGGCCCGCCGGCCCGACGGCAGCCTCTGGTTCTACGCCGGCGACGGAAAGGGAAACTACCAATCCGGCCGCCAGATCGGCACCGGCTGGAACGTCTTTGACCAACTGGTCGGGGCCCGCGATGCCAACGGCGACGGAATCCCGGACCTGGTGGCACGAGACTCGGTCGGCGGACTCTGGACCTACGCCGGCGATGGCAGCGGCGGCTACCGAACCGGCTCGAAAATCGGTACGGGCTGGGGCATCTACAACCTGATCGTCGGTTCCGGCGATTTCGATTCCGACGGCATCCCCGACGTCCTGGCACGACACTCCAACGGCAGCCTCTGGTTCTACCCGGGTAACGGCAACGGGGGCTACCGGTCCGGCCGCCAAATCGGTACGGGCTGGTCCATCTACGACCAGATCCTCGGGGCCGGGGACAACAACGGCGACGGAAAGGCTGACCTCCTTGGACGCCGCCCCGACGGCAGCCTGTGGTTCTACGCAGGCGACGGCATGCGCACCGACGGATACAACCTCGCTCAAAAGATCGGCACCGGCTGGAACATCTTCACCCGCGTCACGGGGGTCGGGGATTCCGACGGTGACGGCAAACCGGACCTGGTCACGCGGCATTCGGACGGTTCTCTGTGGTTCTATGCCGGGACAGGCGGCGGCGGATACCGGACCGGCCGCGTCATCGGCAGCGGATGGAACATCTACGACAGGCTCGTGGGCGTCGGCGACTCCAACCGCGACGGCAACCCCGACATGGTGGCCCGCCGGCCCGACGGCAGCCTCTGGTTCTACGCCGGCGACGGAAAGGGAAACTACCAATCCGCCCGCCAGATCGGCACCGGCTGGAACGTCTTTGACCAACTGGTCGGGGCCCGCGATGCCAACGGCGACGGAATCCCGGACCTGGTGGCACGAGACTCGGTCGGCGGACTCTGGACCTACGCCGGCGATGGCAGCGGCGGCTACCGAACCGGCTCGAAAATCGGTACGGGCTGGGGCATCTACAACCTGATCGTCGGTTCCGGCGATTTCGATTCCGACGGCATCCCCGACGTCCTGGCACGACACCCCAACGGCAGCCTCTGGTTCTACCCGGGTAACGGCAACGGAGGCTACCGGTCCGGCCGCCAAATCGGTACCGGCTGGTCCATCTACGACCAGATCCTCGGGGCCGGGGACAACAACGGCGACGGAAAGGCTGACCTCCTTGGACGCCGCCCCGACGGCAGCCTGTGGTTCTACGCCGGCGACGGCATGCGCACCGACGGATACAAGGGCAGCAAAGCCGCGGGGGGCCTGTGACCCCTCAAAGTCCTGCGGAGGCGGCACGCGGGTTCTTGCATTGCGGGAGTCGGCCGGCCAGGCGGGGGGAAGGGCCTGTCAGGCGGAAATTTCTTCGGAGTCACTCGGCGCACGGCTGCCGGACCGGAAAATCCAGTGCTTATAGAGGAGAAAGTTCCACGCCGTGATCAGGGCAGTGGAAGCAATCTTCCCGATCTGATAGCCGAGCCCCATCCACTCAGCAAAATTGACGATGAAGTCAACGGCCGCGGTGTTAAAGGCAACCAGCAAGCAATACTTGAGCAAACTGACGCTTCGGCCATTTTGCGCGCGGAAAGTAAAGACTCGTTGAAGGACGAAGTTGAAGACGAGACTCGTCAGGAACGCGATCGGAGTGGCCAACCACAGCTCAACACCGAAGACCTCGTGAAGCAGCGTGAGAAGGCCGAAATCTATGGCGAAGGATAAACCGCCGACGATCAGGAACCTGGCCACCTCATTGTTTAGCACGACTTTTGAATGCCTTCTGAGCACTTAACCTCTTAGCTTTCAGTGGATCCTGCGTTATCCACGCTAGTAATAACGCCGCCGAAACAATCAAACCGGATCAGGCTATTTTCAGCTCAAGGGAGGCCGCGCACCGATCCAACATAGGCGCCGCCTGCATCGCCCGAGGGGCCGCATCACCCGAGGGTCCGCTGTCAGCGAGGTGCCCTGCTTTCGGTGGGTCCGCATGGAACCCTCCGCTATACGGTAGCATACTGAGGTCGCCGCGTCAGGCTGATGGCACCCACCAAACGTCCTCCATCTGCCTGCATGTTAGATTCGAAAGCGATTCCACGACGAGCCTTTTTAGGACTAATAGTTTGCCAACGACAGCGACATTTTCTTCACGTGTTTCACGATCTAAAGAGAAACTTCTTACGTGGATATGCCTCAATGACAATGCGTTAAAGGTTGCGGTTGTCCTTGCCTATTTGGTTGTTGTGGCCTGCGGAGCCACCACTTCATCCATTGGGATTTCCGTCCTCAGGGAGGACTCGAGCCATCCCCTGGGTCTTCAACTCGGAGAGTCGTCCCGGATTCGGGCGGACGAATACAATGCATTCTCCCCGATTGTCCTTTCGATCATGGCGACCGGCGGCGCACCGACGACGAGCGTGCTTGCTGCCCCGGCGGATCTGGTTCACCGCTACTCGTCCGGTGGTTTTTTTGAATCCATTGTGTTCTTCGATTCCACCCTCCTGCACAGTGCATCGTTCTTGCCGGACGCCATGGTATTCGCTGCCCACTGGTGGCTGCCGGCACTGCTGCTTTTCCTCTTCCTCCCCAAGTGGTTTGTCCAGGTAGGTGCCGGCGGCCGCTGGGGGTGGCTGGCAGCGATGCTGATAGTGCTGTCCCCGGCCGCATCGTGGTGGACGATGATGCCGATCCAGCTCATCGCTTACACAGTGGCAGGTTCGAGTCTTCTGTTGTCCGCGTTCCAGCGGTTCACGCGTCAAGAGCGCCTCATCCCCGCACTGCAAAGCATTGCGGCAGGAATTCTGATCGCCGGAATGCCCAGTTTTTACATCCCGTGGTCCCTTGTTCTTGGCCTGCCCATCCTTGTTGCGACCGTCGCCTGGATTTTCGCCGGCCGGGCAAACTGGAAGCCGAAAATCCTGGCTTTGGGCAGCGCGGGCCTGGTTGCCATGGTGTTTGCCGGGGGTGTCCTCTGGGAAAACCGTGCTGGAATAGCGGCGCTGCTGGAATCCGTGTACCCGGGCTCACGCAGGTCCGCGGGCGCGGCGCAGAGCTTCGGCATGCTCTTCGGCGCTCCGGCCCTGGGCGCGCTGCAGGAGATGACCCCGGTGGGCAGCAACGAAAGTGAGCTGTCGACGGCGTTCACCATCACGTTTGTCTGGGCAGCTTTCCTGCTCGTCGGTCTCAGAAAGTTTGGGCGGCCGCGGGACAACGTCGTCGTCTTGGTCCTGCTGGGATTCGGGCTGACATGGCTCGCCTGGTGCACCATAAACCTTGGAGACCAGAGCGCAGCTATCCCCCTGCTGAACTACATCCAGCCCGGCCGGGCGGCCCAGGTCTGCGGGATAACCGGAGCCGTCCTGGTCTGCCTGCTGCTTTCCCGTCTGCCGGCCAGGCCTGGCTGGCGGCTCCCGGTTGTCTCGGCTGTCGCCTGCGGCCTGATTACTGCCTACGCCGCTTCCCTGCTTCAGCAGTCCCAGCTTCCCGTGATCACGCAGGAGTTCATCGCTCTTGTGGCTATCGCCGTCGCCGTCGCGGTCTTTTGCGTGACGCGGTTTCCGCACAGGATCTGGCCGATGCTGCTTGTCTCCGCTCTGGCCGCGGTGCCTGTCATCAATGCAAACCCGTTGCTCTTCGGCATGGGTGATCTGCGCGTATCCGCAACGGCAGGCTACCTGCGCGATCAAGGAAAGACTGCACGGGAAACGGATGGGGTGTGGGCGTCCGACTCACCGGCATTTGACACCGTCATGCTGGCCAACGGTGTCCCGTCGCTGAGCGGGCTGCAGCGATCCGGGCCCGACAAGACGCAATGGGCCAAGCTGGATCCGGATCAGGCCCATGTAAACGAATGGAACCGCGGTGGCGGATTCGTCTACTTCCAGTGGCTGTCTGGCCAACCCATCTTGTTCGGCAACAATGGCTCGGACTCCGCAATGGTCGGGGCCGACCCCTGCGACCTCAAGCTGCGCATCCCGAACCTGCAGGGAATCGCTTCCACCCACCCGCTGAATGATCCATGCCTCCGAGCGGACCGGGTCCTTAAGTGGTCCGATCAGGACATATTCACGTACAAGTTCTCCTAAGTGCCAGGCGGACGTTCCGGCAGCATCGAAGGCAGGGCAGCGGCACCGCCGTGCGGCGCCTGATTGCTGTTCCGTGCCGAGCACCGGAGGCCGCTGCAACCCGCCGAAATGGCAAGCCGCAAGTGCAAAGAGGCTAGGGTTGTAGGGAGGTAGGACTCGGCACACTCCAGATTGGGAAAGGATTTTCGTTGCGCAATCGGTCCATAGGCGGGGCTTTGGCCTGCATTCTGCTCGCTGGCATAGGAGTGGCCGGTTGCTCCGGCGGGACGTCCGCAAACGGCGTCAGAGGTTCTCTCACCGCGATCGGGACCCCCGTGCAAAAAGACCCGATCGGGGCATGGAGCAGCGCCTGGACCAAGAAAAACAACGCCACGTCCCTGAACTACTCCCCCGATGGCCACGACGTCGGGCTGTCCGCCCTGTCAACGGGGCAGGCCTACTTTGCGGCATTGGATGCGCCCCTCACGGTGGAGCAGCAGGATCGGACGAAGGCGGCCTGCGGGCCGTCGGGGGCTTTTTCCGTCCCGGTTTCCATCACGTCCATCGGCGTTGCATTCAACATGCCCAGTATCCGGAGCCTGAAACTGACGCCGGCGGTGCTTGCCGGCATCTTCTCCGGCGCAATCACCCGCTGGGACGCGAGTGAGATCGCCGGGCTGAATCCCGACACCACGCTTCCATCCGCGAAGATCGTTCCGGTCACGGCGACGGCACCAAGTGCCGAAACGACAGCGTCCACCAAATATCTCAGCGGCGCCCCGGAGTGGACGGCCGGCGTTTCCGCCGTCTGGCCGAAATCCGAAGACGGGATCGAGGTCAAGAAACTCTCCGATGTCGGATCCAAGGTCGACGAGACAGACGGGGCCATAGCGTTTATGGATCTCGGCTCGATCGGCGGCCGCTTCGACACTGCACTGCTTAGCTTCGGTGACGGTTTCATCCGCATCTCCAAGGACTCAGCGGCCGTCGCTGCCCAGGAAGGCGCCACCCGGACCGTCCCCACAGGCGTCGAGTTCACGCTTCCGGAAACCAGCGCCCAAGGCTACCCCCTGGGCGTCGTCAGCTACCAGGCATTCTGCCGCTCATACAAGAACGCGCAGCTGACCACGCTCGTGAAATCCTGGGGGAAATTCGTGCTCAGCCCCGATGGCCAGGTCGCCTCGACCTACTTCGCCAACGTGGCATCGCCCAGCGAAGCCGCCTTGCGCGAGTCCAACAAACTGATTGAAACTATCGGGGAGGCGAGTTGATGCACGCAACCGAGACCGGCAGCCCGCCGTCGTCCGTCACTGCTGGCACAAAGAACACACTGCGCGGCCGCTCCCGCAGGCGCGGGTTGTCCCCGGCCACCCGCAGCGGGCTGAGGTTCTTCCTGCCCGTCTTCGCTCTTCTGTCCCTCCTCACCACCCTGTGGATCCTGGCGACGCCGCTCATGGCGTATCCGGATGAACCCTCGCACGCCATCAAGGCGGCCGCAGTGGCCCGGGGCCAGTTCTTCCCCGCACCGGGAGAGTCCTACGGCCACGGCATCCACGTTCAGGTTCCGTCCTACATCGCCAACGTCGAATCCCAGATGTGCTTTTCGTTCCAGATGCAAAAACCCGCGGGTTGCGCTCCGGCCATACCGCCGGATGACAACTACCAAACCATCGGCGTCACCTCGGCAGGCTTGTACAACCCGTTCTATTACTGGCTGGTCGGGCTGCCCAGCCTCTTCATGTCAGGTGCCCCCGCACTGTTTGCCATGCGGATCGTCAGCGGCCTGATGTCGGCCGCGTTTTACGCGGCCGGCTTCACCGCCCTGTCACGTCTCCGCCACCCGAAGTGGCCGCTCATCGCGGCCAGCATTTCGACGACGCCGATGGTGCTGTTCCTGGCGAGCGGCATCAATCCCAACTCCCTGGAAGTGGCGGCCTCGATGGCCGCATTCTGTGGACTGGTTTCAGTGCTGGAGAACTCCCGGCACCTGGACCGGGCGCGCCCCGGCATCGTGACCGTCGGCGTCGCCGCCGCCACGCTGGCCAACACCCGGAACGTGTCGCTGCTGTGGCTGCTCTGCGGCGCGATCGTTGCATGCCTCTTCTTCCGGCGGGCCGACGTTGCAGCCATCTTCAGGAACCGGATGGTGCTGGCGGTCACGGCCCTGGCGAGCGTCGGAATTGTCCTGGGCGTGGCCTGGAACTTCATCATGCTGAAGGCGCCCGCTTCCGCAGGGGAAGCCCCGGCAGGCATTTCGAATCTCGGCGGAGAAGTGCGCCCTTACAACGCCTTCCTGACCATGATGGACAGGTCGTTCGACTTTGTGCACCAGTACGTCGGCGTAGCCGGGTGGCTCGACGCGCCGGTGCCCCAGGGAGTCCTCGCCTTCTGGAGCCTGCTGCTGATCGGGCTGGTACTTATGGTGTTCCTCGTCCGGCCCTACCGGCTGCAAGGAGCCTTCTGGGTGGCACTGGCATTCCTCGCGGTGGTGCCGGCAGCGCTCCAGGCAGCGCTGATCAACACCACCGGCTTCATCTGGCAGGGACGCTACAGCCTCCCGCTGTTCGCGATTGCGCTGATCTCCGCGGGCCTGGCCATGAGGTTCCGCCCCTTCCACCAGCGCCCCCAGAGCCGGACCATCACCCGGATCCTGCTGCTGGCAGCCTGGGTTGCACACATCTACGCGTTCCTGAACGTGCTGCGGCGCTACGTCGTCGGCCTGCAGGAGTGGGCCAATTGGCAGACCATGTTCACGGTTCCCGGCTGGCAGCCTCCCCTCTCCTGGGAGGTCCTCACCGTGGCATTCGCAGCAGTGCTGCTGGTCGCCGCTTCGAAACTGTTTTCCTACCTGCATCCAGGCTTCGAGCTGTTGCCGAAGCTCTCCCGCCGGGTCAGGAAACTGCGTTCCGCCCTGAACCGGCCATCGATCAACCGCTGATAAGCCTGCCTCCGGCGCAAGCGAAAGGACCCGTTCCAGCCATGGCTCGAACGGGTCCTTTGTTCCGGCGCGGCGCCGGACTGCTGCCAACTGAGGGCTGACTCAGCCCTGCGAAAGCTCGGCGCCGAGGTACTCCTTGAGCCGCTGGGACACCTGCGGAGGCTGAAACCCGGTGGCCCGGATCTTGTCAAGCGCCAGGACGCTGTTCAGGGGCCGCGGCGCCGCCGGCTTGCCCTTGAAGTACTCCTCCGTGCTGACGCCCGAGACATGTGACGCCTGCCCGCCGGCCAGGCCAAATACATCGGCGGCGATTGCGGCCCAGGACTGTGGTTCGCCGTCGTTGCTGAGGTTGTAGACGCCGTAATCCGAGCCCGTCTCCAGCAGGTGCCGGATGCCGGCGGCGATGTCCTGCGTGAACGTCAACCGTCCGATCTGGTCATCGACGACGGACGGCTCGATCCCCCGCGCCGCGAGCGAGGCCATGGTCCGGACGAAGTTGTTCCCCTCGCCGATCACCCAGCTCGTGCGGACGATGTAGTGCCGGGGAACAACGCTGACGACGGCGTCCCCCGCGGCTTTCGTCTGGCCGTAGACGCCCAGCGGCGCCACCGGTTCGGACTCCGCATGCGTCGTGCGGGCGCCGTCGAAGACGTAGTCCGACGAGACATGGACCAGGGTCAGGTCATGCTCGACGGCGGTGCGGGCCAGCCGCGCCACGGCCGTGACATTGATCGCCCAGGCGGCGGCCCGGCCTTCCGGCGACTCCGCCGCATCCACCGCCGTGTAGGCGGCCGCGTTGATGATCGTCGAGTAGTTCTTCCAGTTCCGGGACGCGAAGGAATCCTCGCTGGCCAGGTCGAACTCGTGCCGGCCGGCAAACTCGACGGAAGCGTCGCCGTCGTACAGTTTCCGCAGGGCCTTGCCGAGCTGGCCGTCCGCGCCGACCACCAGGATCTTCTTCGCCGGCATCGGCGCCACATCCGCCAGGCGCGGGTGCGCCTTGTCCTTGTCGGAGAGTTCGGCCCGCTCCAGCGGGATCGGCCACGCGATGGCTGCGGTCTCGTCGGCCAGGTTCAGGAAGGTGTACTGGCCCTGGGCATCCGCGGACCAGTGGTCGTTGACCAGGTAGGTGTAGGCGGTGTTGTCCGCCAGGGTCTGGAACGCGTTGCCCACGCCCCGGGGGATGAAGATGGCCTGGCTCGGGTCCAACTCGGCCGTGAAGACCGCGCCGAACGACGGACCCTCGCGAAGGTCCACCCACGCGCCGAAAATCCGTCCGGTGGCGACCGAAATGAACTTATCCCAAGGTTCGGCGTGGATTCCGCGGGTGGTCCCGGCCTTTTCGTTGAACGAGATGTTGTTCTGCGCCGGGCGGAAGTCCGGCAGGCCGAGGGCCACCATCTTTTCGCGCTGCCAGTTCTCCTTGAACCAGCCGCGGTTGTCTCCGTGGACCGGGAGGTCGTAGAGGACGACGCCGGGGATGGGGGTTTCGTGCGCGGTGAGCTTCTTCGAGAACTCGATCGACATGATCTACTGGCCCTGTTCCTTGTACTTGGCTTCCGTGGCCGCCTTCTGCGGGCGCCACCACTGCTCGTTGTTCCGGTACCAGGCGATGGTGTCCTCGATGCCAGCGTCGAAGTTGGAGAAGCGGGGCTCCCAGCCGAGCTCCCTGCGGAGCTTCGAGGAATCAATCGCGTACCGCATGTCGTGGCCGGGACGGTCAATCACGTGGTCGTAGGCGTCCGGGGCCTGGCCCATGTGCTTCAGGATCAGTTCGACGACGTCCTTGTTGTTCTTCTCGCCGTCGGCGCCGATCAGGTAGGTTTCGCCGATCCGGCCCTTGTCGATGATGGCCAGGACAGCCGAGGAGTGGTCGTTGGCGTGGATCCAGTCACGGACGTTCTCGCCCTTGCCGTACAGCTTGGGGCGGATCCCCTCGATCACGTTGGTGATCTGGCGCGGGATGAACTTCTCCACGTGCTGGTAGGGCCCGTAGTTGTTCGAGCAGTTGCTGATGGTCGCCTGCAGGCCGAAGGACCGCACCCAGGCGCGCACCAGCAGGTCCGAGCCTGCTTTGGTGGACGAATAAGGGCTCGACGGGTTGTACGGGGTGTCCTCCGTGAAGCGTTCCGGATCGTCCAGCTCGAGGTCGCCGTAGACCTCGTCGGTGGAGATGTGGTGGAAGCGCTTGTTGTACTTCCGCGCAGCCTCGATGAGGGTGTAGGTGCCGATGATGTTCGTGTCCAGGAACGGGCGCGGATCGTGCAGCGAGTTGTCGTTATGGGATTCCGCGGCGTAATGGACCACCACGTCCGCTTCGGCGACGAGCCCGTCAACGATGCCGGCATCGCAGATGTCGCCCTGGACCAGCCGGAAGCGGTCCCCGGGAAGGCCCTTCACGGACTCCACATTGCCGGCGTAAGTGAGCTTGTCGAGGACCGTGACGTGATGGTCCGTGTTCTCCAGTACGTAGTGGACAAAATTGGAACCGATGAAACCGGCGCCGCCGGTCACGAGGAGTTTCTGCATCCTGCCAGCTTACCGAACGCCCGCGGCTGGCTTAGAACCGATTGCGTCAGAACCGATTGCGCCGCCTGCGGAGTGCTTCGACCATGAGCCGAAGCAGCATCATCCGTGCAGCCACTATTTTGGGGAGCGACCGCCAGCCGGCAGGAGTCTGGTTTTCCTCGTGGAGGCGCCGGCAGATGGTCGACGCGTCCAGATGGGAAATAGACCCGGCAACGTTGCCGCAGACGGCGAGCCAGAGGTCGTGGGATTCGCGCACGTACGGGGGAATCGGCAGGAAGTATTTGGCCGCGTCCCGGCGGAACGCCATTCCGCAGCCGTAGTAGGCACGGTATCCGACCAGGATGCCGGCGAGGTTGGCGAGGTGCCGGCGGGAGTCGGCGGAGCGCAGCCGTGGTATCCACGGCCGGGGGCCGCCCCCCAGCATGTCAAAGTTGCTGGCAACCACCTGGGATTCCGCGAGGGCCCCGAGCATCAGGTCGATCCGTCCGGGAATCCAGACGTCGTCCTGGTCTGACAGGAAGATGTAGTCCCCGCGGCTGAGCCGGACGGCCTCTTCGAAGGTGCGCACGTAGCCCCGGTTGCTGGCGGCCCGGACCAGGCGGATGCGGGGGTCCCTGATCGCGGCGATGATGGTGGCCGTCTGGTCGGGGGACGCGTCGTCCACGATGACGAGCTCGTCGTCGGCGCCCAGCTCGGCGAGGATGGAGGCTACCTGCTCCTGGACGAACGCCGCTCCCTTGTAGCTCGCCATGCACACGCTCACCCGGATCTTCCGCCCGTCCGGCGTCGTCAAATCGTTCATGGAGACCACTCTAGGTGAACCCTTGCGGCGGAAGGCCGGACGGGGGGAATCGCGTATCATCGATAGGTCAAGCCCTCGAGCACTAGGACCGTACACCGCATGAGACCCGTATTGCTCCGGCTTGCAGGCTTTACCCTGCTGCCGCTGCTGGCGCTGGTTCTTCCGTTCCTCCTGTTGCCGATCATTGCCCGCGTCGTGGGTGCGGCCGGCTGGTCCAGCATCACCTCAGGCCAGGCCATCGGTGTCTTTGGGGCGACGATCATTCTCTGGAGCTGGAACATCTCGGGTCCCGTGGAGATCGCCCGGGCCGGGGCCGCCCCCACCCGGGCCGCCCTGTACTCCAGCAGCATCCGCTCCCGGATGGTGATCGCGGCGGTGGTCCTGCCCCTCATGACCCTGGTGGTCGCACTCGTGGCACACGACGGGTACCGGCTCGATGCCATCACCATGGCCTGGGCGACTGTCCTCACCGGGTTTTCCCCCGCCTGGTACGGGATCGGGACCGGGCAACCCCGGATCCTCGCGGTCTACGACACGCTCCCCCGCTTCTTCGCGGCGGTCATCAGTGCGCCCCTGATCGTGGTCACCGGCCAGGTCTGGACCTACGGTGTCGTGTCAGTCGTTGCGACCCTGGCGGCGCTGGCGGCGTTCCACAAGCGGTTCGGCGAGGCGGGAACCTGGTTCCCGAAGAGTCCGCGGAGCGTCCTCCGGGAGATGATCGTCCCCCACGCCGGTACGGCGGGCATCAACCTCACGGGGAGCGCCTACGCGTCCTCGCCCGTGCCGATCGCCACCGCCACGGTGCCGTCCGCGACGGCCACCGCCGGGTTCGCCTCCGCCGACGCGATCTACCGGCTGGGACTCTTCAGTGTTGTTGCCCTCGGCAACACCTTCCAGGGATGGACGCTTGAGCGCGACGCCGCCGACCCGCGCCGACGGCACCTCGTTGCCCTGGGCACGCACGCCGTGCTCGGGATTGCGGGCGGACTGTTCCTGGGCTTCTTCGGCCCCTGGGTGTCCGGCGTGATGTTCGGTGACGACAAGCGCGCCGATACCCTGACGTGTGTCTACTACGGGCTGTCCTTCTTCTTCCTTTCGGCGTCAACCCCCCTCATCAGGAATATCCTGATTCCCGCCCGGCGCCAGAAGTCGGTCCTGAAGTGGACGGGGGTCTCTGCCGTGGCCGGGGTCCTCCTCATGGTGGTTGCCGGCCTGACGTCGAACGTTCCGGGTGTCGCACTGGGAATGGCGGTGAGTGAGGCCATTCTCTTCCTGGGGCTGCTGGCCCCCGCCCTACGGGTCCTGCCCGGCGTTGCCCGCCCGTCAACAGTCGAAAGGTAGTATCAACAGCGTGACTGAAAGACGCCAGCGGCGGATTGCCGCCGTAATTGCAGCGTTCAATCCCGACGACGACCTCCTGGCCAACGCTGCCGCCATCCGCGCACAGGTCGATGAGCTCGTCGTGGTGGACGACTGCAGCGCGGATCCTGCCGCGGCCGGCATCCTCGCCCGATTGCAGCAGCAGGGCGTCATGGTCCTGGCGATGCCCCGCAATTCCGGCATCGCCGCCGCCCTCAACCGCGGCGTCGAGGAGCTGGAGGCAACAACAGCGCCGGAATTCATCCTCACCTTCGACCAGGACTCGCTGCCCGTTGCCGGCTACGTCGACAACGCCCTCGCGAGCTACCTCCTGGCCACAGCCGCCGGCAGGAGGGTCGGCTTCGTATCGGCGGAATCCTTCAGCGGACACCGTGTCCCCGCACTCGGGAAGACGGACGGCCTGGCCGAAGCCTTCGACCCGATGCAGTCCGGCTTCTTCATCCCGGTCTCCACCTTCGCCGCGATCGGCAGGTTTGACAGCGGCTTCTTCATCGACTGCGTGGATTCCGAATTCACGGCCCGCGTCCGGGCCGCCGGGTACAGCGTGCTGATCGGTGCCGGCTGCGCCGTCGACCACCGGCTCGGGGCGCGCCTCCCGGCCACTGTGTTCGGCAGGCCGCTGCGGCTCAAGGGCAGCGCCCTGTCCTTTAACTACTACTCCCCGTTCAGGATGTACTACATCGTGCGCAACGGGACCACCCTCATTCGGCGGTACTGGCGGCGGAACCCCTCCTGGCTCCTCCGCCGTCTGGTGGAGGAATCCAAGGCGCAGCTCCTGCGGTTCGCGTTCAGCCCCGACCGCGGCAGCCTGGCGATCGCCGCATGGCACGGATTTCGTGACTCCAGCCGCGGACGAGAGGGCCAGATCAGCAATGAACTCGTCAACCGCTTCCGGGCCCGTTGATATATTGGAGAACTATGAAAATTCATGACTCGACCCGTGTCCTGGTCATCATGCCGGCGTGGAACGAAGCCGAGTCGGTGGGCAATACCGTCCGCGAGGTGCTCGGCGTCGGACGCCCCTACGATGTTCTCGTCGTCAACGACGGATCGACTGACTCCACGGCGGACATCGCCAAGGAGGCCGGCGCAACCGTCCTGACCCTGCCCTTCAACCTGGGTGTCGGCGGCGCCATGCGGGCCGGATTCAAGTACGCGCAGCGCCTCGGCTACCGCCGGGTGATACAGGTGGACGCGGACGGCCAGCACGATCCCGGCAACATCGACGAGGTCCTGGCCGGCCTGGAATACGCCGACATCTCCATCGGCGCCCGTTTTGCCGACCGCGGCGACTACGAGGTCAGCGGACCGCGCAAGTGGGCCATGCAGTTTCTGGCCAAAGTGATTTCCGGACTTGCCAAGACCCGGCTCACCGACGTGACCTCCGGCTTCCGGGCGGCCAACGAACGGGCCATCAGCCAGTACCTGGACCACTACCCGGCAGAGTACCTGGGTGACACCATCGATTCCCTCGTGGTCGCTGTCCGGTCAGGCTGCAAAGTGACTCAGATCCCGGTCGCGATGCGCCCGCGCCAGGGCGGCACCCCCAGCCACAATCCGCTCAAGGCGGCCATCTACCTCGGACGCTCGATTTTCGCCCTGCTGCTCGCACTGACCCGCAAGCCGTCACGGATTCCCACGGCACCGGTCAACGCTCAGGGGAGGGCACTGTGACGAATCTGGCGGCATTCATTCTCTCGCTGGCGATCGTAGGGGTCGTCTTTGAAATGCTTCGGCGGAAGAAACTCCGTGAAAAGTACGCCGCGCTCTGGCTGATCGTCGGCGTCGGAACCCTCATCCTGGCCGCATTTCCCCGTCTTCTGACCATCGTCGCGGAAGCCGTGGGCGTGCAGCTGCCGTCGAACCTGCTGTTTATCATCAGCATCCTGCTGCTGCTGGGCGTCTGCCTGCACCTGTCGTGGGAAATCTCGGTCGTCGAGGACGAAACCCGCACGCTCGCCGAGGAAGTGGCTATTCTGCGCACCATGGTCGAGGCGATGCCCCAGGACTCCGGCGGCGACGCGCCTGCGTCACCGATATCGAAGTAGCGAGTACCGAAAACTTCCCATGGCACTCGATATCTTCATCCCCTACTGGGGCGACGCTAATTTCATGAAGCAGGCCGTCGACAGCGTCCTGGCCCAGAGCAACGGCGACTGGCGCCTGACGGTGGTGGACGACGCCTATCCCGGTGATGAGGTCCGCCGCTACGTCGAGGCGATGGAGGACCCGCGGATCAGCTACCTCCGCAAAGAGACGAACCAGGGCATTACCGAGAACTTCCGGACCTGCGTCTCGCTGGCAACGCAGGACGTCTTAGTGGTCATGGGCTGCGACGACCTGTTGTTGCCCAACTATGTCGACGTGGTGCTCCGCGCCCATGCGGCGTTCCCCCAGGCCTGGATCATCCAGCCCGGCGTCCAGGTCATCGACGAAACCGGTGAGGCCGCGGCCCCGCTGGCGGATATCGTCAAGCAGCACCTCGTCAAGCCGCGCGGATCGGGCGCCCGCCTCGTGTCCGGCGAAGCGCTCGCGGTCAGCCTTCTCCACGGCGACTGGCTGTACTGGCCCTCTCTGGCCTTCCGCAGGGACCGGATCCGCAACTACGACTTCCGCGACGGCTTCCCGGTGATCCAGGACCTCGCCCTGGTCATGGACATGATCCTGGGCGGCGCCGAGCTTCTGATCGAGCCGGAAACGTGTTTTAAGTACCGGCGTCACACGAACAGCGCTTCCTCGGCAAAGCTCGTGGACGGGTCCCGCTTCACCGGTGAGCGCGACTACTTCGAGGTTGCGGAGCGTCTCTGCGCGGCGAAAGGGTGGCACAAGGCCACCCGCGCGGCACGTTTGCGGCTGACCTCACGCGCCCACGCGGTCCTGTACGTTCCCAACGCCCTCCGGCAGGGCGTTGCCGGGCCGCTGGGCACGCTCCTCCGGCATGCCCTCGGAAGGTGAGTGGCCGCACGATGCATGAAAATCCGAACGGGCACGTCAGCGGCGTCGCCGGCGTCGTGACGGCCTACCGGCCGGACGCCGGGCTTATCAGCAACGTTGCATCCCTCCTGCGGCAGCTGACTGCCGTGGTGGTGGTGGACGACGGCGGCGGGCCCGGCTTTGACCCCATCTTCGCGGCCCTCGAGGACGCCGGCGCCGAGGTGGTCCGGCTCGAGAAAAACTCGGGCATTGGCGCGGCCCTGAATGCGGGCATCAGCCGGGCACGGGAAGGCAGCAGGCCTGCCTACATTCTCACCGTGGACCAGGACTCGTACTTGCCCCAGGGCTACATCCGTGCGCTTCACGATGCCGCTGTTGCCGCGCGGGCCGCCGGCATCCAGCCCGGCCTGGTGTCCCCCGCCCGGATTCAGGGAAACCCGGTCAAGCGCGCCGGATCCCGCAACGGCATCGCCCTGGGCAGGGAACCCATCCAGTCCGGACTCTTGATTCCGGTGGCAACCCTTGATGCCATCGGCGGTTTTTGGGAAGAGCTGTTCATCGATCTTGTGGATACCGAATACTACTTCCGCGCCCTCGACGCCGGCCTGCCGACCGTCCTCGCCAAGACGGAATTCAACCACTCCCTGGGGACCATGGTTGAGGCCAGCATTTTCGGACGGACCATTGACGTGGGCGGGCGGCCGCTGAAGGTCCGCATCGCAGCCACGTGGCGGTACTACTACATCTTCAGGAACAGGGTCCTGGTGGGTCGTCGCTACGCCACCCGCAACCCGGCCTGGGTGGCCGCAGGGATCTGGACCGATCTCCGCCACCTGCTGGTGGTCACGCTGCTGGCGCCCGGGCGCACCGTCCGGCTCAGTTACGCGCTTAAGGGCATCACGGACGGCTTCCGGGGCCGCAGCGGCCGGGGGCATGAGAACTGAGTCCGCTGCGAAGGCGGCGGCGTCCGTCCGGCAGTGCGCTGGTTTGGTTCACCGCTGACCGGTAAGGGAGGATATAGTCCATGCGCGGAATTATTCTTGCCGGTGGGACCGGCTCTCGACTTCATCCCATCACCCACGGCATCAGCAAACAGCTCGTCCCTGTCTACGACAAGCCGATGATCTATTACCCGCTCTCGACGCTGATCCTGGCCGGAATCCGCGACATCCTGATCATCACCACCCCGCATGACGCCGAGCAGTTCCAGCGGCTCCTCGGCGACGGCTCACAGTTCGGCATCAACCTCAGCTACGTCCAGCAGGCTGCTCCGGACGGCCTGGCGCAGGCCTTCATCCTCGGGGAAGAGCATATCGGCAACGAGACCGTGGCCCTTGTCCTGGGCGACAACATCTTCTACGGCCAAGGCATGGGCACCCAGCTGCGCAAACATGCCGACATCGACGGCGGCGCCGTCTTCGGCTACTGGGTCAAGGACCCCAAAGCGTACGGCGTGGTCGAATTCGACGACGCGGGCCAGGCCATCTCGCTGGAGGAAAAGCCGGCGAAGCCCAGGTCCCACTATGCGGTTCCCGGGCTGTACTTCTACGACAACGACGTCGTGGAGGTCGCCAAGAACCTCAAGCCCTCGCCACGCGGCGAACTGGAAATCACGGATGTCAACCGTACCTACCTGGAGAATGGCAAGCTCCGCGTGGAGATTCTGCCCCGCGGCACGGCCTGGCTCGACACCGGAACCTTCGATGACCTCAATGACGCCTCCAATTTCATCCGCACGGTGGAAAACCGCCAGGGACTTAAAATCGGAGCCCCCGAGGAGGTCGCCTGGCGCCAAGGATTCCTGACGGACGACGAGCTACGTCAACGTGCCGAACCGCTGACCAAGAGCGGCTACGGTGCATACCTGCTCGGCCTCCTAGAACCGTAACGGCCGGATGTGGTGGTCGGTTTTACCGCAGATCATCGGCGCCGCCGTCCTCCTGATCGCACCGGGACTCCTGGTTGCCCTGGCGGTGCGGTTCAAGGGATTCGATGCCCTGGCGCTTGCCCCCCTGCTGTCGGTGGGCATCATCGTCGTCACGTCGACGCTGGCCCCGCTGGTGGACGTCAGGTTCGGCCTCGTGCCGGTCGCCGTCGTCTCGCTGCTGGTGGCCGCCGTGGGGCTGTACGCTGTACGGTTGCGCGCCGCCCGGCTGCCGGGCTTCCAGCCTCCCGCCCCGCGGAGGCGGCCCTGGCCAGCGCCGTGGTCAGCGCCCCGGATGCGAGGTGGTTTCGTGCCGTTTGCCGCCTTCGGTGGCGCAGCCCTGCTGGTCGCTGCCAGCGTGGTCCTGGCCATCGGCTCCCCGGAAGCTCTCTCGCAGACGTATGACGCCGTCTTCCACCTGAACTCCGTAAAGTTTGCCCTCGAGACCGGCCAAGCGTCGTCGCTGACAATCGGCGGGATGACCGGGGGCGGATTCTACCCGGCCGGCTGGAACGCCGTGGCCACCCTCGTGGCGTCGACCACGGGCGCGGAGGTGCCGGTCGCGGTCAACATCACCAGCATTGTCATTGCCGCCGTGTTCTGGCCCCTTGGCTGCCTCCTTCTGACCCGGTGGGTCGTCGGTCTGCGGGCGTCGGCTACGGTGGCGGCGGCAATCGCCTGCGCGTCCCTGGGTGCCTTCCCGCTCCTGATGATGGATTTCGGTGTCCTCTACCCGAATCTGCTCGCCATCAGCCTCCTGCCGGCGGCCATCGCGCTGGCGGCCTCGCTCGCCGGCCTCGCACCGGGATCGGACCGGCGCGATCTGGCCACGGCCCTGGCACTGCTGCTGGGACTCGCCGGGCTCGCCGTCGCGCACCCCACCACCTTCACGGCCTGGCTGACCTGGACATTGCCCATGGCAGGTTCCCTCGCGTGGCGGTGGTTCGGGCCGGCATGGCGTAGCCGACGGACCGCGCGGGGCCGTTTCGTAAAATACGTTTCGTCGGTGTGCGCGTACAGTGCCGCGTTCGTGGCTTTGTGGATCGTGCTGCGGCCGCCGGCGGATGCCTCGTTCTGGAAACCCCGCGGCACCATGCCGCAGGCTTTTGGTGAAGCCCTGATGACGTCCCCCGTGGATCTTCCCCCGGCCTGGTTTGTGGCGCCTCTGGCGCTTCTTGGCCTCTGGGCATGTTTCAAGGTGCCGAAACGCTTTGCCTGGCTGGGGCTGGTCTTCATCCTGTTTGCGGGCCTCTACATCGTCGTCGCCGGCTTTCCGGAGTCTCCGACGCGGGACTTTCTGACGGGGGTCTGGTACAACGACAGTCTCCGCGTTGCTGCGCTTCTCCCGGTGGTCGCCGTGGTGCTCGTCGCCGTCGGCATCGATTGGGCCGCCGGCGCGCTCCCGGCCGCCCGAAAGCGGTATCGTCGCGTCGACCGGGCCGTGGACGGTCCCGCCGGCTGGAGCGCGCCGGCGCGGCTGGCCTACCGCACCGCGGGGGGAATGGTCCTGGTCCTCGCAGCCGTCGTCCTGGGCCAGCAGGGCGGCCTCAGGGAGGAGGTGCGGCTGGCCGCGTCCCACTACCGGCTGGACGCCTCCTCCCTGCTGGTGTCCCCGGACGAACTGGCAGTCTTGAAGCGCCTCCCGCAGACAGTGCCCGAGGACGCCGTTCTGATCGACAATCCGTATACGGGCGCCGCACTGTCCTACGCCCTTGGCGACCGGAAATCCGCGCAGCTGCACATCCTAAGCTATGTCTCCCCGGAGCTCCAGACAATCTATGACGGCCTGGGGCGCGTCTCAACGGATCCGAGCGTCTGCCAGGCCGTCCGGGAAGAACACGGCTTCTACGTCCTGGACTTCGGCACCAGGGAAGTGCACCGCGAATACCACACGCCCCCCGGCCTGACCCGCCTGGATCAGAACCCAGGCCTGCAGCTGATCGACAGCCAGGGCAAGGCAAAGCTCTACAAGATCACGGCCTGCGGCAGCTGACGGACCGCAGACCGGACCGGAACCAGGGGCGTTGCCGCCGGGGCCGCGGCGCTACAGCGAGACGGACCTTCGCCGGAGTTCGCCGACGACGTCGTGCACTTCCCCGTCCATGATGACCGCGCCGTGCTCCAGCAGCACGCCCCGTTCACAGACCGTGGCGACCAGGTCCAGGTCATGGCTGACCACGAACAGGGTCTTGCCTTTGTCCGAGAGTTCCTTGATCTTGGCGATGCACTTGCGCTGGAACGGCTCGTCACCGACGGCGAGAATCTCGTCGATGAGGAAGACTTCGGGGTCGGTGTGCACCGCGATGGAGAACGCCAGCCGCAGGTACATGCCCGAGGAGTAGAACTTCACTTCCGTGTCGATGAACTCGCCGATCTCGGAGAATTCCACGATGGAGTCGAACTTCTCGTCGATCTGTTTCTCGGTCATGCCGAGGATCGCGCCGTTGAGGTAGACGTTGTCGCGGCCGCTGAGGTCGTGGTGGAAGCCGGCGCCGACCTCAATCAGGCCCGCCACCCGGCCCCTCGTGCGCACGGTCCCGCCGTCGGGCTGCAGCACGCCCGAGATCAGCTTCAGGAGGGTGGACTTGCCGGACCCGTTGAGCCCCAGCAGGGCGACGGTCTCGCCCTGCTTGACCTCGAGGGAGACGTCCTTGAGCGCCAGGAATTTCTTGGATAGATCCCCCTTGCGGCCCTTCACCAGCCACACGAGGGCTTCCTTCAGGGACCGGGTGTGGCGCAGCACGAACTGCTTCCTGAGGCCCTCACAGCTGATGGCGACGTGGCCGTGCGAAGTCATCTTAAAGCTCCTGTGCGAAATGGACGGCGAGCCGGCGGAACGTGAGCTGTCCGAGGAACAGCACCACGATCGTCATCAGCAGGGCGACCGGGAGCCATACGGTCAGCAGGTCAGGCGGCATGGTTCCGCTCACCAGCTGGTCGGCTTTGAGCGTCGGCTCCCAGAAGGCCCAGTGGAAGATTTCGACGGCGACCGTCATCGGGTTCAGCTGGTAGATCCAGAACCACGGTCCCATCACCCGCTCGACCATCGACCAGACGTACAGGACGGGGGACGCCCACGTGACGATCATGACGATCATGTCCACGATGTTCTCGGAGTCGCGGAAATAGACGTTGACCGCCCCGAACATCAGGCCCAGGCCGGTGGCGAGAACCGCGACCATCAGGAAGACCAGGACCACGGCGGCCAGCTGCAGGATCGACGGCGTCCATCCCACCACCAGGCAAGCGCCGATCAGCACCAGGAGCTGCGGCAGGAAATGGGCAGCCGAGACCCAGACCGTGGCGACCGGGAACAGTTCCCGAGGCAGGTAGATCTTCCGGATCAGATCGCGGTTGTCCACGACGGAGCGGGTGGCGTTGGACAGCGACTCCGTGAAGAAATTCACCAGCACGATGCCGGCGAAGAGATAGATCGCATAGTTCGGCGTGCCCCGCTGGAGATTCAGGAAGATGCCCAGCGCCATGAAATAGATCAGGAACTGCACCAGCGGTTTGACGTACGACCAGAGCAGCCCGAGCACCGAGCCACGGTAGCGCACCTTGATTTCCTTGCGCACCAGCAGCTTCAGGAGGAATCGGTCCCCATAGACGTCGAGGAGGCCCCGCCCGCTGCCGGGCCTGACCAGCTGGTCGGCCTGACCCGCCACCTAGCTGCCGTCCTTGGAGTTCGCCTCAAACGTCTTTTTCCACGCGTCAATCGAACTGATCTCGGCCACCGCGCGGCGGTACTGTTCGGCGAGGGTGTCCCACTCGCGGAACAGCTTTGCGTGCAGCAGGGTCGCTTCCGTCAGCATGGATTTGAGCTTCTTCGGGTCGCGCTGGTACCACGAGGCGCCGGTGCCCTCCGCGTTGGAGACCACCACGCTGTCATAGTGCGCCACCCGGTACCACCGGTTGTCCCGGTGGGCCAGATAGCCCTGGGGCCGTTCGGCGCTTTCCGGTCCCGGCGCCTTGATGAGCTGGCGCGCAACGGTCTTGATGCCCCACGGGATCAGCTGCTTCTTGCTGGGCAGCCCCACAACAGTCCCGCCCATCGGTCCGCGGCCGATCTTTGGCGCCGGGAAGTCATCCACGTCTTCCTTCAGCTGGGCGTCCGGGTACTGCGCTTTCAGCGCGTTGATTTCCGGCAGCTTGGTGCCGAGCACCTTGTGGAGGTCGCCGGGTCCGTTCAGGAGGTCGCGCAGTGCGTCGATCCGGCCGTGTTCGGTGAAGTACTGCATCGAAACGAGGTGCTTGACGTCGGACTGGAAAGATTCGCGCAGCACGCGGCCGCCCTTGGGGTACGGGCTGTGGATCAGCGTGGTGATCAGCCGGTTGCGTGCGTGGAAGTAGGCCTGCCAGCCGACCAGGTCGTCTTTGTCGATCCAGGACACGTGCCAGACGGCGGCACCCGGCATTGAGACCGTGGCAAAGCCGGCTTCCCGGGCGCGCAGCCCGTATTCGGCGTCGTCCCATTTGATGAACAGGGGCAGGGACAGCCCGATTTCCTGGATTACCTTCGTGGGGATCAGGCACATCCACCAGCCGTTGTAGTCAACGTCCACGCGGCGGTGCAGCCACGGTGTCTGGCGCAGGTTCGCGACGCTGAAATCGTGCCGCGTTTCCATGTCGGCATGGGGCAGGGCCGGGACGATCCGGTAGGGGTCCACGACCTCGCCGAAGGTGTGCAGGACGCTGCGGTTGTAGAGGTCGAACATGTGCCCGCCGACAATTGTCGGCTTGCGGCAATGGTCGGCGAACGTCAGGAGCCGCACGATGCTTTCGGGTTCGACGACGATGTCGTCGTCGAGCAGCAGGGCGTAGTCACTGCCGTTTTCGACCGCCTCGAACATGCCACGCGCGAAGCCTCCGGAGCCGCCCAGGTTTGCCTGGTTGATGACCCGGAGCTTGCCGCCCAGGGCGTCCCGGACGGCGGCGAAGCCCTCCTGGTCCTCGACCTTCTGCGTGCCCTGGTCCACGATCAGGATTTCCTTGACGTTTTCAAGGACGTCCGGGTTATCCGCCAGGATCCGGGCGTTGTTCAGGCAGAAGTCGGGCTTGTTCATGGTGGTGATTTCGAGGGTCACCTGACCCTTGGTCGCGGGACCGCCCGTAGCCTCCCACGCACCGTTCTTCAGGACCAGGTCGCCGGTGCTGGCGGCCAGATCAAACCAGTACCAGCCGCCGTCGCCGAAGGGCTTGAGTGAAAGATCGAACGTGGAGGTGGCGTCGCCGTCGACGTGCTTGCCGTCGACGCGCTGGACCGATCCGCGGGCGTTCGACTTGTAGACCGTGACCGTTCCCGGGCCGCTCGTCTCGACGACCAGGCGGACGTCCCGCACCGAGGTCCACCGGCGCCAGTAGCTCGCCGGGAAGGCGTTGAAGTAGGTGCCGAACGAGAGCTGCTCGCCAGAGCGCACCCGCATGGAGTGCCTTCCGAGGAGGTCCTCGAAATGCGCAACCCGGCTCTCGGAGCTGAACATCTGCAGCTTGTCTTCGAGCAGCTTGGGCGTGCGGGCGAATTCGTCGTTCTCCCGGAGCCGGATGCCGCTGGCGGTGCCGGCGTCAACGTAGAGGGGTACGGTGTCGGTCTGGTCCGTCGATGGCAGGATGACCCGCTGAATCGGGTTCCAGCCATGTGTCGCTTCAGCGGCGCTCATGCGTCCACTCCTCCGCTTTCGATCGTGGCGCCGGCCTCGAAATGCGGCCGGATCTTGTTCTCGAACATGGCCAGGGCCGAGCCGATGGCCATGTGCATGTCCAGGTATTTGTACGTGCCGAGGCGTCCGCCGAAGAGGACGTCCTGCTCGGCGGCTGCGAGGTCCCGGTACTTGAGCAGGCGATCCCGGTCCGCGGCGGTGTTGATCGGATAGTAGGGCTCGTCGCCTTTTTCCGCCGCGCGGGAGAATTCGCGCATGATGACGGTCTTCTCCGTCTGGTAGTCGCGTTCCGGGTGGAAGTGGCGCGGCTCGATGATGCGCGTGTAGGCCACATCGGCGTCGTTGTAGTTGACCACCGACGTTCCCTGGAAGTCTCCGACGTCGAGCACTTCTTCCTCGAAGTCGATGGTGCGCCAGGAGAGATCGCCCTCGGCGTAGTCGAAGTAGCGGTCCACGGGACCGGTGTAGATCACCGGGATGTTGCCGACAACCTTGTCCTTGCTGTACTCGTGTGATTCGTCGAAGAAGTCGGTGTTGAGCCGGACTTCGATGTTCGGGTGTTCGGCCATCTTCTCGATCCAGGCGGTGTAGCCGTGGGTCGGGAGGCCTTCATACGTGTCGTTGAAGTACCGGTTGTCGTAGTTGTAGCGCACGGGCAGCCGGGAGATGATGCCCGCCGGCAGGTCCTTGGGATCCGTCTGCCACTGTTTGCCCGTGTAGTGCTTGATGAACGCCTCGTAGAGCGGCCGCCCGATGAGCTGGATTCCCTTGTCGTTCAGGTTCTGGGGATCGGTGCCGGCAAGTTCCCCGGACTGTTCCTTGATCAGCTCGCGCGCCTGGCCAGGAGTGAGGTTGGCCCGGAAGAACTGGTTGATCGTCGCCAGGTTGATCGGCAGCGAATAGACCTCGCCCTTGTGCACCCCGTACACCTTGTGCACGTAGTTCGTGAAGGTGGTGAAACGGTTCACGTACTCCCACACGCGCTCGTTGGACGTGTGGAAGAGGTGGGCACCGTAGCGGTGCACCTCGATGCCGGTCTGTTCTTCTTTTTCGCTGTAGGCGTTGCCGCCGATGTGGTGGCGCCGGTCGATGACGACCACCTTCAAGCCCAGCTCGGTGGCGGCCTGTTCTGCGATTGTCAGGCCAAAGAAGCCCGACCCTACGATGACGAGGTCAGCGGTCACAAACTCTCCTGGTTCGAATGCGGGCAGCCCAATGTTGCGCATTGTCTGCTGCTCCAGCCTACCCGAGGCGGGATCGGAACCGCGGACCAGCCTCCGGCGCCCGGGGGTTCCCGCGGCCGCAGCGGAGCCGTCATGGCGCCTCCCCGCCGCTGCCGAGCCGTTCCCGCAGGGTCCCTTATCCACATGGCTGGACTTCCCCGGGACGCCACCGCACCGCCGCTTCTAGCGTGGGCTACAGTCCGCTCCGGCAGAAAGGATCCTGCGGTGATGTTGCAGTGATGTTGCGGTGAGGTTCCAGTGATATTCCAGTGCACCCTGGTGCCGGCACCAGGTTCGGCGCTCGCGGGAGGCCCGGTGGAGCTGGCCGTCGAGGTGCCCGCGGAGTGCTCGGGCACGGACCTGGAAGAGGCCATCTCGAGGCGCTACGGAACGGGCGGGCTGACGGTGGACGGGGTTCCGGTCCGTGCCGTGCGCGTTGGTGATCCGCCGCTGCGTGACGGGGCGGTCCTGGTGGACGGTGCCTCGCAGGCTCTCCCAGGCATCAGCCAGGGCCGCCCGGCGGTTCCGCCGCTGCTCCTCGCCGTGCACAGCGGTCCCGGCGCGGGGACCATCGTTCCGCTGCGGCGGGCGCGGTTCCGGATCGGACGGAGCGGGACGGAAATCGTCCTTCCGGACGCCGAGCTGTCCCGTGAACACGCGCTGCTGGACGTCACGGACTCGGCGGTGACCATCGTTGATCTGCACAGCGCCAACGGGACCGCCGTCGACGGCAAGCGGGTGCGCGAAGCGGTGGTGACCACCGGCTCGGTGATCCGTTGCGGCAATTCCACGATGTCCCTCATCTTCGGCGGCGGTTCCGCGGATTCCGGGGTGGCGGAATCCGCGGGCTGCAGCGTTGCGGAGCCGCTACCCGTGCGCAGTCCCGCGAACAGCGCTCCGTTTAACGGCAGCCGCGCAACGGTGCTGCTCACGGCAGTATTGCCGCTGGTCATCGGAGTCGGCCTGGCGCTCCTGACCGGGCTGTGGATGTTCCTGGCCTTCAGCCTGGTCTCTGCCGCGTCCATGCTGGTCCCTGCGGTGTCCGGCCGGAGGCAGCGTCGCGGGCTGAAGGCAGCCCTCGCGGCAGCTGCGCGCGAGGATATGGAACGACGACGGCGGTCCGCCCCGTCCGCGGCGGAACTTTGCGCCCACAACGCCCACGGCGATGCCGACGGCAAGGAACCGCGCGCCGGAACCGGCGCCCTCTGGCTGCGGCTTGGGCTCGCCGAGCAGCGGGCAAACATCAGGCTGGAACCGGCGGATCCCTTCTTCCTCCCACCCCCACTCGGCCTGGCGCCGCTGACGCTCGACCCCGCCGCCATCACCGCTGTCTCCGGCCCGGAGGCTGCCGTGGCCGGGCTGGTCCGCTCCTTCATCCTGCAGCTCGCCGGCTATCCTGCCGCCCGGCGGACCCGGGTCCTGATTCACGGCTCCCCGGCGTGCATCCCGCTCGCCGCACGGTTCCTCCCCCGGGTGACGCTGTGCTGCCACGACGGCGCAACGGCCAGCCACCTGCGCGCCGGCCCGGGTCCGGGCTGTGACCGCGGAGTACTGATCATCCTCGATGACCCAGGCGGCGGGCTCATCCCCGCGACGACGCCAGGCACTGCCCGGGCTGCCGTACTCAGCGCTCTAGCCGCCGGCAAGGGCTGGCAGGTGATCGATTGCTCGCGTCCCGCGGATCCACCCGAGGGCTCCGTCATTGCCCTCGGGGGGCGCACGGCCCGGCTGACACGCGGCCCCGATGCGGTCCCGTTCCTGCCTGACCTCGTCCCTCCCCCGGTGTTTGAACGCTATTGCCGCCGGCTGGGGTCCGCCGGACGTCAGTGCACTGACCGGCCGGAGGCCATGGCGGCCGGCGGCGCACTGGCCGGGATCCTTCCCCTCGACGCCAATGATGTTGCCCGCCGCTGGGCACATTCCGGCCACACGGTGGGGCTGCCGGTGCCGGTCGGCACAGGCCGGAAGGGAACCCTCCACCTGGACCTGCAGCGCGACGGCCCCCATGTCCTGGTGGCGGGCACCACAGGCTCGGGCAAGTCGGAGTTCCTCCGGACGCTGGCGGCGGCCTTGGCTGCCACCTACCCGCCGGACCGCATCAACCTGCTCTTCGTGGACTTCAAAGGCGGCTCGGGGCTCGGCCCGCTGACCGGGCTTCCACACTGCGTGGGAATGCTGAGCGATCTCGGGATACAGGAAGTTGACCGTACCCTGGTCTCGCTCCGGGCTGAGGTGCGCCGCAGGGAACAATTGCTGGCGTCCGCCCAGGCCCGCGATCTCATCATGTACCGCTCGCTGGACCGGACCCTACCCGTCCTCCCCCACCTCGTCATCGTCGTTGACGAATTCAGGATGCTGGTCGACGAAGCCCCGGGAGCGTTGACCGAGCTGATGAGGATTGCGGCGATCGGCCGGTCACTGGGAATCCACCTCGTCATGGCCACCCAGCGCCCGCAGGGCTCGATCACGGCCGACATCCGGGCGAATGTCACAAGCTGCGTGGCCCTGCGCGTCCAGTCCGGGATGGAATCGATGGACATCATGAATTCTGCGCTGGCGGCAGACATCCCCATCGCCAGTCCGGGGCGCGCCTTTCTGGCCAGGGGGACCGAAGCGCCGGAAGAGTTCCAGACGGCCACCCTCACTCCGGACCGGCCCCCGCCCGCCGCGCGAACCGTGACCGTGCTGACCGCGGGCGAGTGGCTCGGCCGGCCGCCCGAGGATGCGCGCAGCGGTGAAGCGGAGGAAGCCGGGCGGACACGGGTGCAGGAGGCGGCAGCGCTGGCAGCGGAAAGCAGCAGGCTGTGGGCGGCCATGGGCGGCAGCCCGGTGCGCCGTCCGGTCGCCGCGCCGCTCCCGACGCTACTTCCGTTCCCGCGCGCCGTCTCCGCCGGCGGCCCGCCTCCCGTCCGCCCGGTTCCCAGCGGCCCGCCTCCCAGCCAGGCAATGCCCGCGGTGTCCGGGGACGGCGGCACGGTCCGGCTGGGTTGGCTGGACTTACCGGAACAGCAATGCCTCGCGGAGCTGTGCTGGCACCCGGCCGATCACGGCCATCTGGGGCTGGTCGGCGGGGCTGCGGGCGGCGCGGACGCAGCCCTCACCCTGGCGGTGGACCAGTTGTTGGCCGCGGAGCGGGAATCGCATCTCTACATCCTTGATGCTGCCGGTTCATTCAGCCGGACCGCCGCGTCGGCCAGGGTCGGGGCCGTGGCGGGTCTGCACGAACCCCGCCGCGCGGTCAGGGTGCTGGAACGCCTGGCCGAAGAAATGACGCGGAGGCTCAGCGCGCCCGCTGTTCCGGACCCACCGCGGTTGGTCCTCGTCCTCTGCGGCTGGGGCTCGTGGGTTTCGGTATTCCGGTCAGGCCCGCTTGCCCGGGGCGAGGACCTGGTCCAGGACATCATCCGGGACGGTGCGAAGGCGGGAATCACCGTCATCGTCTCCGGCGAACGCGAACTGGCCACAGCACGGTTTTTCGCCGGTATCGCCAACCGCATCTTCATGCCGGCCGGCTCAACGGAGGAAGGCCGGCTTGCCTGGCCGCGTCTGCCCGCGCTGCCGGCTCTTCCCGGCCGGGTCGCCGTTTTTGGCGCCTTCACCGGGAACGCTGCGGCGGCGGGCCGCGCCGGCCAGCTTTATGAGGCGCCGCCTCCCGGACTGCTGACGAGTCCCGAGTCGTCGTTGCGGCAGGTGCCGTTCAGGGCCGAAGCCCTGCCCCAGCGGGTCAGCGTCTCCGACGTGCTCGCCCGGGCCGGCGCCCCCGCACCGGCGGGACACCGGCCCGCAGACCCACCGGCGGGACGCCGGCACGCAGACCCACCGGCGGGACCCCGGCCCGCAGACCCACCGGCGGACGCATCCGTGGAGGGACGCGCCCGGGCCGGGTCCCGGGCGCCCGTCTCCCTCTGCCTCGGGGTGGGTGGAGACGATCTCAGGCCCGTCAGTCTCACGCTCCCGGCCGGCAGCGTCCTGGCTGTCCTGGGCGGTCCAAGCTCGGGGAAGACATCGTTGCTGGCAGCCCTCCCGGGCCTCAATCCATCGGGTGGCGGCTGGCTGCACCCTCGGGCCGGCGGGGATCCGGCGGATTTTTGGGCCGGGACTCATGCCCAGGCCCGTGCCGGCACCCTGAATCGGGCGGCAGTGCTGGTGGCCGACGATCTTGACCTGCAGTCCGAGGAAACCAACCGTGAACTGCTCTCCCTCAACAGCCTCGGCTGGACGGTGATCCTGGCCGCCGGTTTCAGTCCGGCTCTTCAGCAGCGCGTCCCCCTCGCGCACTGCGCGCGCAGCCACGGAAAAGGAGTGCTGATCTGCCCCAGAAGCCTCATGGATGGAGACCTTTTCGGGGTCCGGTTTGAGCTGGAGGCCAGCCCACCGGCCGGACGCGCCGTCGTGATCTCCGACGGGCAGGCCATGGCGGTGCAGCTGGCCGCGGATCCCGCCGCCGGCACGGCCACGCCGGAAGCTGTGCCGTGACGGACGCTTTGCCGTGACGGAAAGTGGCTACAGGGCCGGAGGGGCGCCAGCGGTCCGGGACGCGAAGGCGATGACTCTCTTGTCGAACAGCAGCACGATCGCGGCGGCGGCCGGCACGAGCATGGCCAGTCCCGCCAGAGGGTATCCGCCCGTCAGGGTGGGGAAGCCGATGGTGAGGGCGAAAAGCTGGGCCACCAGGGCTCCCGCCCTCGGCCAGCGGTATCCACCGAACAGGAACCGGGCCACGGCAAAGAGCCAGAGGGAAAAGCCAAGGAGCAATCCCAGCGTGAATACTGCACCCCAGAACGAGAGCACCGGGGCTCCCGTCAGCAGTTGGCTTCCGTACCAGCCGGCAGCAATCAGCAGGGCGGCCGCCTCGAGCGCCACAATTGCTGCGATGACCGTTATTCCGGCCGGCCGCACACCCTGCCCGGGAGGACCCCCGGCGCCGGGTCCGGCAGGTTCGGAAGGGTTCTCAGAGGGTCTTGACACACTGGCAGAGTACCGGACATAGTCGTCTAAATGTGAGGGCGCCGCCAGCCCATGTGATGCATCGCTCACGATTTCATGGCATTACGAACCCAAATACCCCTTGTTTACACAGCGTTAACGTGACACGCTTAATCAAGATGACCGAGGGGCCCCAGAGGGCCCCTTTCTTATGAAGCCCCTAGTGAATAATTTCACAAAGGCATTTAACGTGTTCCCAGGAATGGAGTGACTGATCAGCATGGATTGGCGTAACCGCGCAGCGTGCCTTGACAAGGACCCGGAGCTGTTCTTCCCGGTAGGAAACACCGGCCCTGCCCTCCTGCAGATCGAGGAAGCCAAAAGCGTCTGCCGGCGCTGCCCGGTAGTGGATACGTGCCTGCAGTGGGCGCTTGAATCCGGCCAGGATGCCGGCGTCTGGGGCGGCATGAGCGAGGACGAACGCCGCGCCTTGAAGCGCCGCGCAGCACGCGCCCGCCGCGCCTCCTGATTTTTCCGCCTTCGGGCGGCACGTTTCCGTCTTCGGGCGGCACGTTCCCGTCTTCGGGCGGGACTGCAGCAAAGGGCCGCAGACCTCAGGGTCTGCGGCCCTTGCGCGGTTAACAGCGCGGCTCAGCGGGTGGCCAGGCTCAGCACGATCTGCACGGCGGTGCCGCCGCCCTCCCGCGCTGACCACCGGATGCTGCCGCCCAGCTCACTGGTGACGAGGGTGCGCACGATCTGCAGGCCAAGGCCTTCCGCATAAGGCTTCTCGGGAATGCCGACGCCGTCGTCCGCCACGGTCACCGTCAGCAGCTCCTCGCTGTCCTCGCCTTCCGAGCGGTCGGCGATCAGCCAGACCGTGCCGGTCCGCCCCTCCAGCCCATGCTCGACGGCATTGGTCACCAGCTCGTTGATCACCAGGGCCAGCGGGGTGGCGAAGTCGCTGGGCAGCTCGCCGAACAGCCCGGAGCGCTGCGTCTTCACCTGCTGCGACGGCGAGGCCACCTCCGCGGACAGCCGGAACTGGCGCCCGATCAGCTCATCGAAGTCGACGCTCTGGGTGAGGCCCTGGGACAGCGTTTCGTGCACGAGGGCGATCGTCGCGACCCGGCGCATGGCCTGTTCGAGCCCCTGCTTGGCCTCGTCACTGACCATGCGTCGGGACTGCATCCGCAGCAGCGCGGCCACGGTCTGCAGGTTGTTCTTGACCCGGTGGTGGATCTCGCGGATCGTGGCGTCCTTCGTGACGAGTTCCATCTCCCGCCGCCGCAGCTCCGAGACGTCGCGGCACAGGACGAGCGCCCCGAACCGTTGCCCTTCGTCGCGCAGGGGGATGGCCCGCAGCGACAGGCTGACGCCCCGCGATTCGATTTCACTGCGCCACGGCATCCGTCCGGTGACAACCAGCGGCAGCGTTTCATCGACCAGGCGCCGGTCCTTCAGGAGCCCCGCAGTCACCTCGGCAAGGCTCCGGCCTTCGAGCGACTCGCCGTCGCCAAGCCGCCGGAAGGCAGACACCCCGTTGGGGCTCGCATACTGGACGATCCCCTCGGCGTCGAGCCGGATCAGGCCGTCCCCCACCCGGGGTGCGCCGCGGCGCGAACCGGTGGGCGAGGCAAAGTCCGGCCACAGTCCCAGGGTGCCCATCCGGAGCAAGTCGTAGGCGCACTGCCGGTAGGTCAGCTCCAGCCGGGACGGCATCCGCGAGCTGGAAAGATCCATGTGCGTCGTGACAACGGCGAGCGTCCGGCCGTTGCGGACCATCGGCACAGCCTCGACCCGCAGGGCCATATCGCTGCTCCAGTTGGTCTCATTTGAGCGCTCGATGGTGCGGCTCTCCCAGGCCTTGGCGACCAGCGGCAACAGGTCCGATCTGATCCCCTCCCCCACGAAGTCGGCGTGGAACACCGTATGCGTGGTGGAGGGGCGGACATGGGCCAGCGCCACATAGCCGAACTCGGGATGCGGAAACCACAGCGCCAGGTCCGCGAACGCCAGGTCGGCGACCATCTGCCAGTCGCCGACCAGGAGGTGAAGCCACTCGGCATCCCCCGGGCCGAAATCAGCATGCTCCCTGATAGGGTCCGTAAAGATTGCCACAGCACCTCCATTTGCGACGCGGCGGGCAGCAAGCTGCTCCTAGCGTCGAACGATTGACCTCAAGAGCCTCAATGCTACCGACAGGGAGGCCATGTCATCGGCCTCGAGGGCGTTGACCTCGTCGAACATGCTCTCCGCACGGTCCAGCTGTTCGACATTCTGGCTTTCCCACAGCTCCAGCCGTTCCTCCGCGGGGGTTCCGGGAGGAGTCGACTCCAGCACCGCGGTGGTCATGTCCGACACGGTCGAGTAGAGGTCGTCGCGCAGGGCAGCGCGTGCCAGCGCCTGCCAGCGGTCCTGCCTGGGCAGCTTGGTGATGCGTTCCAGCAGGGAATCCGCGTGGAAGCGGTCAAACACCGTGTAGTAGACATGCGCGATGCTCTCCACAGGCTCCGGGCTGACGTGGACGATCTTGGCGATGTCCAGCAGCACGAAACTTTCGAACAGCTCCGCCCAGCGGTGGGCCAGGTCTTCGGGCAGTTCCCAGCTGCGCGCCTTCTCCAGCCATGCAGACACCCGGGCATGGTCATCGCCCCGCAGGTAGTCGAGCAGCCGGGCGCGCATCGGGTCCATCAGCGGCTTGAACTCCCCGACGATCTCGGCGATCGGCCGGGACGCGTTGCTCTGGCTCAGAACCCAGCGGACGGCCCGGTCCAGGAGCCGGCGGATGTCCAGGTGGACGGTACTCCAGTGCTCGGTCGGGAAGGAAGCCGGCAGCTCATTTAGCTCCCCGACCATGATGTCCAGCTCATAGACCTCGCGGAGCGCCACAAACGCTTTGGCGACGGCGGCCTCGGTGGCCGAGGTCTCCTCCATCGCCCGGAACACGAAGGTGATACCGCCCATGTTGATCATATCGTTGGCCACCACCGTCGCGATGATTTCCCGGCGCAGCGGGTGGGTGTCCAGTTCGGCGTCGAACCTCTCCCGCAGCTGCTTCGGGAAGTATGCCCGGAGCGTTTCACGGAACCACGGATCCTCGGACAGCGAACTGTCCCGCAGCGCCGTCGCGAGCTCGATCTTGGCGTAGGCCGCCAGTACGGAAAGCTCCGGCGCCGTCAGCCCCTGGCCCTGTTCGAGGCGCTCCTGCAGCGTCTCCGTGGTGGGCAGCGCCTCCAGATCGCGCTTCAGGTCCGCCGACTTCTCCAGCCAGTCCATCAGGCGTTCGTAGCTGGGACTCCATTCGGAGACCCGCATGCGGTCGTTGAGCAGCAGGATGTTCTGGTCGATGTTGTCCTGGAGCACCAGCCGGCCGACTTCGTCCGTCATCGAGGCCAGGAATCCGGCGCGTTCGGCGGGGTCAAGCTTTCCCGCCGCCGCCATCCGATCGACGAAGATCTTGATGTTGACCTCGTGGTCCGAGCAGTCCACGCCGGCCGAGTTGTCGATCGCGTCGGTGTTCAGGATGACGCCCTGGAGCGCGGCCTCGATGCGTCCGCGTTGCGTCATGCCCAGGTTGCCGCCTTCACCGACCACCTTCACCCGCAGATCGCGGCCGTCGACCCGGATGGAGTCGTTGGCCTTGTCGCCCACCTCGGCATTCGTCTCGGTGCTCGCCTTTACGTAGGTGCCGATTCCGCCGTTGTAGAGCAGGTCGGCCGGCGCCAGCAGGATCGTGCGGAGCAGTTCAGGCGGGCTCAGCTGGGTGGTGCCGTCCGGCAGCCCCAGCGCCGCCCTCACCTGCGCCGAAACGGGTATCGTCTTGGCCTGGCGTGCGAACACGCCGCCGCCTGCGCTGATCAGTGACTTGTCGTAGTCGTCCCAGGAGGAGCGGGGCAGTTCGAAGAGCCGCTGGCGCTCCGTGAACGACACGGCCTCGTCCGGGGTCGGATCCAGGAAGATGTGCCGGTGGTCGAAGGCCGCCAGCAGACGGATGTGCTTCGAGAGCAGCATGCCGTTGCCGAAAACGTCGCCGGACATGTCGCCGACGCCGACCACCGTGAACGGTTCGGACTGCGTGTCCAGGTCCAGCTCGCTGAAGTGCCGCTTGACGGACTCCCAGGCGCCGCGGGCGGTGATGCCCATGGCCTTGTGGTCGTAGCCGACCGAGCCGCCGGACGCGAAGGCGTCGCCGAGCCAGAAACCGTATTCGGCGGCGAGGCCGTTGGCAATGTCTGAGAACGACGCCGTGCCCTTGTCGGCCGCCACCACGAGGTAGGAGTCGTCTTCGTCGTGGCGCACGACGCCGGCCGGGGGCACAAGCGCCTCGCCGTGCGGCGTCGTGATGAGGTTGTCCGTGATATCCAGCAGGCCGCGGATGAAGGTCTTGTAGCTTTCAATGCCTTCGGCCAGCCAGGCGCTCCGGTCCGACGCCGGGTCCGGGAGCTGCTTGGCGTAGAAGCCGCCCTTGGCTCCGGTGGGAACGATCACGGCGTTCTTGACGGTCTGCGCCTTGACAAGGCCGAGGATCTCCGTGCGGAAGTCCTCGCGCCGGTCCGACCAGCGCAGGCCGCCGCGGGCCACCTTGCCGAAGCGCAGGTGCACGCCTTCGACGCGGGGCGAGTAGACCCAGATCTCGAACATGGGCCGCGGGAACGGCAGCCCGTCGATGGCGGCGGGATTCAGTTTGAAGCTGACGTGGGTCTTGTTCTGGTAGTAGTTCGTCCGCAGCGTGGCCTGGATCAGGTTCGCGAAGGTGCGCAGGACCCTGTCGGCGTCGAGGGTCGCGACCTGTTCGATGGCTGCGTCCAGTTCGGCCCGGACCTCGTCCTGCCTGATCCGGCGTTCGTCCTCACCCAGCGAGGGATCGAAGCGTGCCTCGAACAGGGCGCTGAGCCCGCGGGTGACGTCCGCGTTGGCCAGCAGGGTGTCCGACATGAACTCGAAGGAGTTGGTGTTGCCCATCTGCCGCATGTACTTCGCATAGGCACGCAACACGATGACCTGCCGCCAGTGCATCCGTTCACGCAGCACCAGGCGGTCGAAGCTGTCCGATTCCGCGGCACCCGTCACGGCGGCGCCGAAGGACGCCGCGAGCAGTTGGCCCGTCGTGAGGGGGTCCACCCCGGCCGGGTATTTCAGGCCGAGGTCATAGAGGAAGAAGTCGCGGTGATCCGCGGTCTCGATCTCAAAGGGACGTTCGTCCAGCACCTCGAGGCCGAGGTTGTGGAAGTACGGCAGGATCTGGCTCAGGCTCTTGGGCTCCAGCATGTAGAGCTTGACCCGGGCGTCTTCCTCCAGCGTGGCGCCGGCACCCTCCGGAAGGTACACGTGGACGCCGGGCTCTTCCTTGACACCTTCTCCGGCCCGTTCGGCAGCGGCGCCGTACTTCTCGAACCGGGCGATGTCCTCCAGGGCATCTTCCACTTCATAATCGACCCGGTAGCCGGCCGGGAAGGCCTCGGCCCAGATCGAAGCCAGTTCCTTGGTGGTGTTGTCCCCGGTGGTAGCTTCCCCGGCGGGGGTGGCCCCCGCGGTGGCGGCCCCGCCGCCGTCGGCGCGGGCGCGGTCGGCCCTGCCGCCGTCGGCGCGCGCGCGGAGGACCTCGGAGATGCCTTCGCCCCAGGACCGTGCCGCCCGGACGAGGCGCTTCTCCAGTTCGTCGCTGCTGATGTTGCTGACATCGGCGCCCTTGGGGAGCCTGATCCGGAAGAAGAGCCGCGCCAGCGCGGATTCTGTCATCCGGGCCTCGTAGTCGATGGACACCGCGTTGAATGTCTCCCGCAGTTCCTCTTCCATGCGCAGGCGCACGTTCGTGGTGTACCGGTCACGCGGAAGGTAGACGACTGCGGACATGAACCTGCCGTAGATGTCCGGCCGGAGGAACAGCCGGGTGCGCCGTCGTTCCTGCAGCCGCTGGATGCCCGTGGCGATGGCGGCGAGGTCGGGAATTTCAATCTGGAAGAGCTCGTCGCGCGGGTAGGTTTCAAGGATGCCCAGCAGGTCTTTGCCGGAATGGGAATCCGGCGGGAAGCCGGCGTCGCGCAGCACGGCGGCCACCTTTTCGCGGACCACCGGGATGTCGCGGACGGATCCGGCGTACGCGGTCGTGGCGAAGAGTCCGATGAAGCGGCGTTCACCGTTGACGTTGCCGGCCGCGTCGAAGCTCTTGACCCCGATGTAGTCCAGGTAGGCCGGGCGGTGCACGGTGGAACGGGAGTTGGCCTTCGTGACCACGAGCGCGCGTTTTTCGCGGGCTTTCTTCCGGCCGGCTTCGGTGAGGTGCTGGATCTGGTGCGGGGTGTCGGCTGACCCGCGCAGCAGGCCAAGGCCGCTCTCATCCCGCGGTTCCAGGACGTCCTCGCCCGATTCGTTCCTGAGATCATATTCGCGGTAGCCCAGGAACGTGAAGTTCCCGTCGTCCAGCCAGCGGAGCAGCTCCTGGGCCTGGCGGAGTTCAGCGATCGTGGCGGGGTTGGCCACTTTGTCCAGGTTCCGGGCGATCTCCTGAGCCTTACTCCGCATCTTCGGCCAGTCCTCGACGGCGGCGCGGACGTCACCCAGTACCCGGCCGAGACCTTCCACCAGTTCCCCGTGCTTGGTGTCGTCGGCGCGGTCGATCTCGACGGCGATCCACGATTCCATGTGGGATGCGTTGTTGCCCTCAGCGATCAGGTGGGACAGGTTGGGCATCGCGGCCGTATCACCGCTGGAGATGCCCAGGTGGGAGGGAACGCGCGCAACCTTGACGAGCTCGCCGGTGCCGCGGTTGCGAGTGACGACGAACAGCGGGTGCATCACCAGGTGGATCGGGGACTTCTGCCGGACCAGTTCCGCGTTGACGGAGTCCACGAGGAAGGGCATGTCGTCCGTGACGATGTAGACCACGCTGCAGTCCGGCTCGTCAACGATGGAGATGTTGGCAATGCCGGGGAGCCGCTGGGCCGCGACCTGGCGGTGCGTCTCGGCCCTGGCCGTCAGTACTTCCTGCGCATACCCGCGGGAGTCGTCTTCGGCAAGGTGCTCGTAATAGTCCCCGAGATACCCCTCCCCGGCACCGATCGAAACGGGTTGATCCTCCACGCTGGACCCAGACGACATCGACAAACGCCTCCATCAAAAAGTTCATGGCCGCCTCATTGCGGCCCCTACGGCGAGCCTAGCCCTTTGACAGGAGCTTCGCTGTGGAAGAAAACACAGAGGATTTGCGATTTCGCTGGGCAGGTGCACAAACGAGATTGGCAATGGCCCTTCGGAGCATGGAGTCCGGCGCAGTTTCGAGCAGCAGCGAGCCAGCCAGCAGCGCCGCATCGGCGGCTGCGGTGTCCGCCGGAACGAAGCCGGAGAGCGCCATCCCCGGTCCGTACCGCTCCCAGGCCTCGCGCAATTGCCGCTCAGGGGACCGTCCCACGGCCGCGGCGCGGACCTTGTTCATCACGATCCGCGGTGACGCCTGCGGAACGGCGGCTTCCAGCTGGGCCAGGCCCCGGACCAGCCGGGGCACGCCGATGGAGTCCGCAGCGCCGACGGCAAAGACCGTGTCCGCCACTTCAAGGCTTCGCAGTGTCGCCGCGTTCCGGCGTGGAGCCATGGTGTCGAAGCTCAGCTCCTCATCGGCCTCCAGACAGAAACCGGTGTCAATGACCGTCACGTCGGCCACCTCCCGCGCCCGGTCCAGCACCAGGGAGAGCGCGGCGGCGCGGAGCTCCGTCCAGCGGTCCGCACGGGTGATCCCGGTGAGTACCCGGAAGGTCCCGGACTTGATGGCCACCGGGGTGGCGATCCTGCGCAGCGCGTCCCCATCCAACAGGCCCTGGTCTGCAAGCCTGCAGGCTTGCGCCAGCCCGGCCGCTTCATCGAGCAGGCCGAGCATGGCCGCGACGCTGGCGCCGTAGCTGTCAGCGTCAACCAGCAGCACTGAATTGCCTTCCGCGGCGAGTTCCCCGGCGATGTTGGCAGCTATGAGGGTCCTGCCCGGCGAGCCTGCGGGGCCCCAGACGGCGATGATCTGCCCCGCCCCTGAACCATCCTGAGAACGGCCCGCACCGCCGTCGGACGGGCGGAGTGCGGTCCCGGCCCCGGTGAAGGCGAGGTCGGCTCCCAATGCCGGCCGGGGCCCCGCTCCGCTCAGCTGCGCCACTGCCCCTGTGATCAGGCTGGCGAGGGCGGCGGCGTCGACGCCAGGGAACTCGGCGACCACCCCTATCCCCCGCAGCCGGGTCATTTCCGCCGGATTGTCTGTCAGGGCCAGGACAGCTACCCCGACGGCTGACAGCCGGTCCACCAGCGACGCCGACAGCTCCTCGCTGCCCTCCGCCACGACGGCAGCCCGGGCCAGTCCGCTCTGGCAGGCAGCCAGCAGTTCCGCGAGTTCACTGCATCGCCTGACGACGGACACCGGCCCGTGGAGGCGCTCCAGCCCGCCGACCAGGTCTTCGCTCGAACGCCCGACGGTCACGACCGGAATGCTCATTGGGCGGTACCGCCCGGATTCCAGACGACCGATATTTTTGCCTTGTTGGCCTGCGCCCCCAGCAATTCCGGCATTTGGCTGTCCTTGACCAGGACCATCACAACAGTTGACCGCGCAGAACGGAGAGCGGTGGTGCCAGGAGTGATCTGGGCGATTTCCGCCCCCGGGAGCAGCAGGGCGGGTTGCCTGAAGCCGTTGCGGGTATCCGGAAGGGCCACCCAGACATCCACCCTGGAGCCGGCCACAGCCTGTCCGGGAAGGATCTCGTCGATGGTGACGGCCACCGGCTTGCGGTCCAGGAGGTCGAGCAACCCCGTGCTGTCACGCGGCACCAGCTGATCCTTGCCGATCCTTTGAACTGCGACGAGCCCTTCACCCAGGCCCGCCTCCGGAGTCAGGTAGTGCGGCTCGACGTCGCCGAGGCGGACCTTTACCCGGTTCAGCTTGTCCGCAGTCACTTTCTCACCGACGGCGATCGGTTCCCGTGCGGCGTACGCCTCCGTGGTCTGGTCGGCGGCCCCCACCAGCGCGATGACTCCTGTCATCGAGGCGAGCACGAGCAGGATTCCGACGACGAGACGGGGATCCTTCCAGGAAGGCTTCTTCAGCCGCGCACCGCCGGCCACCGTGCTCACGCCCATGCGCCCGCTCCCTGTCTGTCACCCCGGCTGGTGGTGCCGGGAACCCTCATTGTGACGTGTCGCAGGCCCGGACGGGAAGATGCGGGGCCAAACAAGTTCAATGTGTGGATAACGGCACCAGATGAACCCATCGGTGGCAAAATGGGGTTATGCCCCGATTCCTGACCCTGGCAGATGTTGCCGAGCAGCTCCAGATCAATGCTCCGGCCGCCTATGCGCTGGTGCGCAGCGGCGAGCTCAAAGCCATCCAAGTGGGCGGCCGCGGCCAGTGGCGTGTGGAGGAAAAGATGCTCGAGCAATACATCGAGGAGCGCTACGCCGAGGCTAGCCGCATGATCGCAGAGGCCAAGTCTAAGACCGTCTGAGCCTGCGGTCTTGCGGCGCCGCGCCGCCCTGGCGAGAGTACCCGCCCGCGGCTTTTCCGCTGACACCAGCCCGCTATGCCTCCGCCATCCGGGCCGATCTGAGTGCCGCCAACGCGGAAAACGGAATGGTCACCATCTGGCGCACGTTGGCCGCACGCCGGTCCTCCCCCTCCTCCGTCACTGCGAGGTCCAGGTGGTCGCGCCCCACTCTGTCAATCACGCCATGGAGCGCGGTTTCTGCGGCCGCGCCCCGCACTGCCAGGACGGCCAGGCGCGTCCGGTCCCTCGCCAACCCCCGTAAGGCGCTCGCCAGGCCGAGCCGCTGACGGACTCTGGATGGCTCGCCAACCGCCAGGAGAGACAACCCGAGGTACTGGACCACGGCCGCGTACGGGATCAAGACCTGGTGCCGCGGCTCATTCAAGACCAGCGCCTCACTGCCGGCGTGGCTCAGGGTGCCCTCGAACACCGTTCCGGAGGAGAGCTGGACGCTGATCGGCAGGCCGAGTGATCCGCGGAGCCTGTCTGCCAGCTCCACGGCCGCCGCTTCCGCGCGCATCCGCTCCGCGATTTCAGCATCCAGATCAAGCCGCTCGCTGGCGGCCAGTTGTGCCTCCAGATCGGTGAACAGGGTGTCCCAACGCATGGCGCCAGCGTAGGCGCACGCCCATTCGGGGTCAATCCACACAAATCCGGCGGCTCCTAGACAAATCACCATGACGTGGATCACACTTTAGTAAATACATCAAAGTGCATCAACTTGAATCAAACTGCATCAAACGACATTACGTGGGAATGAAAGTGGACGTCATGGACAGTGAAGAGTCTTCGCCTCTGAGATCGGCACCCCGGCACTTCCCGGCGGCCGACGCCGCAATGGCCGTTGTGATTCTGCTGCTGGGTTTCTTCCTGGCAGGAACCGGAAGCAGCCTCGTGCAGCGCTGGCGCTCCTCCTCGGCGCGGCAGCAGTCACTCGCGTTCGAGGACCAGCTCGGCATCATTGCCAACACCACCGGCCTGATCGTGATCACGTGGTGGGTCATGTCGCTCACGGCCGCGGTGGCCGCGGCGCTGCTTGAGCGCAGCGGCAGGACCCGTGCCGCGACGGCCGCAGGCAAATTCAGCCCCGCGTTCATGCGACGCCTCGCCCTGGCCGCCGTCGGATTCCAGCTGCTCGCGGCGCCGTTGGCCACCGCGGCCACGCCGCCCCCGGGCCCCGACCCCCGTTCCTTCCCCCCGCCGGCCCTCTCCGCACAGTGGACCCCCACCCCAGCGGCTGCCAAAGGCCTGGTTCTCCCCCGCCGCATGCTCGACCTTGCCGCCCCGGCATCCCAGGCTGACACACCCTCCCCTGCTCCCGCGACCAGTACCGGTACCGGTACCGGTCCCGCGACGAGTCCCGCCGCTCCCGGGCCCGACGTCACCCCGCAATGGACGCCGCGCGCCCCCGCCGTGGAGCCCGGCCCACTGGCGGCGCGTCAGCTCCGCACGCAAGATCCCGCGGGGTCACGCGCCGAGGTGACAGTCCGTTCCGGGGATTCACTCTGGAGCCTGGCCGCGGCCGGGCTCGGGCCGTTCGCGTCGGACGTCGACATCGCCCGGGAATGGCCCCGGCTGTATCAGGCCAACCGGGCGATCATCGGAGAGAGCCCCCACCTCCTGCGTCCGGGCCAGGTCCTCAGACTTCCCCCCGGAGAGTAAGGCCGACGCCGGGAACGCGGCCACGACGCACCAGGCACCGCCCGTCGGGGCCTCGGCACCAAAGACCTACAGCAAAAGAGAAACGCAGCAGCACCGGAATCCAGCAACAGCCAACAGCAAAGGAACCACCATGAGCGCCAACACCGGGATCCGCGCACTCGCGGCACCCCCAGCATCACCCCGCACGCCCCTCCGCGTGGTCCCCGCTGGTGCCGCCCCGGCGGCGGCCCGCGCGGCAGCTCCGCAGACCGCAACGGCGGAACATCGGGCACCCCTGCAAGTTGTGGATGAGGGTCGCGAAATCTGTACAATCTGCCGCGGCACGGTCCAGGCCGCGATCGAGGTCCTGGCCGGTACACGGCCGGTCCAGCAGCTTGCCCGGCGGCTCGACGAGCGCTGCCTTGCGGCCCTGCAGCACCGGGCGGCCCTGACGCGGCGGGTGGCGTCCGGGAACTCTCCGACCGCAGGACGGTTGCACCGAAACCCCTCCGTGCGCTCGGTCCGGGCCTGCAAGGTCTCCGAGGACGTCTATGAGGCCAGTGCCGTGGTGGTCGACGAGCTCCGCGTCCGCGCCGTCGCCCTCCGGCTGGAACGTAGCAGGTTTGTCTGGCGGGTCACGGCGCTGGAAATCGGCTGACACCGCAGGCCGCGCAGGCCGCACAGGCAGGCCCAGAGACGGCCAGGGCTCCCGGAAGGACAGGGCTCACGGAAGGAGGAGAGAGAAGCGGAAGGGGACCGGAACAAGTGTTCCGGTCCCCTTCCATGGCCGTCGATGGTGCGTCAGCGGCTGGCTTAGCGCCGCTTCTTTTTGCTGGCGCGGCGCGGGGCCTCCTGGGCTGCGGCCTTGGCCGGGTTTCCGGAGCGGCCGGAGGCCTTGGCTTCGACTCTGGTCTGGGCCGCGCCGTCCTCCCCGGGAGCGGTGTACTGCAGCTGGGCAGGCTTCTCAGGGGCTTCGAGTCCGGCAGCGTGGATCTGCGGCTCGTGGTGCTCCGTGTGCTGGCCCGCGGCGTCGGCGATCACCACGTCCTCGGCGGGGGTCACCTCGACCTCAAGGTTGAACAGGAAGCCGACGCTTTCCTCCCGGATGGCCTCCATCATGGCCTGGAACATGATGAAGCCCTCGCGCTGGTACTCCACCAGGGGATCGCGCTGGGCCATCGCGCGCAGGCCGATGCCTTCCTTCAGGTAGTCCATCTCATAAAGGTGTTCCTGCCATTTGCGTCCGATCACCGACAGGACCACCCGGCGCTCAAGTTCGCGCATGCTCTCGGAGCCGATCGCCCCTTCGCGTGCCTGGTAGACCAGGCGGGCGTCGGAGAGGATCTCCTCCCTGAGGAAGTCCACCGTGATCCGCGATTTGCCGCCGGCCTCATCGATCAGATCGCGCGGCGTGACGCTCACCGGGTACAGGGTCTTGAGGTTGGACCACAGCAGGTTGAAATCCCAGTCGTCCCCGGTGCCCTCGGCCGTGGCTTCGTCGATGAAGGCGTTGATGGTGTCTTCCAGGAAGTACTGGACCTTCTCATGGAGGTCATCGCCTTCCAGGATGCGCCGGCGGTCGCCGTAGATGGCTTCGCGCTGGCGGTTCAGGACGTCGTCGTACTTCAGGACGTTCTTGCGCTGTTCGGCGTTGCGGCCCTCCACCTGGCCCTGGGCCGAGGCGATGGCGCGGGAGACGAGCTTGGATTCCAGCGCGACGTCGTCCGGCACGGAGCTGTTCATCAGCCGCTCCGCCGCGCCGGAGTTGAACAGGCGCATCAGGTCATCGGTCAGGGAGAGGTAGAACCGGGACTCGCCGGGGTCGCCCTGGCGCCCGGATCGTCCGCGCAGCTGGTTATCGATGCGGCGCGATTCGTGGCGTTCGGTGCCGAGCACGTACAGGCCGCCGAAGTCGAGGACTTCTTCATGCTCTTCCTTGACGGACTGCTTGGCGGCTTCAAAGGCGGCCGGCCAGGCGGCCTCGTATTCTTCTGAGTTCTCCTCCGGGTCCAGCCCGCGCTTGGCGAGTTCGGAAACGGCGGTGAACTCGGCATTGCCGCCGAGCATGATGTCGGTACCGCGGCCGGCCATGTTCGTGGCCACGGTCACGGCGCCCTTGCGGCCCGCCTGCGCCACGATCGCGGCTTCCCGCGCGTGGTTCTTGGCATTCAGCACCTCGTGCCGGACACCTTCCTTGGCCAGCAGCCGGGACAGGTATTCGCTCTTCTCGACGCTGGTGGTGCCGACCAGGATCGGCTGTCCCTTTTCATGCCGTTCGGCGATGTCCTGGACCACGGCGTCGAACTTGACTGCCTCGTTCTTGTAGACCAGGTCCGCCTGATCGATCCGCGTCATGTCGCGGTTGGTGGGGATGGCGACGACGCCGAGCTTGTACGTGCTCATGAACTCGGCGGCCTCGGTCTCGGCCGTGCCCGTCATGCCGGCGAGCTTGTCATACATGCGGAAGTAGTTCTGCAGCGTCACTGTGGCGAGGGTCTGGTTCTCCGCCTTGATCTCGACGCCTTCTTTGGCTTCGATGGCCTGGTGCATTCCCTCGTTGTACCGCCGGCCGGCAAGGATGCGTCCGGTGTGCTCGTCCACGATCAGCACTTCGCCGTCGAGGATGACGTAGTCCTTGTCCCGCTTGAACAGTTCCTTGGCCTTGATGGCGTTGTTCAGGAAGCCGATGAGCGGGGTGTTCGCGGATTCATAGAGGTTGTGGATGCCGAGGTAGTCCTCCACCTTTTCGATTCCGGCCTCGAGGACGCCGACGGTGCGCTTCTTCTCGTCGACCTCGTAGTCGGTCTCGGGCTTCAGCCGCGTGACAACCTTGGCGAATTCGCTGTACCAGCGGTTGGTGTCGCCCTGCGCGGGTCCGGAGATGATGAGCGGAGTGCGGGCCTCGTCGATGAGGATGGAGTCCACTTCATCGACGATGGCGAAGTGGTGGCCTCGCTGGACCAGCTCGGACTTGTCCCACGCCATGTTGTCGCGCAGGTAGTCGAAGCCGAATTCGTTGTTGGTGCCGTAGGTGATGTCCGCGGCGTACTGCTCACGGCGCACGGCGGGATCCTGGTTGGACAGGATGCAGCCGCTGCTCAGGCCCAGGAAGCGGTAGACGCGGCCCATGAGGTCGGACTGGTATTCGGCGAGGTAGTCGTTCACGGTGATGACGTGCACGCCGTTGCCGGCAAGGGCGTTCAGGTAGGCCGGAGCGGTGGCCACCAGGGTCTTGCCTTCACCGGTCTTCATCTCGGCGATGTTGCCCAGGTGCAGGGCGGCGCCGCCCATCAGCTGGACATCGAAGTGGCGCATGCCGAGGGTGCGGGAGGAGGCCTCGCGGACGGCGGCGAACGCCTCGGGCAGCAGCTCGTCCAGCTTTTCGCCGTCGACGTGCCGGGCACGGAGCCGGTCGGTCTCTTCACGCAATTCGGCGTCGGTGAAGGTCTTGAAGGAGCTTTCCAGGGCATTGATGGAATCGGCATAGTTCCGCAGTTGACGCAGGGTTTTTTTGTCACCCGTGCGGAGAAGTTTTTCGATAAGTGATGCCACGTGAAGTTGCTCCCAGTCTCAAGCCGCCGAATTCTGGCGTGTTTAGTCTACGGGAGAGACGCGCAGCCGGTTACGCCTGTTCCCTCAGAGCGGATACAGCTTTTTCCGTCCCGGTGATTCTGTCCCCGCGACGGCGTCCGCGAGCGCCGGCGCCAGGTCCCCCGTGGGGGAAACGACCACCCGGTCCAGTTCCAGCCACTCTGCCATGAGCTGGAGCTCCGCGGCGAGTTCGACGGCGGTATCGGCCGGCGCGGCCGGCTCCGCGTGCGCGGCCCTTGCCAGGAGGAGCCCGTTGGCACGGTCGGCCTTGAGGTCCACCCGGGCCACAATCCCGTCGCGCAGCAGGAACGGCAGCACGTAGTACCCGAAGCGCCGCTTCGCCTCCGGGGTGTAGATCTCGATTCGGTAGTGGAACCCGAAGAGTGCCTCGAGCCGGCGGCGCTCAAAGACAAGGGAGTCGAAGGGGCTCAGCAGCGCCCGGCCGGTGGCGGCACGCGGCAGCTTCGCCTGCACGTGCCGGTAGAGCGGCTTGTCCCAGCCGGCGACGGTGACCGGCTGCAGCCGCCCGGCCCCGACGAGGTGCTCCACGGACACGGCTGCCGCCGGCAGCGGGGTCCGGAAGTAGTCCGCGAAGCAGCGGACCGTACCGATCCCGTGCGCCTGGGCGGCGGCTTCGATCAGCCGGTCCATCGAGGCTGCCCGGTCCGGCTCGGACACGCCAGGACCAACGGGGCCCGCAGGCAGGATTTTGGCGGTCAGGGTGTAGCGGCGTTCGAAGGATTCGGTGCGGGAAGCGGCGGAGACCAGGCCTTCCTCGAAGAGGTGTTCCAGGACCCTCTTGACGGCGTTCCAGTTCCAGCCCCAGTTTTCCTGTTGCTTGTCCTCGACGTGTCCAAGGCGGGCCGTGAGTTCCGCAGCGGTCATGGGCTTCCCGGTGGCGAGCGCCTCCAGCACCCGGGACGCGACGCCGTTCCGCAGTTCCGGGTCCATGGCGTGTGCTCCCACCCATTTCCGGCTCTGCCACTGGACGAGGTCCCGGAAATGGTCGGGGCGGATGAAGCTGGCCTCGTGGGCCCAATACTCCATCATGCGCCGCGGGTGGCTGCCGGCCATCCGGTTCAGGATCCCGCGGTCGTAGTTGCCCAGCCTGGAGAAGAACGGCAGGTAGTGGCTCCGGGCCAGCACGTTCACGGAGTCGATCTGGACCAGGTGCAGGCGGGCAAAGGTGCGGCCCACCGCCCGTGCAGTCACGGGTCCGGCGGGCCGCATCTTGTCCAACCCCTGGGCTGCCAATGCGATCCGCCGGGCCTGCTTAAGGCTCAGCGATTCGCGCATGCCAGTCCCTTCGTCGAAAAAGTCAGCATCGGCCTATGTGCTGGCCGGCTCCTCCTCGGAACGGTAGGCAAGGATCTTCTCTTCCGGCGGTGTCTCGCCCGGTTCGCAGGTCTGGTCGAGGGAGATCACACCGTAGGTCCACCCGTCGCGGCGGTACACGACGGATGGCGCCTTGGTTTCCTTGTCCACGAACAGGTAGAAGGCGTGCCCGACGAGTTCCATATTGTCCACCGCATCGTCAAGTGTCAGGGAGGACGCCGGGAAGACCTTGCGGCGGATCAGCACGGGCGAGTCGCCGGCGGGGATGTCGTTCTCGACCTCATAGGGAGACTTCTCCGCGGGAGCCTGCTTCGGTTCGTCCCAGCGGCTCGCTTCCTCGTAGAGGGGTTCAGTGGTGCTGGCCGGCTCCAGCGAGGCCGTCGCCTCGCGGACGGCCACGGGGGTGTGCCTGCCGTGATGGACCTTCTTGCGGTCCTTGGCCCTGCGCAGGCGTTCAAGAAGTTTGTTGTAGGCGAGATCGAACGCGGCGAACTTGTCTGCGGCGCTGGCTTCGGCCCGGATGACGGGGCCCCGGCCCAGGACTGTCAGCTCAACGGTGAGCATTTCATCGGCCTGACGGGCCTTAGTCTCTTTGGAGACCTTCGCGTCCACCCTCTGGACCCTGTCGCCAAGCGAGGTGATCTTCGAGATCTTCTCGTCGGCGTACTCGCGGAACCGGTCTGAGACCGTTAGATTTCGTCCGCTGATCATGAACTCCATGGTGCCCTCCAAATAACTTCGGTGACACGACGGCGGCACTTCCCGGGGCCGATCTGACTGACAGTCGAGCCCCTTTCCGAGCCGCTATCGACAGGTACATCTGTTCTTGGTACCCATCTTCGACGTTAGTTCATAGCCACCTCTTATTCATCCTTTTGTGGTTTATTTTTTTCCATGGCGGCCGCCTGGCCTGCCACCATGCCGTCAGCGGCTCCGAAGTCGGACGCGACGGGCGGCCGTGTCGCAGCGAGCACGACAGCACCCCGGACAACGGCTCCTGCCAGCTGCAAGGCACGGGCAGCCTCTGCAAGGGTGGCGCCCGTAGTCAGCACGTCATCAACGATGATGCAGGGCCGTCCGCGCAGCTCCGGATGCCACCGGCCGCCCTTGGCGCGCATGGATCCCCGCACCCGCTGCGCCCGGGCACCACGCCCCAGCCCTTTCTGGCCGCCGGCCAGTCCCCGCAGAGCGTCACGGCCTTTTCCAGTCCCGAACGTCGGCGCGGCCCCCGCCCCCGGCAGACCCGGCCCCGGCAGACCCGGCCCCAGCAGACCCGGCCCCGGCAGACCGGACGCCGCTGTAGGCGACTTCCGAGCGCCCGCCAGGGGTCCGGCCTTCCGCAGGGCATCCACGACCATGGGACCGGCCCCCGCCGCGGCCCCCGAAAGCCCGCATCGGCTGAACCTCCTGAGCAGCAGATGGACCGGGCTGAAGCCCCGCTTCCGGTAGGCGCTGTTGCTCGTGGGCACCGGCACCAGCCACAGCCCCGCAGAATCCCCCACTGCGGAGCTCACCGCCCCGGCGAGGGCCTTGGCCAGCACGTCACCGAGCTGCGCCTGGCCGTACCGCTTGAAAGACAGCACAGCCTGCGCCAGCTCACCGCGGTAGGCGCCGGCCGCCACCACCGGAAGCAGCACGGAGCCGTCCATGTCCATCAGCGCCGGCGCCTGCGCCTCCGCCCGGAACGGGTTCCGGGTCAGCTGCCGGACCTGCCGCGCGCAATCGCCGCAGAGAACCAGGTCCTCCGCCCCGCAGCAGACGCAGCCCACCGGGGCGGCGAGTGCCAGCAGTTCAGCCGCTGCGGCCTGTGTCCGGTCCGCCAGCCGCACCAGTCCGCGCCGGTAGTCGCCGCGATGCCGTGCCGGCTGGACTTCCGGCGGGGCCAGGTCCGGGTCCGCCGGCCGCCTGCCGAGCCACATGTACCTCGTCATCTTCCAAGGCTCGCGCGGCCCCGCGGGCGGCGACAGTTGCCGGCACCGCTATGTGGACAGCCTGCGGAGACCGCAGTTCAGCCGGGGAAGGACGGATCGATCAATCCCTTGAGCTGGGGCGACCAGCCGTTGCCCAGCCGTTGGAAGATGCCTTCGGCCGACTGGGCGAAGATTTCCTCCGTGCCGTTGCCGGCGCTGAGAGCCGTGAGTCCCGGCCATGGCGCGAGCTGCTCGGGCACGGCGGACGTCAGGGACAGCAGTTCAGGAGTCACGGATCCGCTCGCGGAACCCTTCATGACGGCCACCATGGTGTCGTCCACCCAGACCCCCTGGTCCGGGTCAGTGGCGGTCAGGAGGGTCATCGGTGCGGTGAGGTCCCGCGGAGTGCCGTCGGCCGCCCTGATGATGCCCGTCACCTGGACCTTGGTCTTGCCGTTCTGCTCCGAGACAACGAGCGCCCGCGCGCCTTCACGGGACACCCTGAACTCCTTGACGGTCCGCCCGGCAAGCCAGCCCGGCGCCAGTGACACCGTGGGCACGGCCGCACCTTCGGCCACGCCGACGGGCCGGTAGGCAACGACTTCGCTGGCGCCGCCGGCTCCCGGACCGGCCGTCCACACCCAGTCAAAGCGTCCGAAGGATGGCCTCGACAGGCTGGCGCGCGTGGTCAGTGCCCTGGCTGGCTGGCCCGGCAGGATGGAGTACAGGGTGGTGCGGCCGGCGTTGAGGAATGCCGCCGATTGCGAGACCGGAGACTCCGCCGGGGCCCGGGGCACCAGCGCGGCGACGGACTGGATGTCCGGAAGCGGCGAGATCCGGTTGTTCTCGTACCGGACCAGATCGTTGTTGCTGACGGCGATCTGGCGGGCGGGGACGTTCTTGTCGCGTATCGGCGGAAGCACCGATCCGTTGTCTTCGACACGCACCAGGTCCTGATTGGCCCGGAGTTCCACATTGATGACGTCCGGCTGGCTGCGGAACGTCAACGCGAGCTGCGTCTGCATCCGCAGCCTGTCCTCGTTGGAGGCCTCCACGAGGTCCTTCGCCGTGAGATCCACCTGGGCTGCCCCGGAGACAACCGGTACAGATTCCCGGGCCAGCCTGATGCCCGAGGGAAAGGCGCTGACGACGGCGCCCTGGAGATAGGGGGCGGGTCCGCCGAGGAGCGCGCTGGTCATGGCCTTGACGGTCTTCTTCTTGATGAACCAGCGGACATCGGGGACTGCGTAGGTGAAGGTGGGGTCGTAGAAGTAGATCGGGTAGGCGCCGTAGATCACCTTGAAGGTCTCTTCCGGGATGGCCGTCCCGTCCGGAAGCTCCGCTATCCTCCATTCGCCGTCCACCTGGGTCAGCGTGGCAGGAATGTTCTCCCTGGTGCCTGCGGGAAGCTGGGTGGCAACGCCGTCGGCGTCGACCGAGTAGGCCACGTCCAGTTCGTAGTTGAACACGTTTTCGACGTCCGTGCGCACCACCCGGGCGGACCGGAAGACGAGTACCTGCTGGTCCGGTTTCCACGAAACTGAGGAGGCCTGCGTGAGGTACTGGCGGGCGACGGCGTAGTCGTCCTCGTAGCCGCTGCCGGCGAGGTAGAAATCCTCGATCACCGCCTCGGGTCCTGCGCCCGGGCGGGGCGCGGACGGGAAGAAGACGGGGGCATTCTTGGGGTTTCCGGCGCTTTCGTCCGTGCTCTTGCCGACCGGCCCCGAGCGCGGGATCTGGGCGCAGGACGTCAGCAGGAGCAGGACTGCTGCCAGCAGCGCGGCGCAGAAAACCGTGAGCTTCCTCGGGGAGCCCCTCATGACTCCTCCTTCATTCCCGCGGCGGTGCCCGCGGTCCCGGTGCCGGTTCCGGCATCCCCGGTGCCGCCGGCCTGGCCGTCCTGGACCGGCGCCGGGTCGAGGAGCAGCATGGTCCGACGAGGCCCGGAACCAGGGAGTCCGACGTCGGCCGGTTCCAGCTGGAGCGGCGACCTCGTGATGGTCGCGCCCTGGCGCAGCGGAAGGGTCAGGCGGAAATTGGCCCCGTTGCCCTTCTTTCCCCAGGCCTGGAGCCAGCCGTTGTGGAGCTTGGTGTCCTCTGCGGCAATGGAGAGCCCCAGGCCGCTGCCTCCCGTGGTCCGGGCCCGGGCCGGATCGGCGCGCCAGAACCGGTCGAAGACGCGGGCCGCTTCCGCCGCACTCATGCCTATGCCGTGGTCGCGGACCGCCACGGCCACGGCGGTGCCGTTGGCCGCCACGGAGACGTTCACCGGCCGGCCCTCGCCGTGCTCCAGGGCGTTAAGGATGAGGTTGCGCAGGATCCTGTCGATCCTGCGGTCGTCCGTCTCGACGATGACGCTGCCCGCGGGGGCGTTGAGGGTGACCTCGGAGCCGTACTCGGCCGCGACGGGGGCCACTCCCTCGATCACGTGGGTGATGAGCTGGACTATGTCGGTGGGCTCGGCGTCGAGCGTGGCCACACCGGCGTCGAAGCGGGAGATTTCCAGCAGGTCCGCCAGCAGGGACTGGAACCGCTCCACCTGGTGGTACAGCAGTTCGGCCGAGCGCTTGTTGATGGGGTCGAAATCGTCGCGTGCATCGTAGAGCACCTCCGCGGCCATGCGCACGGTGGTGAGCGGGGTGCGCAGCTCATGGGAGACGTCGGAGACGAAGCGCTGCTGCATCTGGGACAGGGTGGCGAGCTGGGTGATCTGTTCCTGCAGGCTCGCGGCCATGTGGTTGAACGAGGCGCCCAGCCGGGCCACCTCGTCCTCGCCCTTGACCACCATGCGCTCCTGCAACTGCCCTGCGGCCAGCTTTTCCGACACGACGGCGGCATGGCTCACCGGGCTCACGACGTTGCGGGTCACGTACCAGGCGACGGCACCGATCATGAGCACAAGCACCGCAGCGCCGGCAAGCAGCACGTTCTGGATCTCATTGAGGGTCTTCTGCGCCGTGTTGAGGTCATAGATGAGGTAGAGCTCGTAGACGGTGCCGTTGAAGGTGACCTTGTTGCCGACGGCGATGCCGGGGCGGTCCTCGGTCCCCACCGGGAATTCCGTGGAGGCCCAGAACTGGTCCTTGCCGGAGTCCTGGACGGCCTTGCGCAGCTCGGGCGGGATGACGCTGATGGTCAGCTGGTCCGAGGCACGCGATTCCACCCAGCGGTTGCGGGGCTTGGTCTGTTCCGGCATCGCTTCAAAGACGTAGCGGCGCTGGATCACCGAGCCGCGGCCCTCGACGGCGTTCAGGGTGTCGTAGACGAGCGTGATGACGCTGGACTGGTCGGTGACCTGGGCGCCGTCGAACGTGTCCTGGACTTGCTTGACGTTGTACCGCGTCTCGGACTCCGCCTGGGCAAGGCGTTCCTGAAAAAGGTTGTTGGCGATCTGGTTGGAGAGGTAGGCGCCCACTACGGCAAAGGAACTGACAGCGAGCATCAGCGTCGTCAGCACCGTGCGGAACTGCAGCGAGCGGCGCCATTTCCGGTGGACGGAGCGCAGCAGAAAGCGGGTGCCGGGCAGTAGTCCGGAAACTCCGATCCGGACCAGTCGGGCCACCCGCACACCCATGATCAGTGCGCGCCGGAGCCAGATTCTGGTGCGGAAGCGTACGAGAGGCCAGCCGCCGGCCGGACCGTGTTGCTGCCCCTCCGGGACGGGTGCCTGTTCAGGCGCGGACGCGGGTGCCGGCTCCGGGACGGGTGCCTGTTCAGGCGCGGACGCGGGTGCCGGCTCCGGGACGGGGGCGTGGGCGGGTGCCGGCGCGCTGACCGGCCGGCCGTCCGAGGGCTCAGGAACCTGCTTTGTAGCCGACACCACGGACCGTCAATACAACTTCGGGGGCTTCCGGGTCACGTTCGATCTTTGACCTCAGCCGCTGGACGTGGACGTTGACCAGCCGCGTGTCCGCGGCGTGGCGGTAGCCCCAGACCTGCTCCAGCAGGAGCTCCCGGGTGAAGACCTGCCACGGCTTGCGGGCCAGGGCAACCAGCAGGTCGAATTCAAGCGGCGTGAGCGAGATCCGCTCGGTGCCGCGGCTGACGAGGTGGCCGGCCACGTCGATGGTGACGTCCGCGATGCGCAGGGTTTCCGGCGCCTTCTGGTCGCCGGGCCGGAGCCGGGCCCGGACGCGGGCCACGAGCTCGGCAGGCTTGAACGGCTTCGGCACATAGTCATCGGCGCCGGACTCCAGCCCCCGGACCACGTCCGAGGTGTCTGATTTAGCCGTCAGCATGACAATGGGGACATCCGACTCGGCACGGACCTGGCGGCAGACTTCGATGCCGTCCATGCCCGGAAGCATCAGGTCGAGCAGCACGAGATCGGGCTTCGACGAACGGAAGACTTCGAGCGCCTGCCCGCCGTCGGCGCAGAAGACGGGTTCAAAGCCGTCATTGCGCAACACAATGCCGATCATCTCGGCGAGCGCCTCGTCATCGTCCACTACCAGAATGCGTGCCTTCATAGTTATATATTCCCTCATTGAAATGGCTTTGTCGTATTCAGCGATTTCCCGGCATGGCGCGGGCACGCCCCGGGCGGCCGAAACTTCCGCCCACGGACAATGCGGTGGTGACAAGAGACTGCTCGTCCTGCATGCTGTGGACAGGCACCCCTCCGGCCAGGACAGCCGGAATGACCAGGAGGCTCCCGTGTACACCCCGATCTACCAGCTCGCCCTCGGCCGCGACTTTGGCCGGCTGCAGCCGGAACTGCAGGACTACTTCTCGCTTGTCCCCGGCTCGGGCCACTACGGCGTGGGCGAGGGTGTGTTTGAGGCGGTGGGCTGCCGGCAGCCCTGGCTGCGTCCGCTGCTGCGCCTGACCAGCGGCGAGCAAGCCTTCTTCCCCGAGTACGGCGGGGGCATCCCGTTCCGGATCGAGAACCATGCCCATCTGGACCCGTTCGGACGCTCCAGCCTGACGGCCAGGCGTCAGATCTTCTTCCCCGGCACCACCCGGCTCTTCCACGACACCACGAGCTTCGAGGACTCCGGCAGCAGGCAGGGGCTCGTCGATTACGTCGGCCGGTACCGGCGGCTCGTCACCGACCTCCAGCTCAGCGTCACCGCCGGCGGGCGGCTGCGCGGCGTCTCGGAAGCGTCGCGGATGTTCCTGGGGCCGCTGCGGATTCCGTTGCCCCGCGCCTTCGACGCCACAGCCTACGCCGAGCAGTGGTGGGAGCCGCAGGAAGGCAGCCAGGGCAAACACCGGATCCAGGTCAAGGTGATCCAGCCGCAGATGGGCCTGGTGCTGGTCTACGCCGGGCACTTCGACTACCGGCTGGAACCCTACGCCGGGGGCATCACCGCCCCCGGCTACCTGCCCGACGGCGACAGGCCGGACCGCTGGGAGAGCCGGGTCTGAGCACTTCGGCCTGGCTGCAGTCTGTGCCGGTTGGCGGTTCAGCCGAGGGCCAGCTGGTTGAGTCCGTCCGCCACCTGGGTCAGCCGGGTCAACACGGCAGTCGCGGACGACGGCGAGTGCCCCGCCAGCCCTTCCGAGGGAGTGACCCGCAGCGCGCTCAGCGAGGACGCCGGCAGCCCGAGTTGGCGCCACGGGCGCCAGAGGGTTTCGACGACGTCGGCGACGCGCGGCAGCACCGCGGACGGCGCGGCCACGTCCAGCGCGCCGGCCCAGAGCCGCTTGCCGGCCTCCACGGCGCCGGCCAGCTGCTCCCACTGGCGGGAGGTGAGGGCCCGCAGCGGGACGGCGATCCCGTCCGCCCCGGCGGAAAGGATCCGGTCAAAGGGTGCCTCGACCTCCGGGACCGCGACGACGATTTCAACAGCGCCCGCTGCCCGCAGCGCGTCAATGACCAACCGCCAGGAGTCGGCAGCCTCCTCGCCGGGGACGGAGCGCAGGGTCCGGTAGCCGCTGGACGTCGGAATGGTGCCGGCCAGCACGGAGGCAATCTCCGGCTCGTCGATCTGGACCACGATCCGGGCGCCGGGGGCAGCCTCTGCCACCCGCTTGAGGTAACCGCCGACTCCCGCCGCCAGCGAGGAGGCGATGTCGCGCCTGGCGCCGTAATCGATGAGCGCCCGCTCACCGTTGTGAAGATGCAGGCCGGCGGCGAGGCTGAGCGGGCCGCGCAGCTGGACCTTAAGGTCCGTGGCGGGCGTGTCCTCGGCGCCGATCACGTCGGCCAGGATGTTGATGTCGGTGGACAGGCCGGAGCGTGCCCGCTTCAGGTCCTTGCCGGGACGGTCCACGATCCGCCAGCCATAGGGCTGCACATCCACGGACAGCTCCACCAGCAGCGATGCGGTCCGGCCGAGGGCGTCGGAGCCTACGCCGCGGTCCGGGAGCTCGGCGAGGAAGGGCAGGTGCGGGCTGCCGAGTTCGCCCCGGATGATCCGTGCGGCCTCGACCGGGTCTTCGCCGGGCCACGGGCCGAGCGCTGTGGCCGTGACCTGGACCGGATCCGGAGTGGGAGCCGGAATCGGCGTCTGATTCTGAGTCTGAGTCGGAGTTTGAGTCATATTCTTAGGCTGAGGGGCGGCCATCTCAGGCGCCTGCGGAGACGGCAGGGCCCGCGGGACCGGGACGGCCGGAGCCGTTTGCCTGCGCGGCGGCCTCATGGTCTTCGGCGATCGCTTCGTGGTGGCGGATGACCTCGCCGATGATGAAGTTCAGGAATTTTTCGGCGAATCCGGGGTCCAAATGCGCCTCGGCGGCGAGCCGGCGCAGGCGCGCGATCTGGGCCGTCTCCCGGCCGGGGTCCCCGGCGGGAAGCCTATGGGCGGCCTTGAGGAAGCCGACCTTCTGCGTCGCCTTGAAGCGTTCGGCCAGAAGGAACACGAGGGTCGCGTCGATGTTGTCGATGCTGGAGCGGATCGACAACAGTTCAGCCATCACCGCGGGATCCACCTGGCCGGCCAGTGAACTGGCCCCAGGATCATAGGAATCGGCATCGGGATGAGTGTGGCTCTGCTCGGTCATTGACCCAGTCTAGGGGCACTGCTGCCAATCGTTCCTGCCGTTAAGCGGCGCCCTGCCGGACCTCGCGCTGGCCGCGCCCGGTCCCGGCAAAGGACGTGCCCACCGTTCAATCTGAACGGTGGGCATGTCCTTCCGGCTCACGCCGAAGCTGAGGCCGAAGGCTCTCAGCCGTGCAGGACGGCGCGAAATTCCTCCCGGCGCCGGGCCTGCTCATCCGGGTCCGGAACGGGCAGGGACGCGATGAGCTTCCGCGTGTAGTCGTGCTGCGGATTGCCCATCACCTGGTTGCCGAGCCCCTGCTCCACCATCTTGCCCTTGTAGAGCACCCCGACCCAGTGGGACAGGATGTCCACCACGGCGAGGTCGTGGCTGATGAACAGGGCGGCGAAGCCGAATTCGGCCTGGATCTCCTTGAACAGTTCCAGCACCTTCGCCTGGACCGAAACGTCGAGCGCCGACGTCGGCTCGTCGGCGATCAGCAGCTTCGGGTTCAGGATCAGCGCGCGCGCCAATGAGGCGCGCTGCCGCTGCCCGCCGGAGAGCTCGTGCGGGAACCGTTCCGCGTACGACGCCGGCAGCTGCACCGACTCAAGCAGCTCACGCGTCCGCTGGCGTGCCTGCGCCGGCGTCGGGTTGCTGTGGATGATGAGCGGTTCGGCGACGCAGTCGCCGATGGTCAGCTGCGGGTTGAAAGATGCGGCCGGATCCTGGAACACGAATCCGATGTCTTTGCGCAGTGGCTTGAAGGTGCGCTCCTTGAGATTGAGCATCTCGTAGTCGAGCACTTTCAGGCTGCCGCCCGTGGTCCGGTTCAACCCGGCGATGGCCCGGCCGATGGTGGTCTTACCGGAACCCGACTCGCCGACGAGCCCGAAGACCTCGCCCTCGGACAAGGTGAAGCTGACACCGTCCACCGCCTTGAACGCGGGGCTACCCAGCCGGCCGGGGTACTCGATGGTCAGGTCCCTGGCCTCGACCAGCACCTTGCCGCCCTGGTGGGCGCGCTCGGTCAGGCCTTTCGAGGCCGAATTCCTGCCAAGGTGCGGGACGGCGGCCAGGAGCTTCTTGGTGTAGTCCTGCTTCGGCTCCGCAAAGAGGACCCGGGAGCTCGCCTCTTCGACGACGTCGCCCTCGTACATCACGACGACGCGGTCGGCGAGGTCCGCCACCACGCCCATGTTGTGGGTGATGAGCACGATCGAGGTGCCGTACTGGTCCCGGAGATCCCGCAGCAGTTCCAGGATCTCCGCCTGCACGGTGACGTCGAGGGCGGTGGTGGGCTCGTCGGCCACAATCAGTCCCGGGTTCAGCGCCAGCGCCGCGGCGATGACCACGCGCTGTTTCTGGCCGCCGGAGAACTGGTGCGGATAGTGGTTGACCCGGGTTTCCGGGTCCGGGATGCCCACCTTGCGGAGTGCCTCGATGGCACGCGACTTGGCTTCCTTGGCACTGATGCGTCCGGTTCCGCTGTGGCCGGCGTGGGCCCGGATGCCTTCGGCGATCTGCCAGCCCACGGTGAAGACAGGATTGAGCGCAGTGGACGGCTCCTGGAACACCATGGCCACGTCGCGGCCGCGGATCTGCCGGAGCGTGGCCGGGCTGACGCTGATCACGTTGTTGCCGTTGATCAGTACAGCCCCGGAGCTGATGGCGGTTTCCGGCAGCAGTCCGAGGATGGTCTTCGCGGTGACGGTCTTGCCCGAGCCGGATTCGCCGACGATTGCCACGACCTCGCCGGGGTTGACCTCGAGGCTGACGTCCTTGACGGCGTACACGTCCCCGGCGTCGGTCGCGAAGGTGACCTTGAGGTGGTCGATGTCGAGGACAGGCCCGGCGCCGCGGCCGTGCGGATCGATGTTGGTGGTCATGGAAGTCTCGCTTCTAGTTCGGGTGCAGCCTGCGCGCCGGAAGCGGAATCGGGTCCGCCCTTGCCGGAGGCTGCCTTCTTGCGCCCGCGCAACCGGGGATCATTGAGGTCGTTGATGCTTTCGCCGACCAGCGTCAGTCCCAGGACGGTGAGTACGATCGCCAGGCCTGGGAACACACCCGTCCACCAGATGCCGGAGGTGGTGTCCGCGAGAGCCTTGTTGAGGTCGAAGCCCCATTCTGCGGCAGATGTCGGTTCAATGCCGAAGCCGAGGAAGCCCAGGCCGGCAAGGGTCAGGATGGCCTCGGAGGCATTGAGCGTGAAGATCAGCGGCAGGGTCCGGGTGGCGTTCTTGAAGATGTGGCGGCTCATGATACGGATGCTTGAGGCGCCCACCACCTTCGCCGATTCAACGAACGGTTCTGCCTTGAGCCGGATGGTCTCAGACCGGATGACGCGGAAGTACTGCGGGATGAAGACGACGGTGATGGAGATTGCCGCCGCCAAGATGCCGCCCCAGAGGTTGGATCTTCCGCCGCTGATGACGATCGCCATGACGATGGCGACGAGCAGGGACGGGAAGGCGTAGATGGCGTCGGCGATCACGACGAGGATGCGGTCCAGCCAACCGCCGAGGTAGCCGCTGACCAGGCCCAGGATCACACCGACGAAGATCGACATGACCACCGCCACAACGATCACCATGACGGCGGTCTGAGCCCCCCAGACGACCCGGGAGAAGACATCATAGCCGCCCACCGTGGTGCCCATGAGGTGCTTGCCCCCGGGCGCCTGCTGCGCCGGGAAGCCGCCGCCGGCGTCGGAAATCTGGGAGAAGCCGTAGGGGGCGATCAGGGGCGCGAAGATCGCGGTCAGCAGGAAGATGCTGGTCAGCACGAGCCCGGCGACGAGCATGCCCCGCTGCAGGCCGACGCTCTTGTTGAAGTGTGAAACGACCGGCAGGCGCCGGAACCACGAAGCACGCGGGTCCTTCACAGTGACAGAAATGTCAGGGGTGCTCATATCAGTACCTCACGCGGGGGTCGATCAGCGCGGCGACGATGTCCACGATGAAGTTGGTCACGGCCACGATCACGGCCAGAAGGACCACGATCCCCTGGACGGCCACGAAGTCGCGGGCCGTCAGGTAGGTGGCCAGCTGGAAGCCGAGGCCCTTCCACTCGAAGGTGGTCTCGGTCAGCACTGCGCCGCCGAGCAGGACGGCGATTTGCAGCCCCATCACGGTGATGATCGGGATCAGCGCCGGCTTGTAGGCGTGCTTCGTGACCAGGCGGAATTCGCTCACGCCGCGTGAACGGCCGGCCTCCACATAGTCCTTGCCCAGCGTGCCGATCACGTTGGTCCGCACGAGCCGCAGGAAAACTCCCGCCGTGAGCAGGCCCAGTGCGGTGGCGGGAAGCACGGCGTGCGCCAGCACGTCACCGAGGGCGGCCATGTTGCCGCTGCGGACCGCATCCACCCAGTAGATGCCGGTCGGCGCTTCGAGCGCCGTGAGGGCCAGTTCGCTGGAGGTCTTGGCCCGGCCGGCCACGGGCAGCCAGCCCAGCCAGACGGAAAAAACCAGCTTGTACAGCAACCCCGAGAAGAACACCGGTGTGGCGTAGAAGAGGATGGCGAGGATCCTCAGCACGGCGTCCGGGGCCTTGTCGCGCCGGTGCGCGGCAAGCATGCCCAGCGGGATGCCGACGAGCAACGCCACGAGCACGGCGTTAATGGCGAGTTCGAGGGTGGCCGAGCCGTAGGTCGTCAGCATCTCGGAGACCCTGCGGTTGTCCGAGAGCGTGGTGCCGAAGTTGCCGGTGAGGAGCTGGCCCAGGTACTCGAAGTACTGCACGACGATGGGCCGGTCATAACCGGCGTTATGGATGCGCTCCTGCAGCTGCTCCGGCGGAAGCCGTCCGCCCAGTGCTGCCGTGATGGGATCGCCGGTGATCCGCATCAGGAAGAACACCAGGGTGACCAGAATGAGAATGGTTGGAAAGATCAGCAAGAACCTGATCAGGATGTATTGGCCCAGTCCCCCGCCGGACGACTTGTTCTTTGACGGCAGTAGGCCGTCGGCGTCAGTTGGCGGCGCCTCGATAAGTGTTGTCATTGGTACCTCAGTGTGTGTTTCCGTCTGCCTCGTGAGCTTCGGGAATCTGTGTCCTCTACCGGCAGGAAAGGCGGGACGCCGTGCAGGCGCCCCGCCTCGCTGGCTGGTCAGAACCGGATGGGGATGTGGACCTACTTGGAAATCACACCAAGGCGGGTCTTGAAGGAAGCATCCAGGGTCTTTTCAACGCCCTTGATGTCCTTCCCGGCGACCATGAGCTGGGCGCCCTGCAGCAGGGGCAACGTGGAAAGGTCCGCGGCGACGGCCGTCTGGGCCTCACCCAGGATCTTTTCGCGATCGCCCTTGTCAACGGTGGTCAGCTGCTTGCTGATCAGGTCCGTGACGTCCGGGTTCTCGTAGTGGTTCTTCAGGAAGTTGCCCGGGAGGAAGAACGGTGTGAGGTAGTTGTCCGCGTCCGAGTAATCCGGGAACCAGCCCAGCTGGTACACCGGATACGCATCGGCCGTCCGGTCCTTGGAATAGGTGACCCACTCGGTGGACTGCAGGTCAACCTTGAACAGGCCGGACTTCTCCAGCTGCTCCTTGATCATGGCGTATTCGTCGCCCGAGGACTTGCCGTAGTGGTCGGGGTTGTACTGCAGCTTCAGGGTGACCGGAGCGGTGACACCCGCGTCGCTGAAGGCCTTCGTGGCCTTGTCCAGGCTCGGCTTGCCGCTGCCGTCGCCGTACATGTCCTTGAGCGGCTTGATGGCTCCGACGAAGCCGTCGGGAACAACGGAGTAGGCCGGCAGGTAGGTGCCCTTATAGACCTGGTTGGCGATGGCGTCACGGTCGACGATGTTGGCCATCGCCTGCCGGACGGCGAGTGCCTTCGCGGGATCGGCGTCGGCGGTCTTGGCGCCGAACGGCATGGTGTCGAAGTTGAAGACGATGTAGCGCAGCTCGCCGCCCGGGCCCTTGTAGACCTTGACCTTGGAATCCTTTTCGAGGTCGGCGGCGTCGGTCGCGGTCAGGCTTCGGCCGGCGACGTCGATGTTGCCCTGCTGGACGTCCAGCTTCAGGTTGTTGGAGTCCGCGTAGTACTTGATCGTGGCGGCGTCGTTGGCCGGCTTGCCCAGCAGGCCTTGGTAGTCCGGGTTCGCCTTCAGGCTGACGAGCTCGTTCTTCTTGTAGCTCTCGATCGTGTACGGGCCGGCGAACGGCTTGGCCTTGACGATTTCGTCGTCGCTCATCAGCTTGTCGGCCGGGAAGACCTCCTCGTCGATGATCGGTCCGGAATTGGCGGCGAGCACGCCGGGGAAGACCTGGTCGTTGCCGGCCTTTAGCGTGAAGACCACCGTGGTGTCGTCCTGGGCTGCCACGGAAGCGAGGTTGCCCAACAGCGAGGCCGGGCCGTTGTCGTCGGCGATTTTGACTACGCGGTCGATCGAGTACTTCACGTCGGAGGACGTCAGAGCGTGGCCATTGGCAAACTTCAGCCCGGACTTGAGCTTGACCGTGTACTCGGTCGGCGAAGTGAACGATGCGGATTCGGCAATGTCGGGGACGGCTTCAGCCGTGCCGGGCTTCGAGTTCATGAGGAACGGGTAGATCTGGTTCATCACCATGAAGGAGCCGGCGTCGTAGGAACCGGCCGGGTCGAGGGTGACGACCTTGTCAGTTGTGCCGTACGTAATGGTGCCCCCGCCGGCGGCGCTGCCGGATGCCGTCCCGCCACCGGAAGGGCCGGTGCAGGCGGTCAGTGCGAAGGCGGATACCCCGGCGAGCGCGATGGCGCTCTGCAGGGCCTTTTTGTTCATTGCCATCTGTGAACTTTCTGTTCGATGAGTACTAGTGCACAGCCCGGATGAGACGAATGACTCGGCGGGCGGCACACTCTCCTGATCGCTTGATTCAACCAGAAAACAATACGGTGAATCGTTACATCTTGTGAGATGAGACACAAAATTTACACTAACGGCAGCAAGTCATCACTATCTTCAGGAATCCCCTCGGATTTCCGGCAGGCTGGCGGGCCTGGGGCCGTCTGGAGTGGCGGCGCAGCGCGGAAGGAGCACCGCACATCGAATATGTGCGGTGCTCCTTCGAAACCACCGGAACCCGGTGCGCGGCGGTGTTAGCGGGCGGTGTTAGAGGGCCGTGCGCTGCAGCGAACGCGCGGCGTCGATGGTGGCCTGCCCCAGCACGCGGCTGCCCTGGTACAGGACCACCGTCTGGCCGGGGGCGACGCCGCGCAGCGGCTCGGTCAGGGTGACCACGAGGTTGCCGTGCCCGCCGGTGCCGGCGCCGCCGTCGCCGCTGCCGGCGTCGCTGTCTTCTCCCTCAGCGCCGGTGCGTTCCATGCGGGCCGTGGCGGGCACGGGGTCTCCATGGGCGCGGACCTGGGCGTAGCAGTCGAACTCCGCGCCGGTGCCCACTTCGGCGATCGGCAGCCCGGCCCAGGAGACCTTGATGCCGCGGATTTCGTCGATGGCCAGGAGTGCCTCGGGCCCGACCACCACCTTGTTCTCCTTCGGCCGGATTTCCAGGACAAACCGCGGCTTGCCGTCGGCGGCCGGGGTGCCCAGCTTCAGGCCGCGGCGCTGCCCGACGGTGAACGCGTTGGCACCCGGGTGCTCGCCGACCTTCGCGCCGGATTCGTCGACGATGTCACCCGTGGTCATTTCGATCTTTTCGGCCAGCCACCCGGCGGTGTCACCGTCGGGGATGAAGCAGATGTCATGGCTGTCCGGCTTGTTCGCCACGGAGAGCCCGCGGCGTTCAGCCTCGGCACGGACCTCCGCCTTGGACGGCGTCTCCGCCAGCGGGAACATGGAGTGCTTGAGCTGCTCGTGGGTCAGCACGCCCAGCACGTAGCTCTGGTCCTTGGCCCAGTCGGCGGCGCGGTGCAGCTCGGGGTTGCCCTCGGCGTCAGTGATCACCTTGGCGTAGTGCCCGGTGCAGACGGCGTCAAAGCCCAGCGCGATCGCCTTCTCCAGCAGCGCGGCGAACTTGATCCGTTCGTTGCAGCGCATGCAGGGGTTGGGCGTGCGCCCGGCGGCATATTCGTCGATGAAGTCCTGGACCACGTCCTCCTTGAACCGCTCGGAGAAGTCCCAGACGTAGTAGGGGATGCCGAGCACGTCGCAGGCGCGCCAGGCGTCGCGGGAGTCCTCGATGGTGCAGCAGCCGCGGCTGCCGGTGCGCAAGGTTCCCGGCATCCGGGACAGCGCCAGGTGGACACCGACGACGTCGTGTCCCGCCTCGACGGCGCGGGCTGCGGCAACGGCGGAATCAACGCCGCCGCTCATGGCTGCAAGAACTCGCATACTGGCTTTCTTTAGGGTTCGGGTGCAGCAGGCACCCGCGGCCCGCGGTCCATGCCGGCGGCCGCAGGAATAACACAACGCCTGCCGCCCTATTCTATCGCCACGCCGAATCCCCACCCAAAAGCCTTGACTGAACCACCCCGCGCTTCTAACGTCAGCATAGACGGTTTTAGAAACTGAGGACGCACCAGCGGGAATCGAGCGGACATGGCTGTTGAGAACATCGTCATCGTGGGCGGCGGGCTGGCCGGCGGCACCGCAGCCAAGACATTGCGGGCGGAGGGCTTCAGCGGCCCGGTGGTGCTGGTGGCCGAAGAGGCCCACCACCCGTACCTGCGTCCACCGCTGTCCAAGGAGTACCTGCTGGGCAAGGCAAACGACGACGCGCTTCCCGTGGTGCCGGAGGGCTGGTACGCGGAGAACGGCGTCGAGCTGCGGCTGGGTGAACAGGTCACGCGTCTTGACCCCGGCGCCCGCACCCTGGGCCTCGGTGACGGTAGCAGACTGGAGTACGCCTCGCTGCTGCTCGCCACCGGGGCACGTCCCCGGAGCATTCCCCTGCCGGGCAGCGGGCTGGACGGGGTCAGCACCTTCCGGACGGTGGAGGACAGCCTACGTCTGCGCGCCGGCCTCGTCGACGGGGGCCGGAATGTTGTGATGATCGGCTCCGGCTGGATCGGGATGGAACTGGCCGCCGCCGCCAGCACCTATGGCAACACCGTCACGCTGCTGGGACTGGCGAAGGTTCCGCTGGGCGCGGCGATCGGCTCCGAGCTGGGCGGCTTCTTCCGCTCGCTGCATGAGGCCAACGGCGTGCGGTTCAGGCTTCCCGCCTCGGCGGCCGAGATCACCGGCCAGTCCGGACGCGTGACAGGGGTGGTGACCGACGCTGGCGACGTCCTGCCCGCCGACCTGGTGATCATTGCGGTCGGCGTGGTACCGGAAACGTCCCTTGCCGAAGCCGCCGGCATCGGACTGCGGAACGGCATCCTCACCGATGCCTCGCTGCGGACCGGAACCCCCGGGATCTACGCGGCCGGCGACGTCGCCAACGCCCTGCACCCCTTCACCGGGGAGCACCACCGCAGCGAACACTGGTCCAATGCGCTCAACGGCGGCAAGGTGGCCGCCAAGTCCATGCTCGGCCAGGACGCCGTGCTGGACACGATCCCGTATTTCTATACCGACCAGTTCGACGTCAGCATGGAGTATTCCGGCTTCCCGACGCTCATCTCCGGGCCTCCGACGATCCGTGGCTCGCTGGAAGGGAAGGAATTCCTCGCCTTCTGGCAGCGCGACGGCCAGGTGGTCGCGGGAATGAACGTGAACTGGCCGCGGTCCGACAAGCCCCAAAAGACCATCAAGGCCCTCATCACGGCGAAGGCCGCGCTGGCACCCGGGGTCCTGGCGGACCCCGGCGTCCCGCTGGATCAGCTCCTGGATCAGCTCCTTCCAGGGGCTTGACCGGCGGACTGACGGGCAGCGTGTCGGGTGGCCTGACGGGCGACTGTTCCAGCGGTCTGGATGCTGGACTCGTGGCCGGCCATGCCCGCCTGCCGGGCACGGGTGACGGCGCCCGGCAGCGCGGCCAGCAGCGCGTCGACGTCGGCCTCGGTGGAGGAATGCCCCAGGCTGAAACGCTGGGCGCCCCTGGCCGTGTCCTCATCCAGGCCCATCGCCAGCAGCACATGGGAGGGCCGCGGCACTCCCGCCGTGCAGGCCGAACCGGTGGAGGATTCCACGCCGGCCAGGTCCAGCAGGAACAACAGGGAGTCCCCCTCGCAGCCGGCGAAGGTGAAGTGTGCGTTTCCCGGCAGCCGCCCGGCCGCGGGAGCCCCGCGCAGCACCGCCTCAGGCACCGCCGCAAGGACTCCGCCGATCAACCGGTCCCGAAGCCCCGCGATCCGCGCGGCCTCCTCCGGGAGCTTGGCGTTGGCGGCCGCGGCGGCGGCGGCGAAAGCGGCGATCGACGCAGTGTCCAGGGTCCCGGAGCGGACGTCGCGTTCCTGTCCCCCGCCGTGCTGGACCGGGGTCAGCTTCACCGCGCGGCCAAGAATGAGCGCCCCGACACCCACCGGACCGCCGATCTTGTGACCCGAGATGGACATGGCGTCCAGGCCGGTGCCGCGGAAGTCCACCGGCAGGGAGCCGAAGGCCTGGACGGCGTCGGAGTGCACCGGAACGCCGGCGGCGTGCGCCAGCTCGACAATCCTGGCGACGGGCTGGATGGTGCCGACTTCGTTGTTGGCCCACATGACCGTGACGAGGGCGATCGAGGCCGGATCGCGGGACAGTTCGGCCGCCAGCACGCCGAGGTCCACCGCGCCCTCGGCGTCAACCGGCAGCCAGCACACTTCGGCGCCCTCGTGCCGTTCGAGCCACTCCACCGTGTCCAGCACCGCGTGGTGTTCGACGGCGGAGCACAGGATGCGCGTGCGTGCCGGGTCCTCGGCGCCACGGGCCCAATACAGGCCCTTGACGGCGAGGTTGTCAGCCTCGGTGCCGCCGGAGGTAAAGATGACTTCCGAGGGATGGGCCCCGGCGGCGGCGGCCAGCACTTCCCTCGCATCCTCGACGGAGCGCCGGGCGCGGCGGCCGGACCCATGCAGTGAGGAAGGGTTGCCGGTCCGGGCCAGTTCGCGGGTCAGCGCGGCCAGCGCCTCCGGGGCGAGGGTGGTGGTGGCGGCATGATCGAGGTAAACAGGCACAGGGCAATTCTACCCGCGGCGGCGCAGGGGGAAGCCGGCGGCGGCGCAGGGAAGCCCTCCGGCGGCGCAGGGAGGGGTCTCCGGTCCGGACCCGGCGCGGTGTACATTCAAGCCGTGAAAGCGTCCCTGTACCTTGTCCTGGCAACCCTGTTCTGGTCGGGAAACTTCGTCGTCGGCCAGGCCGCCGTCGCCTCGATGACCCCGCTGGACCTGACGTTCTGGCGCTGGAGCCTTGCCGCCGTGCCGCTGTTGCTCCTGGCCCGGTTCATAGAGAAGCCGGACTGGCGCGCGGTGCTGCGGCGCTGGCCGGTCCTCCTGCTCCTGAGTCTGCTGGGCATGAGCGGCTACACACTGCTGCTGTACGGCGCGCTCGGCTACACCTCCGCCATGAACGCCTCCCTCATCACGGCGGCGAACCCGGCGCTGATCGTGGTGATGGCGATCGTCCTGCTCGGGGAGAAGACCACGCGTCTGGGCTGGCTCGGCATCTGCATCGGCCTGCTGGGCGTGCTGCTCGTACTGACCCGCGGTGAGCTTCAGCGCGTCTTCAGCCTCGCCATCAACACCGGTGAGCTCCTGATGATCGGAGCGGTGGCGGTCTGGGGCTGCTACACGATCATCGCCCGCCGGCTGGACGTTCCGGTCATCGCGGCCACGGCCGTGCAGGTGGTGATTGCGACTGTGACCCTGGCGCCCTTCGCCCTCGCCCTGAACGTGCAGTTTCCGGACACGCCCGCCGAGGGCTGGTCGCTGGCGTACATTGCCGTGTTCCCTTCCCTTGCCGCCTACCTCTTCTGGAACCTGGCGCTGAGGACCACCCCGCCGGGCACCGCCGGGAATTACCTCAACCTGATGGTGGTGTTCACGGCCGTCATCACCGTGGCACTGGGGACGCCGCTCACCCTGATGCAGATTGTCGGCGGCCTGATGGTGATTGCCGGCGTCCTGCTGACCGGGGTCAAGGGGCAGGCCACGCTCAAAGTGGCCTGAGCCGCGTGGAATTGCCGCCTCAGACGGGCCTGATGCGGGCGCAGCATTGAGCCGGCTGGGCGGCGCCCTGCGCCCTGAGGTCGGTGATGTCGAGTGCCTCCACGCGGTCCGGGTCGAGGCCGCAGCCTGCGGCGGCCCCGCCCAGGAAAGCCCCGTTCATGGCGCAGACCACGTCCGTATGGCCTTCGGCGATCCGGTGGAAGGGGCAGTTCAGCAGCACATAGCCGCCCGTGCCGTCAGCCTCCGGCCGATAACCTTCCGCCGCAAGCAGCTCCGCAAAGTCGGCTCCCTTGTCGCCGCTCGCCTGGGCCGTAGCCTGCCCCCGGGCGTAGGCAGCCCGGACCAGCGCCTCCCGGGCGGTGACGCCCGCCGCCGTCGACTCCTCGATCGCGGAGACCAGCAGCTCGGCGGCCAGATCGTAGTTACGGTCCGGCACCGAGGCGGCCACCTCCTGAACGGCAGCCTTGTACAACTTGGCGGGACGGCCTGACCCGGGACCTTCCCGCCCCCCGAGTTTCCGGAATTCCGCGCCGAGGAGCCCGTCATGCACGAGCCGGTCCAGATGGAACGACGCTGTGCTCCGGGAAAGGCCGAGAGCTCCGGCGGCGTCGTCGCGGCTCACAGCGGCCTCCGCCGACGCGACAAAATCAAACAGCTTCCTGCGGTTCGCATCCCCAAGGGAGGCTACGGCCGCAATCCTGCGCTGCCACGGGAGTCTGCTCATGACGACATTCTATCTCTAAAAACAAGATCCATTGTTTAATAGCTCCGGGAGTTCTAAAATCAAGCTATCCACTTTTAGACGCTGTAGTTTTAGAAACTGTAGAAGGAGCCCCCGATGCAATCCCCCTCAACCCTTACGGCAGGACCCCGGCCGCTCGCAGCGGAACCGGCACGGCAGGCCTTCCTGCTGCTACGGACCGTCTTCACCGTCGCTCCCATTATTTTCGGCCTGGACAAGTTCACCAATCAGCTGACCCACTGGACCATGTATCTGGCGCCCGTTGCCACGTCCGTGGTCCCACTGCCGGCCCAGACCATCATGTATATCGTCGGCGTCGTCGAAATCATCGCCGGCCTCACCGTGGCATTTTGGCCTCGGTACGGATCGCTGCTGGTCGCCGTGTGGCTGCTCGGCATCATCATCAACCTCATCGTGATGGGCAGCTTCTACGACGTCGCCCTCCGCGACTTCGGCCTGCTGGTCGGAGCTCTTGCACTGAACCGGCTGTCGCCGAGGAAGGCCCGGTAGCGGTTCACCACGGGGGCGGCTCAGTCCGGCAGTACGACGGCGAGACGCCCCCGGCGTCGGCCCTGCGGGGGCCTGGGCGTCGGCCCTGCGGAGGCCTGGGCCTGGGCCGCGGCGTCCGGGCAGGATGCGGAGCCGTACACCGAAGAGGACCCGGCCTTGCCGGCACAGGCCGGCGGATGCCCCCGGAGCCTGCACGGAGGCGGCGCATAGCGCCCGCCTGTGGAGAATCGACGTCCACCGCGCCAGCGTGCCAGCTGCGGGCGTCCGAGGCACTGGGCGGGAGGGCGGGCTCCCGCGAGCCCAGTAGGGCGGCATTCTCCAAGAACGGCCGGAATGAGAGCCCCAAAGCGGCCATCTGTGGCAAATCGACGAGACCCGCCGCGCCGACCCGGGTCCGCGGAACCGGGGCGAATGTCCGCGTGCCAGCTGCGGGCGTCCGAGGCACTGTGCGGAGGGCGGGCCCCCGCGAGCCCAGCACGCCGGCATTCTCCAAGAACGGCCGGAATGAGGGCCCCAAAGCGGCCATCTGTGCCAAACCGACGAGACCCGCCGCGCCGACGAGGGTCCGCGGAACCGGGCCGCGCGAGGCGGTGGCTGCGAAACCTGGGCGGGCACCCGCGAGCCCAGCAGGCCGGCATTCTCCAAAAACGGCCGGAATGAGATCCCCAAAGCGGCCATCTGTGGCAAATCGACGAGACCCGCCCCGCCGACGAGGGTCCGCGGAACCTGGGCGAGGGCCCGCGGCCTGGGCGAGCACCCGCGCGCAGGCGGCGGGGACGTTGTGCCGCGACGGCCCGAGGGCCTTGGCCACGCGCTCGCCCGTACCGTTGGGAATGATCCCTAGCCGGCCCCTGCCATACGGGGCATCCGCCCCGGACGCCAGCGCCTTCGCCACGGCGTCAGTCAACTCTTCGTGACTGTCCTCGCGTCTTCGTGGCTGTCCTCGCGCAGGAGCAGGACATCCGGCCGCCACCAGGACATCCGCCCGCCCGCCCGCACGGAAGCAGCCCGCCGCCTCTTGGCCGTCATGTTGACCGCGGCCAAAGGATGCCGGCGGATTCACGGCGACGGCGATAATCATGCGCTGAATCATGCCGGCCGCCGGGAACCTTCCGGGCTGACGCGATCGTTGTTCGTTTAGCCGGTTAAACTGGCCTGGCCTAAACTAGCAGGCCGGACGTCCAGGATGGGCTGGCACCATCAACGTAAAGGATTCTTGCTTGACGCAGGGCAACAGCTCGCATTACCAGGTCCTCCGCATCCCAGTGACGGCGACGGACAAGGAAATCAAGGTGGCCTACCGCAAGGCCGCCCGCCAGGCACACCCTGACCACGGCGGTGACCCCGCAGCGTTCCGGCGGGTGACCCTTGCCTACGAGACCCTCATTGACGCCAAGCGGCGCGCCGACTACGACCGCTCGTACGGCAGCGGCTCCCGCGGCTTTTCCGGAACCCCGGACCGCGAGGAAGGCGCGCACTTTGACGTGCCGGCCGCAGGCAGCCGCGCCTCGGCCCACGTACACCGCCCCAACACACCGCGAAATACCGCGGCCGATGCCCCGCTTTATCTGCCGTCCTTTGAGGACGTGGCCCAGGCCGGCGAGGTGCCCCTGGTCCCGGAGGATCTAGCGCGGCAGCAGGTCCACGGGATGCCGCGCAAGCGCGGGATCTTCGGGGCCGAAGCGAGGATCCAGCGGGAAATGCGGACCGTCCAGCTGATCAGCCGCCAAATCCTCCCCGCCATTCCGGCCGCGCGCCTCATCAACGGCCTGCAGTCACCCGCGGACAACAGCCATATCGATCACGTGCTTTTCTCCGGCTACCGGATGGCTGTTATCGGCTCCATGCTGCTGCCCCCCGGCGCCTACGCCTGGAACGGCAGCACCCTGACCCATGGCGGGCGGTCGATCGCTCCTCCGCAGCTGGCGCAGGTGGTGCGCCGGATGCAGGACATTTTCCCGGAGCTGAACGTGACCGGCTGGACCGTGGTGCACAGCAGCGACGGCAATTTGCACGAGCCGGTCATTGACCAGCAACGCCGCGCGGCTGCAGGCCTGGGCAGCGACCGCGGCGACCGCGGCGACAGCCACGACACGGTCCGGGTAGTCAACGCTGCCGGCCTGGCGCGCGGCCTGAAGCAGTTCCTGAGCTCCGGCCCGGCACCGAACACTGTCAACGTCCCGGTGCTTGGCCGCCTGCTGCGCGGGATGCACTAGCCGCGGCTCGTCTAGGATGGGAGCGTGTTCCGCATCCTCTTCCACGCCCCCGAAATTCCCGGCAATACGGGCAACGCCATTCGGCTGGCCGCGATCACCGGCGCCCAACTGCACCTCGTCGAACCCCTGGGCTTTGACTTTTCCGACGCCAAACTGCGGCGGGCCGGCCTGGATTACCATGACCTCGCCGTCGTGACCGTCCACCCGGACATCGACGCGGCCTGGGAGGCGCTGAAGCCGGAGCGCGTTTTTGCCTTCACGTCCGACGGCGAGGCCTCCTATACGGATGTCAGCTACCTCCCCGGGGATGTACTGCTGTTCGGCCGGGAATCGGTGGGACTTCCCGAGGAGCTGAAGGACGACCCGCATGTGACGTCCCGCGTCCGCCTGCCGATGCTGCCCGCCCTCCGCTCCCTGAACCTTGCCAACGCGGCGTCCATTGCCGTCTACGAGGCGTGGCGCCAGAACGGCTTCGCCGGCGCCCAGCTGTAGCCCGGCCGGCGGTTCCGCCGGCCCTCACCCGCGCCTTTTGCCGCTGCCGGACGCGCCGGCTGCAAGAAACGGGACCGTCCACGCCCATCCGGCTGCACTGCCGCGCCGAATCACATGTGAAGCCCGGTTCCGGGCAACCGCAAGGAGCACGGGGAAGGGAGCGAGGAACGGCAGGTGACAACAGTGCAGTTGGACAGACACCCGGCCCGCCGGGTGGCGGGCGGCCACGCCTATGGACCGGCTCATCCTGACCCGGGATCGGCGCCACGCGCCTTATGCTTGAAAGTGATGGAAACTCCCAACGCCCCGAATCCAGAGGCCGCCGCTCCCCCGAGCACCTCAGCCGATGTAAATCGTCGGCTGGGAATGTTACTGGAACAGATCGCCCAGGGTAACCAAGCCGCCTTTGCCGAGTTCTACCAGCTCACCTCCCGGCGTGTCTTCGGCATGGCCCGGCGGGTCCTGATCGACACGGAACTCAGCGAGGACACCACCCAGGAAGTTTTCCTCCAGGTCTGGCAGAACGCTTCGAAGTTCAATCCCGAGGCGGGAAGCCCTCTCGCCTGGCTTATGACCATCTCGCACCGCCGGGCCGTCGACAAGGTCCGGTCTTCCCAGTCGTCCACCGACAGGGAAGCGAAGTACGGCGCAAGCAGCCAGGAAGTTGACCACGATTCCGTCTCCGACGAGGTCGGCAACCGGCTTGAGGCCGAAGCCGTGGTCCGCTGCCTGGAGACCCTGACCGATACGCAGCAGGAATCCGTGCGGCTGGCCTACTACGGCGGCCTCACCTACCGGGAAGTCGCAGAAAAGCTCAACGCTGCGGTTCCCACCATCAAGTCCCGCATCCGCGACGGCCTGATCCGACTGAAGACCTGTCTGGGGGTGAGCTGAGATGACCGACATCAATGCGCAGAACAACGCGCGTGTTCCCGGCGCCTTTGCGGCCGATATCGCCACCGACCTCACTTCGGGACGGGCCGTTGATCTGGCCGAGCTGTACGCGCTGAACGCCGTCGACGACGCCGAGCGCGCCGCCGTTGAGCACTACTTCGCCGCGGCTCCGGCCGCCGAGCGCGCCGCGTTCAACGAACGGGTGCGCCAGGCGCAGGAAACGCTCGCCGCAAGCTTCACCGTGGAAGCGGAACCCCCGGCCGGGCTCCTTGACCGCATCATGGCCTCCCTGCCGCCGCAGGACGCCGGAGGGGTGAAGCAGCATGCAGCAGGCCACGCGCCGCCGTCGGTTCCGGCCGTCGTAGCCACACCGGTCCGGGAACCCAACGAGCGGCCAGTCACCGATGAACTCGGCGCAGCCCGCCGGCGCCGCGAAGAACGACGCCGGCCGCAGGGTCTGCGTAACTGGCTCGTGGGCGTCGCGGCCGCCGCCGTCATCGCCCTGGGCGGCGTCGGCGTCGGTGCCTATGTGGCGAACCAGAACGATCCGCTGAACCAGGTGCTCCAGGCCGGCGATGTCCGCCAGGCCACTGTCAACGTGACGGGCGGGGGCACGGCCACCGTGTCCGTCTCGGCGTCGAAGGACGCAATCGTCGTCAAGATGAACAACGTCCCGGCGCCCCCGCCTGGCAAGGTCTACCAGATGTGGCTGATCCCGAAGGACGGCTCGGCCCCGGTGTCACAGGGCCTGATGGACGCGGAAGCGCTGTCCAAGCCGGCCGTCGTCAAAGGCATCCACACCGCCGCGGCGCTTGGCATCACGGTGGAACCGGCCGGCGGCTCGCAGTCACCGACCCTGCCGACGGTGGCCGCCGCGCCGCTCAACGCCTGACCCTCGCTGGGGGCCGGCCCCGCACCGGCCCCAAGCAACAGCGGGAACAACAAAGCCGGGCAGGCCTTGCCTCCTCCGGAGGATGAAGCCCTGCGCGGCTGTTGTTCTTTAAGGGTGCCGGTTGTTTGAGGGTGCTTCCGACTTTCGCTAGATGTTCAGCGAGAGCAGCATTACGAAGCCGAAGCCGACCACTGAGATCAGCGTTTCCGTCACGGACCAGGTCTTGAAGGTCTGGCCCACGGTGGGCCCGAACAGTTCCTAGACCAGCCACAAGCCCGCGTCGTTAACATGCGAAAGGAACAGCGAGCCTGCACCGATCGCGAGGGCCAGTAGGGCGGCGTGCGTCGGCGTGAGCGAGCTGGCCAGCGGCGCCACGATTCCGGCGGCGGTCACGGCAGCCGAGCCGGTCGCCAGACGCAGCGCGACGGCCACGATGCTTCACGGCCAAGGAACGCCGGATGAAGCGGCGCCGGAATCGTGCCGTGGTGTGACCAGCCAAAACAGGCACGGCACCCGGTATTGATGACAGGTAAACGACAGTGGTGTACTTCCGGGGAGGGGCGCTTTCGCACCCCAACCAAAACAGGCACGCACACTGGAAGAATTGGACCCATGGCACAGACAGAGGAATACCAGACCGTGACGATTCCGGCGGGCAAGAAAGCCCAAACCAAGGCACTGAACAAGCTGGCCCGAGACGGCTGGATATTGGTGGACAAGAAACACTTGTGGGGTGCTGGTGTGGACACCGTGACCATGAAGCGTACCTATGTCGCGCCGGCCCCACAGTTCAGCCTAATGACTTGGCTGATGCGCAAGCTGACCAGGTAGTTCAGCGCAACCAAACAGGCACGCCACCACCTGATAATTAGGGGTAAGGCCAGATGCCACCCCTGAAAGGAACGCCAGTTGAAAGTCGTCCCCATTGATTCCACCGCGCTGTTACTCGTCGCGTTATTTGACATGACGGCGTCGGTTTCCGTGACGACGGGCCGGGCATGAAAATGCCCCACCGGAGGTTCCCGCCACCAAGCGCATGCGCGAAACCGTCGCGCTGGGCCGCAGCATCCTTGGCGGCAATCGCATCGTCACGGACTACGAGATGGCAAAAATCTTCTGCGCCGCCGAAGCAATCTACACCTACGAAGGCACCTACGAGATCAACACACTTTTAGCCGGCCAAGCCATCACCGGCGTCGCAGCATTTGTCTAGGCCGGCCCGCGCCCTGTCCTCGATATCGGACAAGAAACCCTCCGTTCCCCTGCCCGAGGCACAGCAAATCCAGCCTTCAAAGATCAGCACTTCCTAGCTGGAATGAAATGTGTGATGGCTGGAGCGTTGACTACAGCCTGGCGGCGTCGCCGGCGTCAAGACCCAGTCGGTCGATGATTTCCTGGGCTTCTTCCGCAGGCGTCGCGGAAACGCACAGGCTGATGAAGGATTCGTCCTCGGTGGGCGCCTCGAGCGCGTCGAACTGGGATTCGAGCAGGGCCGTGGGCATGAAGTGCCCGTGCCGGGAGGCCAGCCGGTCCGAGATTCGGTCCTTGCTTCCCTCCAGGAAGACAAACACCACGCCCTCGCCCCGCAGGACATCCCGGTAGCGCTTCTTCAGGGCCGAGCACGTGATCACGCCGGGAATCCCGGCTTCAGTGTGGGCCCGGATCCACTCGGCGATGATGTCAAGCCAAGGCCACCGGTCCTCGTCAGTCAGCGGCTCGCCCGCCTGCATCTTGGCCACATTGGCCTGCGGGTGCAGGTCGTCGCCTTCCGCGAGATCCCAGCCGAGCTGGCCCGCCAGGACACCGGCCACAGTTGACTTGCCCGATCCCGAGACACCCATGATCACGAGAACGGGTTGCTGCGCAGTCTTCGCCATCAAAGTCTGCCTTTCATTAATAAATATGATTTAAACAAAGGCCAGCTTATGGCAGCGGGCCGGCCCGGGGCAACACTAGAAACCGGCGATGGTCCCCGGGCCATTGACTGTGACGACGTGGAACGCCTCGGCACTGCGGCCGGCGGGCAGCCCGCCGCGCTGGGCGGTCCCGAGCATCAATCCACGCACGGTGCGTTCCATCGCCCCGGCGTCGGGATGCTGGCTGACGTGGATGTGGACGGCGGCGAGCTTGCTATCCACCTGCTCCGTGACGTCCACGAAATGGTTTTCGAGTTCCTCGGGTCCGGCGAAGAGCCACAGCCATGGCAGCTTGTAGGCCTCAAGGCCGGCCCCGGCGAGCTCCGGGTAGGCGAAGGGATTCTCCAGCGCCGGATACACCGCACGGGTCACGGCCTCCCCCACGGCCAGGTGGTCTGGGTGGCTCTTCTGGAGCCGGCTCCAGTTGCGCTCGGGGTGCATGGAAAGCACGACGTCGGGCCGGAGCTGACGGATCAGCCGCACCACCTCCCGCATGACTTCATGGGTGGGCTCGAGGTAGCCGTCGCGCTGGTGCAGGTAGTGGATGTCCGTCACGCCGACCAGAGCGGCGGCGCGGCGCTGCTCCGCATTCCGCAACCGGACGATTTCGTCGCGCTGCTCCGGGTCGAAGCCGCCGGCGTCGCCGTCGGTCATGATGCAGTAGCTGACCTCCACCCCGGCGGCGGTCCAGGCGGCAATGGTGCCGGCGGCGCCGAAATCGATGTCGTCGGGGTGGGCGGTGAAACAAAGGACCCGCCCGATCCGGGAGCTTCCCGGGCCGAACGGGCTTTGCGCCGCAGTGGCATTGGTGCTCAAAGTATCAACCTCTGCGCTTCTTGATTTCTTCGGTGGCCTGCGGCAGGACCTTGAAGAGGTCCCCGACAATGCCGAAGTCGGCGATTTCGAAGACCGGCGATTCGGCGTCCTTGTTCACCGCCACGATCACCTTGGCGGTCTGCATCCCGGCTTTCTGCTGGATGGCGCCGGAGATGCCGGCGGAGATGTAGAGCTGGGGCGAGACGGTCTTCCCGGTCTGGCCCACCTGGGCGTCGTGGCCGATCCAGCCGGCATCCGTCGCGGCGCGGGAGGCGCCGATGGCGGCTCCCAGCGCGTCCGCGAGGTCTTCCACGGGTCCGAAGTTCCCGTCGACGCCGCGGCCGCCGGCCACCACAATCCGGGCCTCGGCAAGGTCCGGGCGCCCGCTGGCGGGCTTTTCGCTGCGCGACGTGATGCGGGCGGACGCGGCTGTGGCCGTCTCCGGAACCTCGACCGTGACGGCCTCCGGTGCCGTGCCCGTGGTGGCGGGCTCCGGTGTGATGCTGTTGGACTTCACGGTGAGCACGGCCACCGGCGTCGTGGCTTTCGCCGTCGTGGTGTAGGAACCGGCAAGCACGGACTTGTGGGCCGTTCCGTCCGGCTCCACGGCGACGACGTCGGTGATGACGCCGGCGCCGAGCTTGATGCCCAGCCGGGCTGCAACTTCCTTGCCGTCGGCCGAGTTTTCTGTCAGGACGACGGCGGCCCCGGAGGCCTCCACCGCGGCGGCCAGGTAGGACGCCTTGGCGCCCACAAGGTAGTCGTCGAGGTCGGCCGCGGAGGGGCGGTACAGCGCCTGGACCCCGTAGGCCGCGAGGGCCGCGGCGACCTCGTCGTGCAGTTCACCGTTGAACGCGACGGCCGGCTCGCCGAGGGAGCGGGCGATGGTGAGCAGTTCCAGGCTGGACTTCTTCAGCGCCGGGCCGGGGTTGTCAATGAATACGAGTACTTTTGCCATGTCTGATGATCCCCTTAGAGCAGCTTCTGGGCGGCCAGGAACTCGACCAGCTGGATGCCGGCGTCGCCTTCGTCGGTGATGATGGTGCCGGCGGTGCGCGGCGGGCGGGCCTCGGCGGTTTTGACCGCGGTCCAGGAACCGGACGCCCCCACCTGCGCGGGGTCGACGCCGATGTCGGCGAGGGCCAGCGTGGTGATGGTCTTCTTCTTGGCCGCCATGATGCCCTTGAAGTTGGGGTAGCGCGGATCGTTGATCTGGTCCGTGACGGAGACCAGGGCCGGCAGGGTGGCCTCGATGGTGTCCGCGTGGGAGTCGCCGTCTCGGCGGGCGGTGAGCTTGCCGCCGTCGAGCTCCAGGGAGGAGGCGAAGGTCACCTGGGGCAGGCCCAGGCGCTCGGCGAGCTGGGCCGGGACCAGGGAGGTCTCGCCGTCGGTGGAGGCCATCCCGGTGAGGATGAGATCGGCCGGGGCATCCGCTTCGAGGTGCCGGATGGCCGCGGCCAGTGCCAGCGAGGTTGCGGCCGCGTCGGAGCCGGCGAGCGCCTCGTCGCTGAGGTGCACCCCTTCCGTCGCACCGATCTGCAGCGATTTCTTCACCGCGTTGACGGCACCGGCAGGGCCCATGCTCAGGGCGATCACCTTGTTGCCGGCCGCCTCGCCGCCGCGGGCCTCGATCAGCTGCAGGGCCGCTTCAAGGGCGTACTCGTCCAGCTCGGAGAGGATGCTCTCGGAACGGTCGGTCGTGTTGCCCGCGCCGGTCAGATGCCGGTCGAACTGGGCGTCAGGGACGTGCTTGACCAGCACGATGATCTTCAAAGTCTCTTCCACTGTGTGTACAGCAGCCTTCCATGCGGGTGGACAGCCAGCCGGGTGGGGTCGTGGCCACGGAACGCCCGGGATGCCGGGTTGCTCCAAGCTAACCACATAGCGCAGCCCCGGCGCGGCCTGGGTTAACGTCCATGTCAGTGCGGCGGCGGGGGCACGGACAAGGCCGGGCGGCACCTGCTGGTGCCGCCCGGCCTTCGGGGCTGTCCTACTGCTCGGCTGCCGCCCCGAGCGTGACGTCCAGTTGCTGCTCCTGGCCGTTGCGGAGCACCGTTACCTTCACCGTGGCACCGGCGGCCTGTTCCCGGACCGCGGCGGTCAGTTGGTTCGGATCGCTGACGGAGAGGTCCTGGAACTTCGTCACGACGTCGCCCACCTTGATGCCGGCCTTGTCCGCGGCGGATCCGGACTCAACGGTGGCGACTTCCGCCCCGACCGAGAATCCGGAGGCCGAGGTGCTTGCGGTCTTGGCCTTCACGCTGACGCCGAACTGGCCGTGGGTGGCCTTGCCGTTGCTGATGATCTCCTGCGCGACGCGCTTGGCGTGGTTGATCGGGATGCTGAACCCAACGCCGATGTTGCCGCTGCCGGCGGCATCGCCGCCGGCCGAGGCGATGGCGACGTTGACGCCGATGATCTCGCCCTTGGTGTTGACCAACGCGCCGCCGGAGTTGCCGGGGTTGATGGCCGCGTCGGTCTGGATCACGTTGATGGAGATGGAGCCCTGGTCTGCCGGGCTCTGGTTTTGCCCGCCGCCGGGAGGAGCGAACTGGAAGCCCTGGTCGCCGCCCTGTGAACTGTCCGCACCGTCCTTGGGTGCTGCGGAGGAGGCGACGCTGATGGTGCGGTTCAGGGTGGAGACGATGCCGTCGGTGACGGTTCCCGTGAGGCCGAGGGGCGAGCCGATCGCGACGGCGGTGTCGCCGACGTTGAGCTTGCCGGAGTCACCCAGCGTTGCCGGGACCAGTCCGGAGCCGTTCTGGATCTGGACCACAGCGAGGTCCGACAGCGGATCGGTCCCGACGATCTTGGCGTTGTAGACCTTGCCGTTGCTCGTGCGGACCTCGATCGTGGCGTTGGCGGCCTTGCCGTCGAGGGTGACGACGTGGGTGTTGGTGAGGACATGGCCTTCGCCGTCGAGGATGATGCCGGAGCCGGTGCCGCCGTCACTGCCGCTGGTTGCCTTGATGGTCACCACACTGGGTGAGGCCTTCACAGCCGCGGCGGTGATGGTGTTGACATCGTCCTTGTTGTTCACGATGACCGGGCCCGCCTGGGTGCTGCTGCCACTGCTCGAGGACGTCAAGGCACGGTCACCCAGCAGCTGCGTTGTCCCGGCGACGACGCCGCCGCCGACCAGCCCGGCGGCCAGGATGCTGGCAACGAGCGTGGGGACGCCGAAGGCTGCCTTGCGCTTTGGCGCGTTGGACGGTGCAGCGTACGGGGACTGCCCGTAGGGGGCCGGGTTGTGCTGCGTCTGGCTGTGTTGGGGCTGGCCGTTTTGGGGCTGGCCATACTGCTGGCCGTGCTGGGCCTGGCCGTACTGGGAAGGATACTGCGGCTGGCCGTGCTGGGTCGGCCCGTAATGCTGGGTCGGGGTGGGCGCAGCCTGTTCGCCGTAGAAGGGCTGGCGCTGCGGGTAGACCGGCGTTGGGGAGCCTTCTTGCGTCCGGTCCAGCCGGAGCGTCGGGTTCTCGTGTTCTGAGTCCGGCACCGCAGTGGCCGCCGGCTGCCCCGAGGAGCCCTCTGGCGGGGTCTCCGGTTCTCGGTTCTCTGGTGTTGCACCGTGCGCTGGGTTCTCAGTCATAAGACTTCCTTTCATCCTCGTCTGCATTAACTATGGACGCCCTGACTGATATTAGGGCGGTCATTTGCTGGGAGGTTCCTGAACGGTCGCAGGACAGACCGTGATGGGCACGCTACAGCCTTTCAGCGCGTTTCGCTGGTGGCATATTCCCACCGGTGGACGGCCCAATGGGTGGACCATAGAATCAAATGGAATTGCCACAGCGACCTGCGGCTTTATTTCTGCGTGGGGGCGCTGCTGCATTCTATGACGACTGGTTCGGCCGAACCAGTCGCAGAAGTGCTGAAGGGTTGCACATGCGGTCTACCTATAAACGTCTCCTCGCCGTTCTTGGCGTGGCCGGATTGCTGGCGCTTCCCGCCGCTCCGGCCCTGGCCGAAGATCCGGTGACCATTCCGAGCGGGCAAAACATCGTGGACAGCACGAACGTGCTCGGAGGCCGGAAGGCCGAGGTCCAGGACGCCATCCAGAAGCTCCTGAAGGACCACAAGTACAACCTCTACGTGGTCACCGCCAAGACCTTTGAGAACCCCTCCACCGCGAAAGAGTGGGCGCAGGCCGTAGCCACGAAGAAGGGCATGGGCAAGGCCGACGTCATCCTCGTGATGTCCGACGAAGGCAAGTACTACTTCGCGGCCAACTCGGCGAGCGCCATAGCCTCGAAGAACAGCAATATCACGTCCAACGCCATCGTTCCCAACGTGGCAGGCGGCAAGCGCGACTTTGCCCAGGCGGCCATTGACACCGCCACCGCCGTTGGCGACGCAGCCGGCGGCGGCAGCGGCTCGGTCTCCTCCGGTGATGGCGCAGGCGCCGCTGTCCTCGTCGGCACTGGCGTCGTCGCGGCAGGCGGCGCGGGCGCCTACCTCTTTTACCGGAACCGCCGGAAGAAGAAGGCTGCTCAGGGCGCCGGCTACGGCCAGCAAGGCGCAGAGCTCGACCCGCTCGCCGGTCTCACCGTCGAGGAACTGCGCCGCAAGAGCGGTTCGCTGCTGATCGAAGCCGACGACGCCATTAAATCCAGCGAACAGGAACTCGGCTTCGCGCAGGCACAGTACGGCGACGCCGCCGTCGGCAACTTCACCAAGGCGTTGCAGGATGCCAAGGGCCACATGTCGGAATCCTTCAAACTGCAGCAGCAGCTCGACGACCACATCCCCGACACCGAGGAGCAGCAGCGCAGCTGGCTCGGCGAAATCATCCGCCGTTCCGAGGCCGCCCTGGCATCCCTCCAGGAGCAGAAGGCCGACTTCGATTCACTCCGGGAACTGGAGAAGAATGCCCCGCAGGCGCTTGCAGCGGTCAGCGCAGGGGCGGAGCAGGCCGGAACCAAGATTGCCGGCGCGGACCAGTCGCTGACGGAGCTGCGGGCCAAATATGCCGAGAGCGCGCTGGTTCAGGTGGCCGACAACATCAGCCAGGCCAAGGAGCGGCTGGAGTTCGTGAAGAACGCCTCGGCCACCGCCCAGGAGAAGCTCGGCGCCGGTGAGGGCAGCCTCGCGGCCGTGGCTGTCCGTGCGGCGGAAGAGAGCCTGCACCAGACCAACGTGTTGATTGACGCCATCAACAAGGTCTCGGGGAATCTGGACGAGGCCCGCAATGGACTCGAGTCCGCGGTTGTTGACACCTCGCAGGATCTGGCGCAGGCCCGCGCCATGATCCAGGCCGGGGCGAACCCGGAGCTCGCTGGCCCGGTCGCCGCGGTGGAAGCCGCACTGGCGAGGGTCAAGGCGGAGATCCAGGGCGGCAAGATCGATCCGATCGCCACGCTGGAGCGGGTGGAAGCGGCGCACCAGTCGCTGGATGCCTCCCTTACAGGGATCCGCGACCAGCAGGAGCAGGCCCGCCGGGCGCAGGCCTCGCTGCAGCAGAGCATCATGTCCGCGCAGGCCCAAATCAGCGCGACCTCGGACTACATCACCGCCCGTCGTGGCGGCGTGGGCACCGAGGCGCGCACGCGCCTCGCGGAGGCCCAGCGCAACCTGGACTACGCCCTATCCATCTCCCGTAACGACCCGGTCACGGCCCTGCAGTACGCACAGCAGGCCCATTCCCTGGCGGCGCAGGCAGCTCAACAGGCACAGTCGGATGTCGACCAGTTCGGCGGCTACGCCAACCAAGGCCAGGGCTACGGCCGCGGGGGGATGTTCGGCGGCGGAGGTGGCGGCCTCGGCGGCGCCATCCTCGGCGGCATCCTGATCAACTCCATCCTGCACGGCGGCGGAGGCGGCGGCTGGGGCGGCGGAGACTCCGGCGGCGATTCCGGCGGAGGCTGGGGTGGCGGTGACTTTGGCGGTGGAGGCGACTTCGGCGGCGGAGACTCCGGCAGCTTCTGACTGACCCCGCGACCGGCCAGGGCGGGCCGGCCACAGACTACGCGCCGGCAGGAACGCTCCGGCCGGCGGATAGAAGCAGTACATTCACTGTTCACTGAATTCAGTGGGAACCACTGAGCAGGACGAAAGGTAACACCATGAAGCAGTCCATTTTCGGCCGCATGGCGCAGCTGGCGAAGGCCAACATCAACTCCTTGCTGGACCAGGCTGAGGACCCGCAGAAGATGCTGGATCAGATGGTCCGGGACTACACGAACAACATCGCCGAGGCCGAGTCCGCGGTGGCCCAGACCATCGGCAACCTGCGTATGCTCCAGGATGACTACCACGAGGACATCAAGAACGCCCAGGACTGGGGCAACAAGGCCCTCGCAGCCTCACGCAAGGCCGACGAGTACCGCGGCAAGGGTGACGCGCCCGACGCCGAGAAGTTCGACAACCTCGCCAAGGTGGCACTGCAGCGCCAGATGTCCGCGGAAAACGAGGCAAAGTCCGCCGAGCCCAGTATCGCTTCCCAGACCGAGGTCGTGGACAAGCTCAAGCACGGCCTGGACCAGATGAAGGGCAAGCTCAACGAGCTCACCAGCAAGCGCAACGAGCTGGTGGCCCGGTCCAAGACCGCCGCCGCCCAGACCCAGGTGCACGATGCCCTCAAGAGCATCGACTTCATGGATCCCACCTCGGAGGTGGGCCGCTTCGAGGACAAGATCCGCCGCGAAGAAGCCAAGGTCCGGGGCCAGCAGGAACTCTCCGCCTCCAGCCTCGATGCGCAGTTTAATTCGCTTGAGGACCTCGGCGAGCAGACCGAGATCGAGGCACGGCTCGCCGCCCTGAAGTCCGGCGGTTCCCCCGCAGCCATCGGCACCGGCGGCGCCCAGAAGACCGGTTCCACGGTCGACGAAGCCGACTTCGACAAGCTCTAGGCGGCGCACTCTCAGCGGCGCCGCCGGCCGCTCCCACCGGCCCCGAGGCCGGGTCCCCGCGTATCGTCAGCAGTTGTGGACGACTCCGGGGGGCCCGGCCTCTGCCGTGTCCTGCCGTGCCGTGCCCCGTCGTGCCGTGCCGTGCCGCGGCGCGTGTAGCGTTGATCCATGTCCTCGGAGTCCCTGTCTTCAACAGTTGTCTGGCTCCGCGATGATCTCCGGCTGGACGACAACCCGGCCCTGAGCGAAGCGGCCTCGCTGGGACGTCCGCTGACCGTGGTCTATGTCCTCGACGAATCCTCCCCCGGCGTGCGGCCCCTCGGCGGCGCCACGAAATGGTGGCTGCACCATTCGCTGGCGGACCTCGCCGCCGGGCTTGAGGCCACGGGCTCACGCCTGCTGCTGCGCCGCGGCCCGGCCGCCGGCATCATCCGGGACCTCGCCCAGCAAACCGGGGCCTCGACGCTGCTCTGGAACCGCCGCTACGGGGGCCCCGAACGCGACGTGGACGCCAACGTCAAGGCCTGCGCCGTGCAACGGGGCCTCAGAGCTGCGAGCTTCCAGGCAAACCTGATGTTTGAGCCGTGGACGGTACGGACCGGGGCGGGCGGGCCGTACAAGGTCTTCACGCCCTTCTGGCGGGCCTGCCTGGATGCTCCGGAGCCCCGGCTCCCCCTGGACGCCCCGGAGCGCTTCCCTGCCCCGGCCATGGATGCGGAGGGAAACCTTCCCGCCGGCGACGCCCTCGACAGCTGGGGGCTGCTCCACCGCAGACCGGACTGGAGCGCCGGCCTCGCCAGCACCTGGCAGCCCGGAGAAGCCGGTGCCCACAGCAGGCTCGAGGATTTCGTCGACGGACCGGCGGAGGAATACGGCACCGGCCGGGACCTCCCCGGCGTCGAAGGGACCAGCCGGCTCTCGCCCCATCTGCGGTTCGGCGAAATCAGCCCCTTCCGGATCTGGCACACCCTCCGGGAGCGTTTTCCCGAGCAGGCCCCGGCCGACGTCGGCATCTTCCGTTCCGAGCTCGGCTGGCGGGAATTCTGCTGGCAGCTGCTGTATGGGAACCCGCAGCTGGCCGTGCGGAATTACCGGCCGGAGTTTGACCGCTTCGCCTGGCAGACGCCGTCGGACGCCGAGCTGGAGGCCTGGCAGCAGGGCCGCACCGGATACCCCCTGGTCGACGCCGGCATGCGCCAGCTCTGGCAGACCGGCTGGATGCACAACCGCGTCCGGATGGCCGCCGCGAGTTTCCTGGTCAAGAACCTGCTGGCCGACTGGAGACTGGGCGAGGCCTGGTTCTGGGACACACTGGTGGACGCCGATGCCGCGAGCAACCCGGCCAACTGGCAGTGGGTAGCGGGCTCCGGTGCTGATGCCTCTCCGTACTTCCGCATCTTCAACCCGGTCACCCAGAGCAAGAAGTTCGACGCCGGCGGCCGCTACCTGCGCGAGTACCTCCCCGAGCTGTCCGCGCTGGACGTAAAGCAGATCCACGAACCCTGGAAGGCTGCGGACGCGGCCCCGGACTACCCTGGACCGATCGTCGGACTGGCGGAGTCACGGGTCCGGGCGCTGGAGACCTACCGGCGGCTCAAGGACGGCTGAGGAAGCTCACGGGGCCGGCCGGGGCGGGATCCGCCGACCGGCGCGCGGCGTGCAGTTGCACGGCGTCCAACAGCACCGGGCGCAACCAGGGGCAACAGGAAAGGCCCGGATCATTGGATCCGGGCCTTTCCTTTTCTTCTTCAGTTGCGGGGACAGGATTTGAACCTGTGACCTCTGGGTTATGAGCCCAGCGAGCTACCGAACTGCTCCACCCCGCGTCGCTTGATCAACTCTACCCTACTTTGCCGGGACCCCGGACCACATACCCTCTGCCCAGACCTTCACGCTCCGCCACATCATCCGGCATGCGGCTGGAACCACGGCAGGGCGCTAAAGCAAAAGGTCCGGAACACTGTTTCCAATGTACCGGACCTTTTCTTCAGTTGCGGGGACAGGATTTGAACCTGTGACCTCTGGGTTATGAGCCCAGCGAGCTACCGAACTGCTCCACCCCGCGTCGCAAGATCAACTCTACCTGCCGGTGAACTTGGGGCCAAATCGGGGCGGCGTGATGTGCATCTCCCCCGACCCGGCGATACAGAAGAGGCCGGGCCCCCGCTCCGGTGGAACGGGGGCCTGGCCTCACTGCAGGGCTAACTGCTCGGCGTCGGCTGCTCGGCGTCAGCTGCTCGGCGCCGGCGCCGGCGTGGCCGAAGGAGTGGCGGACGGCGCCGGAGCCGGGGCAGGCGTGGCGGGGAGCTTGCCCTCGGCATCGAGCGCCTTCTGCAAGGCCGCCGCGAGCCGCTTCTGCTGGTCGCCGTAGGCGGCAAAGTCGCCCTTGGCGAGGGCGTCCTGGCCGGCCTTGATGGCCGCGTTGGCGTCGTCCAGGGCAGCCTTCAGCTCCGCATTCGCGTCAACCGTTCCCGGGGCCGGCGGCGTGGCACCGTCCGGAGCGGGAGTGGCCGGAGCCTGCCCCTTGTTGGCCGAGTCACCCGCCGTTGCACCCGAGTTGCCGCCGAACAACTGGTTCAGCGCCTCATCCAGGGTCGGTGCGAACCCGATCTTGTCGCCGAACGCCACCAGCACGCGCTGCAGGGTGGGGTACGAGGTCTCACCCGTGGACCTCAGGTAGACGGGCTGGACGTAGAGCATACCGCCACCGACCGGCAGCGTCAGCAGGTTGCCGTTGAGCACCGCCGACGCTCCCTGGCGCAGCAGGTTCAGCGCCTGCGAGACGGTGGGGTCGGAGTTGAACTTGTTCTGCGCCTGGCCGGGGCCGGGCACCTGGGCTTCCGGCGGAATCTGCAGGAGCCTGAGCTGGCCGTAACTGTCCGCTTTCACGCCCTTCTGGTTGCCGGCGTCGGAATCCGCAGCGAGGAAGCCGTACATCACGTTGCGGGGGGTGTTGTTGACCACCTGCGGAATGAAGGAGGACGTCAGCTGGAAGGCCGGCCTGTCCTGGTCCGGCATCTTCAAGGACATGTAGAACGGCGGCTGCTTGACGTCCTCCTTGACCGTGGGGTCGTTCGGGACGGACCAGGCGTCGATATTGGTGTAGAAGCTGTCCGCCTGGGTGACGTGGTAGCGGCCCAGCAGCTCACGCTGGACCTTGAACAGGTCCTCCGGGTAGCGCACGTGGCTCATGAGCGCGCCGGACATTTCCGAGAACGGCTTCAGCGAGGTCGGGAAGACCTTCTGCCAGGCCTTCAGTACCGGATCCTGATCGTCCCAGGCGTAGAGCGTCACCGAGCCGTCATAGGCATCCACGGTGGCCTTGATCGAGTTGCGGATGTAGTTGACGGAGCTGTTCGGCAGGGCAACCGTGCGGTTCGCGGCGGTCTGCGAGTCGGCGGTGGCGGCGGAGAGCTGCTCCTGCTGCGAGTACGGGTAGTACTGGCTGGTGGTGTACCCGTCCACGATCCACTTCACGCGGCCGTCGACCACAGCCGGGTAGGCGTTGCCGTCAACCGTCAGGTAGGGGGCGACCTTCTCGACGCGGTCCCGCGGGTTGCGGTCGTAGAGGATCTGCGAGTCGGCGTTCACACCGTCGGAGAGCAAGAGGTCGGAGGACTGGAACTTGATCGCGTAGAGGATCTTGTTGAAGAAACTGCCCACGTTCGGGCCGCCGTTGCCGGTGAAGGTGTACTGCGTTTCGCCGCCGCCTTCCTTGGCGGCCGGACGGTCCTGTTCGCGGTGCGGGGCGCCGTCGGGAGCACCGACGATCGAGTACTCGGGCGAGTTTTCGCCGAAGTAGACCCGCGGCTGGTACGTCGAATCGTTGCCGAGCACACCCGTGGAGGGGATGCCGGACTGCAGGAAGTCCGGCTTGCCGTCCACGGTGAACTTGTTGCCCTTCGCGGCGACGACACCGTAGCCGTGGGTATAGACAACGTGGCGGTTCAGCCACGACTGCTGGTTGGTGGCGAGACCCTCCGGGTTCAGCTCACGGACAGCGATCACCGTGTCCTGGATCTTGCCGTCGACCTCGTAGCGGTCCACGTTCAGGGCACTCGGGAACTGGTAGTACGGCCGGAACTGCTCCAGCTGGGAGAACGCATCCGAAATCAGGTTCGGATCCAGCAGGCGGATGTTTTCCGTGGTCTGTGCGTCCGGGGCCAGGGCGCCGGTGGTGGCGGTGGTGGTGGCGTTGTACCGCTTCTCCTGGACCTTGTCCAGGCCGTAGGCGGCACGGGTCATGCTGATGTTCCGCTTGATGTATTCGTTTTCCAGCGTCTGCTCCGAGGGACGGACCTGGAACTGCTGGATCACCCAGGGGTAGACGCCGCCGGCGAGGATCGAGGTGATGACGAGCATGGCGGTGCCGATCAGGGGCAGCCGCCACTTGCCGATCACCGCGGCGACGATGAAGAGCACGGCAACGAGCACCGCGGCCACGGCCAGGATGGACTTGGTGGGGATGACGGCATTGACGTCCGTGTACAGGGCACCGGCCCAGCGTCCGCCGCTGTTCTGCACGGAGGAGTAACGGTCCAGCCAGAAGTTGACGCCTAGCAGCAGCAGGAAGGCCGCACCGGTGACCGCCAGGTGGATCTGGGCGGCCCGGCTCGTGAAGATGCCGCGCTCCATGATCCGGATGCTGCCATAGAGGTAGTGCGTGAGGATGCCGGCGATACCGGCGACGATCGTGACGCTGATCAGGAAGCCGGTGATGAAGCCGAAGAACGGCAGGGTCATCAGGTAGAAGCTGATGTCCAGCCCGAACTGCGGATCGTTCTGGCCGAAGGGCACCTGGTTCAGGAACAGCAGCACCTTCTGCCACTGGCTCGCGGCGGCGCTTCCGGCGAACAGGCCGAACAGGATGGGCAGCCCCACCATGACCACGCGGCGGACCGGTTCCAGCTGGACCTGGTAGCGGTTGAGGTTGTCCCGGACGTCCGAATCCGGGGCGTAGACGGGACGCGCGTGATAGGCGATCCGGATGGCGTAAAATACCGCGGCGAACATGACGGCGAAGCCGGTCAGGAAAAGCGAAATGCGCGCCAGATTCTCGGTCAGGAAGACTTCAAAGAAGCCGAGCTGCTGGTACCACAGGACGTCCGTCCAGACACTGGCGAAGAAGATGAACCCGACCACGATCAAGGCGACGACGATCAACGTCGGCGTCAGTGCGCCTCGTCGTGTCTTCGGTCTTCCGGGCGGGACGGTGCTGGGGGGACGGGACAAACTCGGTACCTCATAGCTGGTCGTGAGTTGCTGGTTTAGTTGTCAGTCGGTGCGGGTGATGAAGCGTTGCTGCATCGTATCGGCAGCGGGCCCCGCCCGGAAGGGCGGGGACGGCCGTCAATAGGTGCCACGAGTGGCGGCGGAGCTTAGTTCCGCGGCCAGTCTAGTTGCTGGAGCAGCCGGGAAGCGCGGATGTATCGGCGCCCGACGCCGCCTGCTCGACGGCCTTCCGCGCCCCGGCCAGATTCTCCACCTTGACCACCTGCAGGCCGGCCGGAATGTGCCCGAGGACCTCATCGCAGTTCGCGGCGGGCGCCAGGAACAAGGTGGCCCCGCCGGACCTGGCCCCGTGCATCTTCTGCCCGATGCCACCGATCGGTCCCACGGCGCCGTCGGGGGTGATGGTCCCGGTTCCGGCGATGTGTTTGCCTCCGGTCAGATCCCCTGGGGTGACCGTGTCGACGATGCCGAGGGCGAACATCATTCCCGCACTGGGACCGCCCACCTTATCGAGCGAAATCTTGACCTCGAAGGGGAACGTGAACTTGTACTGCAGCAACACGCCCAGGATGAACATACCCGTCGGGGCCTTGGTCGGCGTGATGGTGACCGGAACGCTGCTGCCGCCGCGGTCGACGTCGACCGTCACCGGAGCCCCGTTGCCTGCAGCCAGTTCCGCCTGGACGACGCTCAGTGCAGTGATGGGCTTGTTGTTGATGGAAACCAGCACGTCGCCTTCCTGCAGCTTTCCGGCTGAGGCGGAGTCCGCCGGAACCCCGGCGATCTGCAGTTTCTGCTCGAACGGGATGTTGAGTTCCTTGAGGGCCGCAGCGACGGCGTTTTCCTGCGAGGTGGTCATCGCGACGGCACTCTCCTGCTGGGACTGCTCCTTGGTCACGCCGCGCGGGTAGATGAGTTCCTCGGGGTATACGGCCTTGGCGCCGTCGAGCCAGGCGGAGAACGCTTCGAAGACGCTGACGGGCCCGTTCGGGCCGCCGTCGACGTAGACGGTGGTGAGGTCCAGGTTGCCCTTCGCGGGAAAACTCTCGTGCCCGGTGACGCTGATGACGGGCTTGCCGTTGTCATCGCCGAGGGTGTTGAACGTCGGTCCGGGGGATTCGACCACGTACGGTACGGGCAGGCTCACCGCGGTAATGCCCAGCGCCAGCGCCAGCAGGCCGGAGACCAGCATGGCCGAGGACCGCCTGTCCTTGTTCCGGGGCCGACGCGGCCCGCCGAGGAGGGCCCGGCGGCCCCGGGTGCTGCCGGCCGTCGGTTCGCTGGCGGGCTGCTCACCCTGGGTAATCGTCAATGAAGGACCTCTCCGTGCCGGCGCCCGGGACCCTGCGGCACCCGTGAACAGCGCGCCGCCGCCGCCGCCTCGGCCGCGGCTGCCGCCTGCAAATATTCCAGCCTCTAACACTACGCGCTCACCCGCCCGGACGGCTCTGCGACAGGAGTCTTTGCCTAGAGCGAACGGGGCACACTTTCGGCAGACAGCCCCTCTTGCCGCGGGGTACCGTGAAGTGGAGAAGCAGCCACACCGACGATCGGCGGGATCATGACCTCCAACCCACTCAATCCGTCCAATGGTGACGAGGAACCCAAGGATCCGCTGGCAGAGATGCTGAAGAACCTGATGGGCGGCCAGGGCATGGGGAATATCGACCCCGCGGAACTCGCCAAGGCCGCCGGCCTGCCCGACGACCCGAACCTCCTCGCCCAGATGTTCTCGCAGGTCCAGGCGATGATGAGCGCCTCCTCGGACGGCCCGGTCAACTGGCAGCTCGCGCATGAGAATGCCCGGCGGGTGGCCGCGAGCGGATCGGACCCTTCCGTCACCGCCCAGCAGAGCCGCGACGTGGATGAGGCCCTGCGCCTCGCCGAACTGTGGCTCGACCAGGTCACCGGACTGCCGGCCACCGGACTTATCGGCCGGGCGTGGTCCCGCGCCGAGTGGGTCGAGGAGACCCTGGGGACCTGGAAACGGCTGACCGAGCCGGTCGCGAACAGCATCGCGAACGCGCTCTCCTCCGCGATGACCGAACAGATGCCCGAAGAGATGAAGTCCATGATGGGCGGCGCCTCCTCGATGCTGCAAAACATGGGCGGGGCGATTTTCGGCATGCAGCTGGGCCAGGCCATCGGCGCCCTGTCCGCCGAAGTGGTCAGCTCCACGGACATCGGTGTGCCGCTGGCCGACCTGGAAATGGCGTTGCTGCCTTCCAACGTGGCGAAGTTCGGCGAAGGCCTCAGCCTGCCGGAGAACGACATCCGGCTGTTCCTCGCCGTCCGCGAAGCCGCCCATGCCCGCCTCTTCGTCCAGGTCCCCTGGCTGCGGGGACACCTGCTCGGCGCGATCGAGGCGTACGCCCGCGGCATCCACATCGACACGTCCAAAATCGAGGAACTCGCCCGGGAACTGGACCCCAGCAATCCCGAGGGCATCCAGGAGGCCCTGTCCCAGGGCGTCTTCATGCCACAGCGCACCCCCGCGCAGGATCAGGCACTGGAGAAGCTGGAGACGGCCCTCGCCCTCGTGGAGGGCTGGGTTGATGAACTGACCTGGGCCGCCACCCAGAAGCTGCTGCCCTCGGCCGGGGCACTCCGCGAAACCGTCCGGCGGCGCCGCGCCACCGGCGGCCCGGCCGAACACGCGTTCTCCTCCCTCGTGGGCCTGGAACTGCGTCCGCGCCGGCTGCGGGAAGCCGCCACCTTGTGGGCCTCGCTCAAGGACGAACGCGGCATCGATGGCCGCGACGCGATCTGGCAGCACCCCGACCTGCTTCCCACCGCGGAAGACCTGGACGACCCGCAGGGCTTCAGCGGCCGCCGCAAGCTTGCCGAGGCGAGCGACACCGAGGTTGACGACGCACTGCAGAAGCTGCTCAGCGGCGGCTTCGACGGGACCGGGGGGAAGCCGGCCGACGGTGTCGCCGGCGAACCTGGGACTCAGGAACACGGCCCGGACGAAGCCCCTGAAGGCGGCACAAGCCCCAAGTCCTAACAGGTGGGGCTGTTTGTCCGTAGCCCGTGGAGCAGCTGGCCCCGGCCGGAACTTCGGTTCCCGCCGGGGCTTTCTCATGCCCGCCGCGCGCCGGTCAGGTCGGTGGACTCGCCGTTGTCCGCCGGAGTAGCGGTCATTTTCGGGAATTCGTCGGGGGTGGGGGGGTGAGGCCCTCTTCGCGCAGGGGAGGACATGCCCAGTCTTCGCGCCCGGGACCGGCGACACCGTGACGTTCCCTGGCCGGAAGCCGGGTACTCGGGCGCGGGCAGTCGGCGGGTCGCTCCTGCCCGGTTGCTTGCCGCCCGACCGCCTGCCGGCCGTGGTGAACCCCGGATTCCCGCGGGCGGTTTGCGCGGGGCGCCGAAGCAACCGGGGAGGAACGTCACGGCAGGGGTGTGTGGGGCGTTTCCGGTGGCCGGACCGGGCGCCGGGCTACTTCCCGGGAGGACATGCCCATTCGTCGCGCCCGGGACCGGGCATGAGCGGAATATGTCCATCCGCCGGCCCCGGCGCGGGGCATGTCCTGATCCGGGGGCACGTGCAGTGGCTCCGCTGGGGGCTTCGGGCCACTTCCCCGGGAGGAGATGTCCAGTCTTCGCCCCGGGGACCGGACATAGTCGGAATATGTCCATCGGCCGGCCCCGGCGCGGGGCATGTGCTGTCCGGTGGTCACTTTCGCTGAGGTCGTCGGGGTCAGGCTGCCGGTGCGTGCTCGTACCGGCTCAGGCGTGGCAGCTAGTGGTTGAGGCCGGTGGTGTTTTCCGATCGACCCGGCCGGCTGGCCGAGGTCCCTGAAACCGGCGCCGGTGATGGCCTGGCGCGACACCGACTGCGGCCTCTACCTCAACGACCCCACCGCCTGGACCTGACCCCCGACGACCTAACCGAAGATGACCACTAGCTGTCAGTCGAAGTCGCCGGTGTCCGTCAGCCCGCGGGAGGTCGCGAAAGAGACGCCTTCCAGGAAGGCCTTGGCGCGCTGCGTTTCCGGGTACGCCTCCAGGAGCCGCCAGAACGCGGGATTGTGGCCAGCGACGAGCAGGTGCGCCAGTTCGTGGAGCAGCACGTAGTCAATGACCCACGGCGGCATGGCCTGGAGCTTGTCCGAGAGCCGGATGGACCCGTCCGACGGCGTCGCGGATCCCCAACGTGAGTTCTGGTTGCTGACCCAGCGGACCGAGGACGGGACGGCGCGGCCGCCGAAGTACTTCGCGGACAGCTCGGCGGCATGCGCGGCCAGGGCAGCATCACTGCGGGGGCGGCGCTTGCCCGCGCCGCGGCTCCCCCGCTCCCCCTGGAACCGGAGCTTTTCGAGCATCCGGTGCACCCACTCCCGCTCCTGAGTACGGGTGAAAGAGGCCGGAATCGCGACCACGGCGGTGCCGTTCTCCCAGAACGCGGCGACCGTCCTGCGCCGCCGGGCGGAGCGGCGCACCTCCACCGGGGCACCGTCGGCCGTGGTCAGCGGGACAGCCGCCGCGGTTGCGGGTGACGGCGCACGGCTGCCGGCCCGGCGCGCAGCATCGCCCGCCATCAGAGGCTGGTGCTTTCGACGAGCACGGCCAGCACGGCTTCGCCGTATTTCTCCAGCTTCGACGGGCCGATCCCGGCGAGCTTGGCCAGCTGTTCGAGGGATTCCGGCCGGGCCTCGGCGATCGCGGTCAGCGTGGCGTCGGTGAAGACCACGAAGGCGGGGACGTCCGCCTCGAGGGCCACGTCCTTGCGCCACTGCCGGAGCGCATCGAAGGTCTGCTCCTCGTACGTGGGAGGGCACTGGTTGCAACGGCCCACCTTGCGTTCCGCACCGGAGGAGAGCATGGTCCCGCAGACCCGGCACGACGCCGGAACGGCGGCCTTCCGGCGCGGCGCCGCGCCCTTGCCGCGGACGGAGGAGCTCGCCACGGAGTCCGGGCGCAGCCCGTCCAGGAAGCGCGAGGGCTTGCGGTTCGCCCGTCCGCCCGGCGTCCTCGCGGTGGACCAGGACAGGAACAGGTACTCCCGGGCGCGGGTGATCCCGACGTACAGCAGGCGGCGTTCCTCGTCCACGGACTCCGGGCTGTCTGCGAAGGAGATCGGCATGAGCCCCTCGCTGAGCCCGACGAGGAAGACGGCGTCCCATTCGAGGCCCTTGGCGGAGTGCAGCGAGGCCAGGGTCACGCCCTGGACGGTCGGGGCGTGCTGGGCGAGCGAGCGTTCCTGGAGCTCGTTGACGAAGTCTGAGAGGCTGAACTGCTCCCCGCGAGTGATGACAAGCTCGTCGGCGAGCGCCACGAGGGCCGCGAGCGATTCCCAGCGTTCCCGGAGGGCGCCGCCGCTGTGCGGTGCGGCGTCCGTATAGCCCAGCGAGGCGACGATGTCGCGGACCAGCTGGCCGAGCGGCTCGGGGGTGGCGGTCTCCGCGACGGCGCGGGTGGCTGCCCGGAGCTGGAGGATGGCGTCGCGGACTTCCTTGCGGGCGAAGAAGCGCTCCCCGCCGCGCAGCTGGTAGCCGATTCCCGCCGAGGCCAGGGCCTGTTCGTAGGCTTCGGACTGCCCGTTGGTGCGGAACAGCACGGCGACCTGGCTCGCCGGGGTACCGGCGTCGAGCAGCTCGCGGACCTTGACGGCAACCGTGGCGGCCTCGGCCTCGTCGTCGGAGCATTCCGTGAACTGCGGGACGGGACCGGCCGGGCGCTGCGCCACGAGCTGCAGGGGTTTGGCCCAGGCGGCATCCGCGGCGGGACCGCCGCTGCGCCGGCCGGCCAGCAGATCATTAGCCAGCTTCACCACCTGCGGGGTGGACCGGTAGTCGCGGATCAGCCTGACCACATTTGCTTCCGGGTACATCGCCTTGAAGCCGAGCAGGTGCTTCGGCGAGGCGCCGGTGAACGAGTAGATCGTCTGGCTGGCGTCGCCCACCACACACAGCTCGTCGCGGCCGCCCAGCCACAGTTCCAGCAGCCGCTGCTGCAGCGGCGAGACGTCCTGGTACTCGTCGACGACGAAGTGCCGGTACTGCTCACGGACGGTGGCCGCCACCTTGGGATCCTCCTGCAGGATGCCCACGGTGATCAGCAGCACGTCCTCGAAGTCGATCACGTTGCGGTCCGTCTTGACGTCCTCATAGGACTGGAAGACGCGGGCGACGGCGGTCAGGTCGAAGCCGCCCGGATTCCCGCGGCCCTGGGCATTTTCCAGGTAGTTGGCCGGTGTCAGCATGGACACCTTGGCCCACTCGATCTCGGAGGCCAGATCGCGGATGGACGCGCGGTCGGTACTGAGCCGGAGCCGCCGGGCCGCCTCGGCGATCATCTGGGCCTTGTGGTCCAGCAGGTTGGGCAGCGCCCCGCCGATGGCCTGGGGCCAGAAGAACTGGAGCTGCCGCAGGGCTGCGGCGTGGAAGGTACGGGCCTGGACGTTTCCGACGCCGAGGTCCCGGAGCCTGCTGCGCATTTCGGCCGCGGCCCGCGAGGTGAAGGTGACGGCCAGGAGCCGCTGCGGGTTGTAGACGCCCGAGTGCACGCCGTAGGCGATGCGGTGGGTGATGGCGCGGGTCTTGCCGGTACCGGCTCCCGCCAGCACGCACATCGGCCCCTGCAGGGTGCTCGCCACCTCGCGCTGCTCGGCGTCGAGGCCGCCCAGGATGCGCTCCTCGAGGGAGCGGTTGTCCGGTGCGTGTGGTTCCGGGACGGGGCCGTCGCCGGGGCCGGGGAAGGTGCTGGTGTTCACGTTCTCTGTTGTCACTTCTTTAGTAGATCGAGGGTGGGTGGTGGCGGTGCAGGGCAGCGCTCCCGCGGAGGGCGTTCATCGGGCCTCATTCGGTTTCCGGGCGGTCCTGGATGACGCCGCCGTACCAGTGCTCGATCAGGGCCCGGGCAATGGAGAGCCTGCTGGAAATGACGATTTCGCCGCTAAGCACCGCGTCCTGCAGCTCGCTCCGGCTGAACCAGCGGGCCCTGGTGACCTCGTCGCCGTCGGGCGTGGCCTCGGTGTCCTGGGTGGTGGCGGTGAACCCGAGCATCAGCGAGGCAGGAAAGGGCCAAGACTGGGATCCGAGGTACTGGGACGCGGTGACCCGGACGCCGACCTCCTCGCCGATCTCCCGGACCACGGCCTGCTCCAGCGACTCCCCGGGCTCGACGAAGCCCGCGAGTGTGGAGTAGTTCCGGGCGTCGAGGGGACCGCCGCCGCCGAGCAGGAGGCGGCCGTCGGCGCCGACCACCGTCACGATGATGGCGGGATCGGTGCGCGGGTAGTGCTCGGAACTGTCCACGGGGCAGCGGCGCACCCAGCCGCCGGCTTCCGGCTGGGTGGCGGCGCCGCAGCGCGGGCAGTGGGCGTGGCTGGCATGCCAGTTGGCGATGGCACTGGCTTCGATGAAGAGGGCGGTGTCCGTCGGGTTCAGCCGGGCAGCGACGTCCCGGAAACCGGCCCACTGCGCGCCGCCGGGGATGCCGGCAATGTGCGCTTCAAACTCCTCGGCCTGGACCTCGAACTGCCGCGGAAGGATGAAGAGGACCAGCTGGGTGCCCTCCTCGAGATCCGAACCGGACAGGGCCGAGCCAAGGTAGATCAGCTGGTCCGGGGCGTAGACGGTGTCCCGCAGGTGGTCCGCCAGCTCGGTCGCATCGAGGAGGACCAGGCTGTCGCCGTCGATGAGGGCCTGCCGGCCGGAGAGCACCACGGCCCGCGCGGTTCCGGACGCGACCAGATCGTCAAGCATGCCAGGCTTCATCCGCGCCGCGGATCCGCGGTCGATCAGCGCCGGGCGCACCGGCAGGACGGTGTCCCGCAGGTGGTTCGCGGCGATGCCCGGTCCCGGCGGGGTTGGCGCGTCCACCTGTGGTTGGTTCCCGGACGGTTGGTTCCCGGACTGTTGGTTCCCGGCCGCCGGTGACTCCGCAAGACTCATGTACCCACCGTACTGACTCCCGCTGACAATTGACATTTCCCGTGGCCTTTGCGGGCGCGGTCACGCCCCTCGGTGACCGCGGGCACGGAGAGGTTCGCCGGCTGGATTCCGGGCGCTGTTTTATTCCCGAATTTGTTCCCGATCTGGAGACTCGCCGTGGTGCATCGCCGTCTTGGGCGCCGCTCAATCTACCGTGGAAGCGTGAGAAGAAAACCAATCGAACTGGCAGCTGTGGCAACCGCGGCAGTCCCCGGGCTGACCCCGACCGCCGTTAGCTCTGCGCCCGACGATCCGGCAGACTTCGATTCGGCTCTCCTCCTGGACTCCGAAGGCAAACGCTGGCGCGTCCGCTCCCCCCGGCACGCCGAAGCCAGTGCGCGGCTGGAAACGGAATTCATGGTGCTGCGGGCCTTTGCTCCCGCGATCCGGGCCGAACTCCCGTTCCTGATGCCCACCGTGGCGGGCACCGTCCGGCAGGGCCCGCTCAGCACCTTCGTGTACTCCCATCTGGGCGGGTCCACCCGGTCCGTCGAGGAACTCAGCGAGGGTTCCGCGGCCCTGGCGGGGGAAATCGGGGCGGCCATGGCCGCCATCCATGATCTGCCGCACTCCCTCGTCAGCAACGCCGATCTGCCGAGCTACACCCCCAACGAGTTCCGCCAGCGCCGCCTCAACGAACTCGACCAGGCCGCGACCACGGGCAAGATTCCGCCGCTTCTGCTGCGGCGTTGGGAACACGCGCTGGAGGACGTGTCGCTGTGGCGGTTCAACCCCTGCGTCGTCCATGGCGATCTGCACGAGGACAATCTGCTGGTCGACGGCGAGCGCGTGACCGCAGTAACGGGCTGGACGGACCTGCGCATCGGCGACCCTGCCGACGATATGGCCTGGCTGGTGGCCTCCAACGAGCAGGAATTTGTGGATGCGGTGCTGGAGCACTACACCTCCAGCCGGCGGGACGCGCCCGATGCCCACCTGCTCCGCCGCGCGGCGCTGTCCGCGGAATTTGCCCTGGCCCAGTACCTCGTCAAGGGACTCTCCGCCGGGAACCAGGACATGATTGACGAGGCTGATTCGATGCTCACGGCGCTGGCCGACGACGTCGCGGAACACGGCGGACAGCCGATCAGCGTGGAGCCGTTGCCGCAGCCGGCAGCCCCGCCCTCCCCCGGCCAGCCGGCGGATAAGGAGCCGGAGAGCATTCCGGGGCTAGAGCGCGTTCCGGGGCCGCAGAGCATTCCTGGGCCGTCCGTGAGAAAGGTGACGCTGCTCGCCCCGGATTCGGTGTCCGGCCTGCCTGCCGTTCCGACGGGCAGTGCGATGCCTGCCGTCCAGGTGACACCGATCCCTCTTGACGAGATCAACTACGCCGAGATCAACAACGACGGGAACAGCGGCGGCGAAGAGGCGGCCGGGATCGAGGCGGAGCCTGCCGGCACCAACGGCGAGACGGCCGACGCTAACGGCGAGACAGCCGACGACGACGAGGCCGCCAACGACGACGACTCTGGCCTGACGGCCACTGAAGCGGGCCAGACCGACGGCCGGACCGAAGTCCAGACCGAAGGCCAGACCGACGATGCGGGCGGCGGCCAGACCGACGAAGCGGGCGGCGGCCAGACCGACGAAGCGGGCGGCGGGGCTCCGGGTGGGACTCCGAAGGGCCTGGCCGGCGCCGACTCCCCTGGGACCGCATCTGGCGGGGTTGAGTCCCCGCACGCGGCCGTGGTCGGTGCCGCCGGCGAGACCTCAACGCAGTCGATCAGCGTCGTCGGGTCGCCTGCGCCCGCCGAGGACGTCTCCACCACCGCGCTGACGGTCGTTGAGGCGAAGCCGCACTAGGGGGCATTTTCGCTAGTTCGTCGGGGGTCTAGAGACCAGGACCCCTCCGGGGCGGGAGGACATGCCCATTCCTCGCGCCCGGGACCGGACATAATCGGAATATGCCCATCCGCCGACCCTGGCGGAGGGCATGTCCGGATCCCGGGGGCATGTGTGGGCGGCTCCGTTGCGGGGATCGGCTACTCTCCGAGAGGACATGCCCAATCCTCGCGCCCGGGACCGGACATAATCGGAATATGCCCATCCGCCGACCCTGGCGGAGGGCATGTCCGGATCCCGGGGGCATGTGCGGGTGGCTCCGTTGGGGGGATCGGCTACTCTCCGAGCGGACATGCCCAATCCTCGCGCCCGGGACCGGGCATAATCGGAATATGCCCATCCGCCGACCCCGGCGCGGGGCATGTCCTTAAGCCCGGCCACCCACCGCTGGGCCTCAACCCCCGACGAACGAACGAAAAATGCGCACTAGCCGTGGCGGTCCGAGCTAGGCGCCTCCTGACGTGGAGCTCGGTTTCCGCTTGCCCTGACCCAGGGCTGCGGCCACGATCTCCTCAAGCCGTTCCGCTGATCCCAGATCGTGCGGCCGGACCACTTGGTTGTCTGCCACGTAGTAAAACGCTGCCCGCACTTCGTCCAGCGGAACACCCTTGAGCCGGGACCAGGCCAGCCGGTAGACGGCGAGCTGGACTGCTTTGACTTTCAATTGGGCCGCGGAGGGCCGACGGCCGGTTTTCCAGTCCACGAGATCCCAGCCACCGTCGGCGTCCCGGAAAACTGCGTCGATCCGGCCACGGACCACGACGTCCCCGATGCGCGTCTCGACCGGCACCTCGACATAGGCCGGGGCACGGTGGGCCCACTCCGACTGGCGGAACGTCTCCACCATGGTGTCCAGCCCGTAGGCCTCGTCGATATGTTCATCCGAGCCGGCTGCCTCGCCGAGGTCGAGCATGCCAGCAGCGCCGAAGTACTCCTCAACCCAGGCGTGGAAGGCCGTGCCTTTGCGCGCGGACATCCCCGGCTCCCGGGGAACCGGCCGCCGCAGCCGTGCGACGACGGAGCCGGCGTCGTCGTCCAGATCCACCAGGGTCGACGCGGAGATGTGACCCGGAAGGTGGACATCCTGCACGGCGGTGCGCCGGGAGCGGCGTTCCAGCAGCGTCGCGGCCTCGCGGGCCCAGCCGGCAGCAGGGCCGCGCAGCGGTCGCCGCTGTTCCCCTCCGGCTGGGAGGGCCGGGCGTGGGGTATGCAAGGCCGGGTCAGCAGCGGCATTCAGGATCTCGGAGTCCAGCGACTGCAGCACCCGCGCCGCAGCTGATTCCATCGACGCCCGGCGCCCGGCAACGAGACGCAACCGGGAGCCGGTACGCGGGTCGATGGGGCCCTCGAGGGGGTCGTAGGGCCACGCCGCCACCTGAAGCTCCGAGGTCAGCGGGCTCTCCTCCGGCAGCGATTCCTCGCCGACGGACAGGGGATGGATCTCCGCGGCCCCGTCGGCGGAGAGGACCTCGAGATCCGCGAGGAAGGGGGACATCTCCGCCATGCCCGCCCGGGAGCCCACCCAGGCGGCACTGGACACCCAGAGGACGTGTTTCGCCCGGGTGTACGCCACGTAGGCCAGGCGCCGTTCCTCGGCCTCGCCGTGCACCTGGACGGCAGACTTGAACTCCTTTTCGGCGTCGAGCCAGCCCTTTTGGTCCGGTTGCTCCAGATCCCATTGCGGCAGGTCCGCACGGTCCCCGCGCAGCGGCCAGGGCAGGGCGGCGCTGCCGCTGCTCCAGCGCGAGTCCCGGCTGCTGGGGAAGGCGCCCACATTGAGCCCGGGCACGAACACGACATCCCATTCCAGGCCCTTGGACGCATGCACGGTCAGCAGCTGCACAGCCTCGTGGTTCACTTCGGGTGCGGCGGCGTCGAGGCCGTTTTCCTCGGCGGCGGCGGCCTCGAGCCAGGCGAGGAAGGCCATTACGCCGACCCGCTGGGAGGTGTGCAGGAATCCCGCCGCGGCGTCCTGGAAGGCGTCCAGGTTCCGCCGGGCCTGATGGATACTGATCCCCGGCCGGGCAGCCACCTCGATATCCAGGAGCGTCGCCCGCTCCACCTCGCCGAGCAGCGTGGTGAGGTCGTCGCCCATGAACCCGCGCAGCTGGCGGAGTTCCCCAGAGAGCCGGTGGAGCCGTTCCCGGGCCGCGGTGCTGAGCGCGCGGCCGTGCCGGGAAACCCAGCCGTCGCGCGGCAGCCAGTCCAGCGCTTCGACCAGGCTGGCGGCGTCCGTGAGGTCGCCCTCGATCACCGCTCCCTCGGAGCCGGCGTCGGTGTCCGTGTCGGTGTCCGTGTCCGCGTCCGTGTCGGCGTCGCCGGTCCCGGAGCCGCCCGGACGTCCCCGGCGCCGGGCCAGGAAGCTGGACCAGTCCCGGAAGGCCATCAGATCGGCCGGCCCGATCCGCCAGCGCGCTCCGGCCAACAGCCGCATCAGGGAGTCGGAACGGCCCGGATCGGCGAGGACCTGGAGCGTCGCGACCAGGTCCACAATTTCGGGGGTATCCAGCAGCCCGCCGAGCCCCACGATCTCGTACGGAATGCCCCGCAGCTCGAATTCGCGGCGGATGCATTCCATCTGCGCCCGTCGCCGGCACAGCACCGCCATCGCGGGAGGCTCCGGCTGGGCCGCAGCCGCTGCCTCGAAGTCCGTCACCCGGAACTTCAACACGTCGCCGGCGATGGCCGCGGCCTCGTCCTCATCGGTGGCAAAGCGGCCCATCACCACGCGGCCCTGGACCGCGGCGGGGCTGGGCTGCAGCGGCGGCACTTCCACGGCATCGGCCGTGTCCCGTTCCCCGGCGGGCCCGCTGTTGGCCGCGGCCTTGCTGAGCGGGGCGGAGATGACGTTGGCGGCGGAGAGGATGTTCCGGCCGTTGCGCCACGCGGTGGTCAGGTACGACGTCGGCGCCACCGCGAAGCGGGGAGCGGCGGCAGCCGCTGCGGCAGCGTCTGCCGTGCCGGCGGCGGCCTCGCCGTCGTCGGAGGCGCCGTCGTCGGTGGCGAGGCGCGCCGGGAATTCGCGGACGAAGTGGAAGAGCTGGCCGGCGGAGGCGCCGCGGAAGCCGTAGATGGACTGGTTCGGGTCCCCCACCGCGGTGACGGCGTGGCCCTCGCCGAAGAGGCGGGAGAAGAGCACCAGCTGGGCATGGGAGGTGTCCTGGAACTCGTCCAGCAGCACCACCTTGTAGCGCTGGCGTTCGGTTTCCGCGGCGACCGGGATCTCGTTGGCCACCCGCGCCGCGAGGGCCACGAGGTCGCCGAAGTCCAGCGCACCCCGGGCGCGCTTGGCGTCCGAGTAGCGGCCCACCATGTCCGCGACGCTGGCCCGGGTGCGGAGCAGGGCGCTGAGCTCACCCGCGGCCTGGCTGGGGTTCTTCCTGGCGGTGGCCAGGTACGGCAGGGCCTCGAACTCGGCGACCCGCTCCAGCAGCCAGCCACGGACCCCGGCCGGGTCCTGGAGGTGCTCCGCGCATTCCCCGGCGAGCTGGATGACGGCCTTGACCAGGGTGGACTTGGCGGAGCGGAAGTGCTTGTAATCGCCGTCGAACGCTTCCACCACCTCGCTGGCGAGCTGGAAGGACTGGGCACCGCCGAGCAGCACCACATCACGTTCCACGCCGAGCCGGAGGCCGTAGTCGGACACGATCCCGCTCGCGTAGGAGTGATAGGTGGAGACCTTGGGCTCGAGGGCATCGGTGCTGAGCAGCCCGGCCGGAAAGACCTGGTTCCCGGCGTCCGCCGCGGCGATGCGCGCCAGCGCGGCCAGCTTGGCGCGGATGCGGGTGGCGAGCTCCCCGGCGGCCTTGCGCGTGAAGGTCACGCCGAGCACTTCCTCGGGCCGGACCCAGCCGTTGGCAACGAGCCACACCACCCGGTCGGCCATGGTTGCCGTCTTTCCGGACCCGGCTCCGGCGATCACGAGCCGGGGCGACAGGGGCGAAGAAATGATCAGGGACTGTTCCGGGGTGGGGCTGTTCTTCTCCCCCAGCATTGCGGACAGTTCCTCGGGGCTAAACCTAGGGACGGGAAGAGCGATGGGAAGAGCGGTGGGACTGGGAAGGGACCCGGGAGGCGCCGCCGGACGCGTTGCCGGTGTTGCTTGGGCGGTCATTCGGTAACCTGCTTTCCTCGCGCGCACAGTGGACAGACCTCCGGCAGCCGGCAGCCGTGGCCGCCGTGACCGCCCTTGGCGGGGTCGTGACGGGCCTCGAAGGTGTTGCCGGACATCACCCGGGCGGCGCCGCTGACCATGTCCAGCGCCCAGTTCTCGGCCGGGTCCAGCGCTTTCTGGGCCTGGACTCCGGGGCTCTTGGTGGCGGTGCCGAGCTGGGCCAGGACGGCGCCGCCCGGCAGCGGCGGCGGACCGTCGTCGGGGCCGGCGAAACCTCCGGCCAGTACGGCCGCCTGGTAGGCGCCGAGCTGCGGGTGGCGGTCGAGCTCGGCTTTGCCCGGCTGCCGCTTCCCGGTCTTGAGGTCCACGATCACCAGCCGGCCCTCGGCGTCGATCTCCAGCCGGTCGACCTGCCCGCGCAGCACGGCCGGACGGGCCGGCCACGGCTCGCCGTCGGGGTCACTGGCGGGGTCGCCGCCCGCGCCCGCGCCGGTGCTTCCGGCGACGCCGGGCGGGGCCTGGGGCGCAACGTCGGGGAGCTTCACCTCGAAGTCCTGTTCGACGCCGACCAGGCTGCGGCCCTCGCTGCGCATCAGCAGCACGTATTGTGCCAGCTTCCGGACCATGGACTCGGCGCGCTGGAAGTCCAGCTTGCCTTCCCAGTTGTCCTTCATCCCCAGCGCCGGCCAGCGGCGCACGAGTTCGGCCACGTATTCGCTGCCGGAGGCGTCCGGAAAGTCCTGGGCGATGGCGTGCACCAGGGTTCCCAGGCTGCGGGCAAAGTCGGTGGCTGCCTCTCCGCCCGCGGCCTGGACGAACCAGTCCAGGGGCGATTTCTGCACGGTTTCAACCTTCGAGGGTGAGACGTAGACGGTGCCTCCCGGCGGAACCACCGGCTCATCCGAGGACAGCGGCGCCAGGCCCCACCAGGTTCCGGGATGCGCCCCGGGCACGGGAGGTTCCGCGGCGGCCAGGGCGCCCAGCACCGAACTGGCCTCGGCAGCCACGGGCGCATCCAGCTGGGCATACTGGCGCAGTTCGGCCACGAGGGCGCGCAGGGTCAGGGGCCGTTCCACCGGAGTGAAGCCGCGCCGGTCCTGGTCCGGGTGCAGGGGTGCGACGTAGTCCAGGAATGAGGAGGGCTGCTCGTCCTCGGAGGAGACGGCGGTGCAGATCAGCACCTGCCGGGCCCGCGACACGGCCGTGGAGAAGCTCCGGAGCTCGTCGTAGCGGATTTCCCGCAGCCGGCTGAGCGGGTCCAGCTGCAGGGCGTACTCCACCCCGTGTTCGACGGCGTCCGCGAACAGGGTGCTGCCGAGCAGTTCGCCACGGAGCCGGGTGTTGGGCCATACGCCCTCCTGCAGTCCCGGGACGATCACGACCGGCCATTCCCGTCCGGCGGCGCTGGCGGGGGTCATGAGTTCCACGGCGTCCTCCAGCTGCGCCCGCGCGGCCAGGGTGTCCATGGGCAGTTCCTGGCTCAGCAGGTACTCCAGGAACTGCTCGGGGCCGGATCCCGGAAGCTGGTCCACGAAACGCTCGGCGGTGTGGAACAAGGCCATCATGGCATCGAGGTCGCGGTCCGCGCGGGCTCCGGCGGCTCCGCCGGCCAGCGCCGCATCGGTCCAGCGCGAAGCGAGCCCGGTGGAGTTCCAGAGAGCCCAGAGGACGGTTTCGGCGTTGCCGCCGGGCGCCCGGGCGGCAACACGCCCGGCCAGGATCATCCGCGCGATCCGGCGCGCGGAGTGCCCCTCGATGCCGAGCGTGGCCAGCGCCCCCGGCTCCAGCAGGGCCTCGACCAGGAGCGCGTCGCTGGTGCGCCCGCCACCGCCGAGGATTTCCTCGCGCCGCAACGACTGGCGCAGCCTGCGCAGCTCGATCGAGGTGGCGCCACCGATCCGCGACGTCAGAAGCGACACGGCCGCCTCGGGGGTCAGCACGGCGGGGTCCAGCACGACGGTGTAGGCATCGAGCAGGGGCCGGACCGCGACTTCGTCGCGCACGGCGGATTCGGCCACCGGAATCCGGACCGGGATGCCCTGGCCGGCGAGGTACCGCTGCAGCTGGCTGAGCTGGCCGCCGTTGCGGACGATCACGGCGATCTCGCCCAGTTCCCGGCCGTCGTTCAGCTGCGCCTCGAGGATCCGCTGCGCCACATAGCGCAGTTCGTGCACCGGGGAGGGCAGCAGGTGCGCCTCGACGCTGCCGGCACTGCTATTTTCCGGGCTGCCGGCGGCCGCGCCGTCGGCACCGATACCGTCCGCACCTGCGGGGGCGTCCCGGCGCGGCGGTTCGTCCCGGCCCGGCTGCTCGTCCCGGCGCGGCTGCTCGAGCCGGCGCGCCGACTGACCGCCCGCGCGGCGGGAGATGCGCCCGGCCACCGAAAGCCAGGCATCCGCCACTGCCGGCATGTGACGGTGCGCGGTCCAGAGCGGGCGCTCGAGGACGGTGCCGCCGGCGGGGGCGAGCAGGTGGGGCAGTTCGGCCACGAGGTCCGGGCGGGCGCCGCGGAAGCCCTGGACCACCGTGTCCGGGGACGAGGTGACGAGGGCGTCCTTGCCCGCGGCGATGTCCGCGAGCAGTTCGAACACGGCAGGGTTCGCTTCCTGGATATCGTCCACCAGGACCAGCTGGAGCCGGTCGCGTTCGGCGGCCAGGAAGTCCGGGGCGTCTTGGAAGATCTGGCGGGCGGCCGTGATGATGCCGGCAGGGTCGAAGGCTTCGGGCATGCGCAGGTCCAGGACGTCGCGGTACTCGGCGTACAGTCCGGCCGCGGCGATCCAGTCGGGCCGGTGGCAGCTGCGGGCGAGGACCACGAGGTCCGCGGGCGTCCGGCCGGATTCGATGATCCGGTCAAAGAGCTGGCGGACTTCCTGCCGGAACCCCCGGGTCTGCAGGGCGGGCCCGAGGTCTTCCGGCCAGGGCAGTTCGAGCCCCGGCTGCGCGTGGCCTTCGAGCAGTTCCTTGATGATCAGGTCCTGTTCCGGGCCGGAGAGCAGCTTCGGCGGCCGCGGCAGCGGCAGGATGCCCTCGGCCTTGGCGCGCCGGATCAGGTCGAAGGCGTACGACGCCCAGGTGCGGGCCGGCGTCGTACTCAGGCTACGGTCCAGCCGTGCGGTGAATTGGTCCCGGAGCGAATCGGCGGCGAGCCGTCCGGGTGCCAGGATGAGCATCCGTTCCGGGTCCACGCCGTCGCGCTGTGCCCGGCGGACGGCGGCCTCCACCAGTACCGTGGATTTGCCGGTCCCCGGCGCGCCCGGGACGAGGACGGGCCCGGAACCGTGCGGGACCTCGACGGCGGCGAGCTGGTCCGGCGAGAGCGCCGGGACGGCGCTGTGCTGCTTGCGCGGCGGGAGGAGACGGAGGCCGGTTGTCTGGTTGCTTCTCTGATTAGGGTGGGGGCTGGGAGTGCTCACGCCGTCATTTCATCATCGGGGGCCGACAGTTTATGCAAGGAGCGTTCCAGCCGCTCGGCGATGGCGTCGATCCGATCGAACTCGGCGTCGGACGGGGCCCACCGGGCGGACTGAAGGTCCACCCACCAGCGTCCCTCACCGGTGCGCAGATATTCCGCGTAGTTTCCCAGCAGCGGAGTTCCTTCCAGCAGGTACAGCGTCAGTGCCTCGCGCGCATGTCCCGGCGGGGCGTCACCGCTGGCCTTCAGGACGCGCCACCAGGGGACCGAACTGCCGTGGTGGCTCATGACGGAGCCGATCTGCCGGGCGCCGCCGGATCCCAGGAGCTCGGCGACGTCGCCATAGGCCACCGCCGCACCTGCGGGAATCAATGCCACCACCTCCAGCACCGCCTCCGCATACTCCATCCGCATGACTCAAGGCTACCGTCGCGGCCCGGCCGGGTTGGCGCATTACTGTCGGGGGCAGCAGGTAGCGTTATGGCATGAGCACCTGGAACACCCTCCCCCGCGCAGCCTTTGATCTGGAAACCACCGGCAGGGACTCCCGCGCTGCCCGGATCGTGACGGCGTCGGTCACCGTCGTGGATTCCGACGGCGGGATCATAACGGAGCACGAGTGGCTCGCGGATCCCGGGGTGGAGATTCCGACGGAGGCCAGCGACATCCACGGCGTCACCACCGAGAAAGCCCGCAGCGAGGGCCGTCCCGCCGCGGACGTGACCCGGGAGCTCGCCGCCGTGCTCCAGGAGCTCTTCGACACCGGCGTGCCCGTCATCGCCTTCAACGCCAGCTACGACTTCACCGTGCTCGCCGCGGAATCTGCACGCTACGGCGTCCCCCAGCTGAGCCGCTACCCAGTCCTGGACCCCTACATCATGAACAAGCAGGTGGACCGCTACCGCAAGGGCAAGCGCACGCTCACCGCCCTGTGCGAGGAATACGGCGTCAGCCTGGACAACGCACACACCTCCGCCGCGGACGCGCTCGCCACCCTGCGCATGCTCGACGCCATGGCCGGGAAGTTCCCGAAGCTCAGGATGCCGGCCAGCCATCTGCATCAGCTGCAGGTCGAGTGGGCCTCCGCCCAGGCCTCGGACTTCCAGACGTACCTGCGCAAGACCAAGCCTGCCGCCGTGATCGAGGGCGACTGGCCGGTGCTGCCGCCCGAAGACGCCAGCCGCGGGGACTTCTGACCGGGGAATCCTGACCGGACTCCCACCCGTCAGCCGCCTTCCGGCGCCGGCACGCTGGGCACGCTGGGCACGCTGGGCACGCTGGGCACGCTGGGCACGCTGGGCACGCTGGGCACGCTGGGCACGCTGGGCACGCTGCGACGGAGATCACAGCCCCGAAGCGGCGCTGCCCGGCAAGGATAGCCGGGCGGGGATTCCGCCGGCCCCGGCCCGGAGGCTGCCGCGGCCGCAAGCAAGCCCGGAGGGCCGAACATTCCACATGGATCTGGGCCTTGTAGTGAACTTCCCGCGAAAGTGGATGCCACATGGCACCCCTGACATAATTTAGTTCAGAAGCGTGCGTGTGTTATGTCGCGCCCAATCCCCAAACCCCAATCCCTAATTGCCAGAGGATCAATGATCACAGTTACCGACCTTCGCAAGGTCTACCGGCAGGGCAAGAAGGAAGTGGTGGCCCTCGACGGCGTCACGCTTTCGGTGCCGAAGGGGTCCATCCACGGCATCATCGGGCATTCCGGTGCCGGCAAGTCCACCCTGGTGCGCTGCCTGACCCTGCTGGACCGTCCGACGTCCGGCTCCGTCAGTATCGACGGGACCGAACTCAGTTCTGTCAGGGACTCGGAAATCCGTGCTGCCCGCCGCCGCATCGGCATGGTGTTCCAGCACGCCAACCTGATGGACTCCAGGACCGCGGCCGGTAACGTGGCCCACCCGCTCGAACTTGTGAAGACCCCGAAGGACAAGGTCCGGAGCCGGGTCAAGGAGCTCCTGGGGCTCGTGGGTCTGGAGGGCTTCGAGGACGCCTATCCCTCGCAGCTTTCCGGCGGCCAGCGCCAGCGCGTCGGCATCGCCCGCGCCCTTGCCTCGGACCCCGATGTCCTCCTGTGCGACGAGCCCACCTCCGCCCTGGACCCCGCCACAACGAATGAGATCCTTGATCTGATCCAGGAGCTCACCGGTCGCCTGCAGTTGACCGTGCTGATCATCACGCACGAGATGAACGTCGTAAAGCGCGTCTGCGAATCGGTGTCACTGCTCTCGCACGGCCGGATCATCGAACACGGCCCCCTGCGGGACGTGGCCGGCGACCTGGACAGCAAGCTGGCACGCGCGCTGCTTCCGCTGCCGCCGTCGGAGCCCCTGCCGGGTGCCTTGCAGGGCGGGCCGGTGCTGGAGATCCTCTTCTCCGGCGACAGTGCCAAGGAACCCGTGCTCACGGGCGTCGCCCGGCATTTCGACATCGACATCAATGTCCTGGCCGGCAGCGTCGAGACCCTCGGCGGCCAGCAGTTCGGCCACCTGCGCGTGCAGCTGGCGGAAAACGCGGACTTCGACGCCGTGCTCAGCTACCTGCATGAGCGCGGCATCGCCGCGAAACGCTCGTCCCCCGCCCCGGCTGGAGACCCTGACTTTGTGGATTCTGCGCCACGGGACGCTGAGAAGCCGGACGCTGAGCAGCCGGACGCCGAGAAGCCGGACGCTGCGGACCCGGACGCTATTCTCCTCCGCGGGGAAGAGGGAGGTAACTAGTGAACGATATTTTCAGCAACCCCGTCCTGGTCAAGGCCCTGCCCGAGGCGATCGTGGAGACCCTCCAGATGGTCGGCATCTCGGCCTTCTTCACCGTGCTGATCGGCCTGCCGCTGGGCGTCTTCCTGCATGTCTCCGCTCCCGGCGGACTCCGGCCGATGCCCGTGACCAACAGGATCCTGAGCGACGTGATCGTCAACATCACCCGGTCCATCCCGTTCGCCATTCTGATGGTGGCCCTCATTCCGCTGGCCCGGGCCCTGACCGGCACCAGCCTCGGCCCGGTGGCCGCTTCGGTGTCGCTCTCGATCGGCACCATCCCGTTCTTCGCCCGGCTCGTGGAGGTGTGCCTGCGCGATGTGCACCATGGCAAGATCGACGCGGCCCAGGTGATGGGCTCCACGAACATGCAGGTCATCAGCAAGGTGATGCTGCGTGAATCCCTGCCGGCCCTCGTCGCAGCGGCCACCACCACGGTGGTCACCCTCGTCGGCTATTCCGCCATGGCCGGGTTGGTGGGCGGCGGCGGCCTCGGCAAGCTGGCCTACAACTACGGCTTCCAGCGTTTCGACGTCACGGTCATGCTCGTCACCATCGTGCTGATCGTCGTCCTGGTCCAGATCATCCAGCTGGTGGGCGAGCGGATCTCCCGCAGCCTCGACCACCGCTGACCTGCCCGGCGCCAGCCACCGCTGACGCCGGCATCCCGGCCGGGACGGGCCCAGCCCGGCACCGGCCGGACCGCCCTCTCCCATAGACCAACACCCCTGCAGCGGGTAGCCGCCCGCTGCATCTGCGCGGACCGCGACATAACGGCAACACAGCCGACGTCGTGATTCCAGCTATTTCGAAAGGAACGCATCCGATGCGTAAGTCACTCACCCTTCTGGCCACCGGCATTGTCACTGCCCTGGCGCTGACGGCTTGCGGTGGTTCGTCCACCCCCAGCGCCGAGGTCAAGACCCTCGACCCCGCCAACCCCGTCACCCTCAAGGTCGGAGCCAGCCCGGTCCCGCACGCGAAGATCCTGGAGTTCGTCAACCAGGAACTCGCTCCCAAGGCCGGCCTCAAGCTGGATATCAAGGAGATCGAGGATTACCAGACGCCCAACACCGCGCTGAGCGACGGCTCCCTGGACGCCAACTACTACCAGCACCTCCCCTGGTTCGAGGACCAGGTAAAGACCAAGGGCTACAAGTTCGGCCACGGTGCGGGCATCCACATCGAGCCGTACGCCGCCTTCTCGGAAAAGGTCAAGGACATCAAGGACATCCAGGACGGCGCCAAGGTTGCCATCACGAACGACCCGTCCAACCAGGTCCGTGCCCTCAAGGTCCTCCAGGTCGCCGGCCTCGTGAAGGACATCAAGGAGGACTCCTCCGTGCTAACCCTCACGGACGAGCAGAACCCCAAGAAGCTGAAGTTCTCCGAGAACCAGCCGGAACTGCTGATCAACGACCTCAAGGATCCCTCCGTGGACCTGGCCCTGATCAACGGCAACTTCATCCTCAAGGCCGGGCTCAGCACCGACAACGCCCTGGCCGTGGAATCCACGGACAACAACCCCTACGCCAACTTCCTGGCCTGGCGCGAGGACTCCAAGGACGACGTCCGGATCAAGAAGCTCGACGAGCTCCTGCACTCCCCCGAGGTCAAGGCCTTCATTGAGAAGGAATGGCCCAACGGAGACGTGACCGCGGCCTTCTAGGCCAGCCGGCCCCGAAGCGTTAACCATCTATGGCACCCGCCGCGGCGGGTGCCATAGATGATTAAGACAGATAGCTGGTTAAGAGCGACGCTGGAACTGGCGGCTGGGTCTTTGCACCCTTCGGGCTCTGGCGCCCCGAGGCTACGCCGTCGCTGCCGCCGCGGCCTTTGCTGCGGCAGGCAGGGCGTCGAAGATCCGGTTCATCGCGGCGTCGTCGTGCGCCGCGGAGAGGAACCAGGCCTCGAAGACCGACGGGGGCAGGTAGACGCCGGAGTCCAGCATGGAGTGGAAGAACGGCGCGTACCGGAAGACCTCTTGGCCCTGCGCATCGGCGTAGTTGTGGACCCCGTGGGCGGACGTGCCGAAGGCCACCGAGAACAGGTTCCCGGCGCGCTGGATCGAGTGGTCCACGCCGGCCGCGTCCAGCGCCGAGGACAGCGCTGAAGAGAGCTCCAGCGAGCGGGCGTCCACGAAGGAGTAGACCTCCGGGGTTGCATGGGTCAGGGTCGCGACCCCTGCGGCCATGGCCACCGGGTTACCGGAGAGGGTGCCCGCCTGGTAGACGGGGCCCAGCGGGGCGAGGTAGTCCATCACGTCCGCGCGTCCGCCGAGTGCCGCCGTCGGCATGCCGCCGCCGATCACCTTGCCGAAGGTCAGCAGGTCCGGGGTCCACGGCTGGTCCGCGCCGGCCGCGCCGCCGGTGAGGCCCCAGTAGCCGGAGTAGCCGGTCCGGAAACCGGTCAGGACCTCGTCGAGGATCAGCAGCGCCCCGTGTTCGCTGGTGATGCGGGACAGGCCGGCGTTGAAGCCCTCGCCCGGGGTGACGACGCCCATGTTCGCGGGCGCGGCCTCGGTGATCACGGCGGCAATGTTCCCGCCGTGCTTGGCGAAGGCGGCCTCGACGGCGTCGAGGTCGTTGTAGGGCAGCACGAGGGTTTCCGCGGCGGTCGCGGCCGTGACACCGGCGGACCCCGGCAGCGCCAGGGTGGCGACGCCGGAGCCGGCCGCCGCGAGGAGCCCGTCAAGGTGGCCGTGGTAGCAGCCGGCGAACTTGATGATGAGGTCGCGGCCGGTGAAGCCGCGGGCCAGACGGACCGCAGTCATGGTCGCCTCGGTGCCGGTGGACACCATCCGGACCCGCTCGGCGGCGGGGACGCGTTCCTTGACGATCGCGGCGAGGTTGGCCTCGTCCGGCGTCGAGGCGCCGAAGGACAGCCCGCGGTCGACGGCGGCGTGCACCGCCGCCAGGACGGCCGGGTGGGCGTGCCCCAGCAGCGCCGGGCCCCAGGAGCAGACGAGGTCCACATACTCGGCGCCGTCGGCGTCGGTCAGGTACGGACCCTTGGCGGAGACCATGAACCGCGGCGTCCCGCCGACGGAGCCGAAGGCGCGCACGGGCGAGTTGACGCCGCCCGGCATCAGCTGGCGGGCGCGGTCGAAGAGTTCCTCATTGCGAGGGTGGCTGGAAGTCATGGTTCCTATTCTTTCAGTTTCTGTTGCCGGGCTGCTGTCACTGGGCTGCTCTCACCTGGCCGGGGAAGCCCCGGCGAGCAGGGCAGCCACGCGGGGCGCCACCTCGGTGCCGAACAGTTCGATGGACCGCATCATGGCGGCGTGCGGCAGCGTGCCGTTGCTGTACTTGAGGTCGAAGCGGTCCACGCCGAGGTTCTTCTTGAGCAGGGCGATCTTCGCGGCGACGGTTTCCGGCGAGCCGACGTACAGGGCGCCCTCCGGCGTGCACATCGCGTCGAATTCGCCCCGGTTGCCCGGGCCCCAGCCCCGCTCGGACCCGATCCGGTTCCGCTGCTGGAGCCAGTGCGGGAAGAACTCCTCCCGTGCTTCCTCGTCGGTGGCGGCAACGTGGCCCGGTGAATGGGTGGCCATTTGCTGCACCGGGTGGCCGTACTTGGCCATCGCCTCGCGGTAGAGGCCGGCGAGGGGCGCGAAGGACCGCGGCTGGCCGCCGATGATGGCGAAGATGATCGGGTAGCCGTACTCGGCGCAGCGCAGCACCGATTCCGGGGTCCCGCCGACGCCGATCCAGGCCGGCAGCAGACGGTGTTCCAGCGGCGGGTAGACACTCAGCCCGTTGATGGCGGGCCGGGTGCGGCCCTCCCACTGCACGGGTTCCTGCGCCCGGACCTTGTCGAAGAGCTCAAGCTTTTCCTCGAACAGGACCTCGTAGTCCGCCAGGTCAAGGCCGAACAGCGGGAAGGACTCGACGAAGGAGCCGCGGCCCAGCATGACCTCGGCCCGGCCGTTGGAGATGGCATCCACGGTGGCGAAGCGCTGGAAGACCCGGATGGGGTCATCGGAGCTGAGTACGGTCACGGCCGAGCCGAGCCTGATGTTCCTGGTCCGGGCGGCCGCGGCGGCGAGGAAGACCTCGGGCGCGGAGACCGCGAAGTCGCGGCGGTGGTGCTCGCCCACGCCGAAGGCATGCAGCCCCACCTCGTCCGCGAGTTCGGCCTGTTCCAGCAGCTGGCGCAGCACCTGGGCGTGCGGGACGGGGTGCCCGTCCGGAAAGACCCCGACGTCGCCGAAGCTGTTCAGTCCCAGCAGGATGCGGTCCGGTCCGATGGGAGCGGTGGGGTTCGCCCCGGCCGCCGGGTCAAACGAAGTGCTCATCAGGACTCCTTCAGCCAGCCGGCGAGTTCGCTCGCCCAGTAGGTCAGGACCATGTTGGCCCCGGCGCGCTTGATGCCCAGGACGGATTCGGTGATGGCGGCCCGGCGGTCGATCCAGCCGTTCGCCGCCGCGGCCTCGATCATCGAGTACTCACCGGAAATCTGGTAGGCCGCGACCGGCAGGGGGCTCATGGCGGCGACGTCGGCGAGGATGTCGAGGTAGCTCATGGCGGGCTTCACCATCACGATATCGGCGCCTTCGGCCAGGTCCAGTTCGACCTCCAGGATCGCTTCGCGGCGGTTGGCGGCGTCCATCTGGTAGGTGCGGCGGTCGCCCTTGAGCTGCGAGTCGACGGCTTCCCGGAAGGGTCCATAGAACGCGGAGGCGTATTTGGCGGCGTAGGCCACGACGGAGGTGTTGGCGTGGCCGGCTTCCTCCAGCGCCTGCCGGATGACGGCCACCTGGCCGTCCATCATGCCGGAAGGGCCCAGGACGTGGGCGCCGGCCTCGGCCTGCGCCACCGCCATCCGGCCGTAGATCTCCAGGGTCGCATCGTTGTCCACGTAGCCGTTGGCATCGAGGACACCGCAGTGGCCGTGGTCGGTGAATTCGTCGAGGCAGACGTCGCTCATGATCACGAGCTCGTCGCCCACCTCGGCCCGGACGTCGCGGATGGCCTTGTTCAGCACGCCCTCGGGGTCCAGCGAGGCGGTGCCGGTGGCGTCGCGTTCTGCGGGGATCCCGAACAGCATGATGCCGCCGACGCCCAGCTGGACGGCGTCGGCGGCGGCACGCTTGAGCGAATCGGTGGTGTGCTGCTGCACGCCGGGCATCGAGCCAATGGGGTTCGGCTCGGTGAGGCCTTCGCGGATGAAGGCGGGCAGGATGAGCTCCGCGGCCGAGAGCCGGTATTCGGCCGTCAGCCGGCGCATCGCCGGGGTGGTGCGGAGGCGGCGGGGACGGTGGGTCGGAAAGCTCATTCGGTGTCCTTTGCTGGGGGCTCTGCGGCTGACGGTTGGGGTGGGGACGGCTGGCTTGCCAGGGACCGGACGACGGCGGCCACCAGGCCGGAGGCGGTCGGGTCCTGGGCGACGGCCGCGACGGTGAGCCCGAGCGATTCGGCCTCGGCCGCCGTCGAGCGTCCGATGGCGACGAAACGGCACGCCCCCAGCGGGGCAAGGTCCGCGTGGATGCGCCGGGCTGCACTGGGGGAAGCGGCGACGACGGCATCCAGCCGGCCGGCACGGATTTCGGCCTTCGCCTGGGCCGCGGTAAGCACGGCCGGCGCCGGTGCGTCCTGCCCGGCGGAACCGGTCTGCGGCAAAGCCGGCTGCGGCAAGGCCGGCTGGCAGGCGGGCAGGGCGCGGCGCGGGTCGGCCGGGTAATCGACGGTGTTGTAGGCCGTGACGGCCTGGACCGCGGCGCCGCGGGCCTCGAGGCCCCTGCGGAGCCGGGGGTCGGCAATGTCCGCCTGGGGCAGGAGCACGCTGCCCTGGTTCGCGGGCCAGATGCCGAGCAGGCCCGTTCCGGATTGCTGGCCCGTGGGCGCAAGGTCGACGCTGATGCCCCGGGATTCCAGGACACGGCGGGTGGCCGGGCCGATCGTGGCGACCAGGACGCTGCCGGGCAGCCAGCTGCTGAGGGAGGCGCCGCGTTCGGCCGCCTTGGCCTCGAGCGCCTGGACGGTGGTCACGCTGCTGACCACCAGCCACGCGTAGGCCCCGGCGCCCAGGGCGTCGAAGGCGACATCCAGGGAATGCTGGTCGCTGGCCTGTTCGAAGTCGATCAGCGGCAGGAGCACGGGGTCGGCGCCGACGCGGCGCAGGGCCGCGACAAGTTCCCCGGTACGGTCAGGGCTGCGGGCGACGAGAACCCTGGCGCCCTCGGGCACCCTCATGTCTTGTGGCGTGTCCGGGTGGTTGCTGCCGCTCTGCCGTCCCATGATTCGATGGATTCCGCGGTTCAGGAAGCGGTCAGGTCCGCGATGCCGGCGGCCCCGCGGGCCAGCAGGACCTCTGCCAGTTCGATCCCGAGCAGGGTTGCCCCCACCTCGGTGAGACCGTCGGTGGCCTTCTTGTCGCGGATGCTTGCCGTGCCGTCAACCGCGCAGACCACGGCCTCGAGGTGCAGCATGCTGCCCTTGCGGTAGGCGTAGGCGCCCACCGGGGCGGCGCACCCGGCCTCCAGCCGGGCCAGCAGCGCGCGTTCGGCTGTGACGGCGAGGCGGGTGTCCGGATCGTCGAGGGCTGCGAGGGCTTGCGCCAGCACGCCCTGGGACCCTTCGGTGGACCCGGCCCTGCGCGGCGCATCGGCGGAGCGGCATTCGATCGCGAGCGAGCCCTGCCCCGCGGCAGGCAGCATGACGTCGGTCTCAAGGTACTCGCTGACCGTGTCCAGCCGGCCGATCCGGTGCAGTCCGGCGGCGGCGAGCACGACGGCGTCGAGATCGCAGGACTTGCCGGCCACGACGGCGTCGTTCGTGTTGCCCGGCAGACCGGGCACGCGGCCCAGGCGGGTGTCCACATTGCCCCGGATGTCCCGGATGTCCAGGTCCGGCCGCGCGGCGCGCAGCTGGGCTGCCCGGCGCGGGGAGCCGGTGCCCACCGTGGCCCCGGCGGGCAGGCCGGCGAGCGTGAGTCCGTCGCGGGCGCACAGCACGTCCCGGACGTCGGCGCGTTTCGGCGTGGCCGCGAGGCTCAGTCCGAGGGCGGGACCGGTGGGGAGGTCCTTGAGCGAATGCACCGCAACGTCGCATTTGTCCTGCAGCAGGGCATCGCGCAGCGCGGCGACAAAGACGCCGGTGCCGCCCAGCTGGGACAGCGAGCCCTTGAGCACGTCACCCTCGGTCCGGATGTGGACCAGCTCCACCGGGAACCCGCCGACGGCGGCCAACTGGTCGGCGGTCTGCTGGGTCTGGGTGAGGGCCAGCTTGCTGGCGCGGGTGCCGATCCGGACGGTCACGGGGTTCCCTGGCCCGCTGCCGGCGCGGAGCTGCCCGCAGCCGGCGCGGCTGTGCCCTCGGCCCTGCCCGAAGCCACAGGTGCGGCCGCGTGCGGATCGTGGCCGGTCCCGACGCTGGTGTCGGCTCCGGCAATGGTGGGCTTTTCGCCGCGGAAGTTGGCGCAGCAGCCCGGGCGGCAGACGTCGTACCAGGGGCCGAGCTTGGTCAGGTGCAGCCGCTCGGCGATGTTGTTCGCGGCGGTCCGCTCGCAGATCAGATCCACGATTCCGGCGACAAACTTGCGGTGCGTCCCGGGGGTGGCGACGCGGGTGGCGGCCAGGCCCAGCCTGGCGCAGGTTTCCAGGGCCTCGGTGTCGAGGTCCCAGACCACTTCCATGTGGTCGCTGACGAAGCCCAGCGGCACGATCACGATGCCCTTGACGCCCTGGCCGGCTAGCTCCTCGATGGCGTCGTTGATGTCCGGTTCGAGCCACGGTACGTGCGGGGCGCCGGAGCGGGACTGGTAGACGAGGGACCACGGCGCGGTGTCGCCGGTCTCGGCCTCCACCCGGCGGATGACCTCGCTGCCGGAGGCCAGGTGCTGCGCGACGTACGCGGAGCCCTCCTCGAAGTGGCGGGGCTCGCCCTCGGAGCGCCCGGCGGCCTCGGCATCCCGGGTGGGGATGGAGTGCGTCGCGAACAGGATGTGCACCGGCGCGTCCGGGGCGCCGGCCGCGGCGAGCCGGGTGCGGACGTCGGCGAGGCCGGCAGCGGTGCCCTCGATGAAGGGCTCCACGAAACCGGGGTGGTCGAAGTACTGGCGCACCTTGTCGACCTCAAGTTGTCCGTCGAGGCCGGTTTCGGTCAACGCGATGCCGATGTCCTCGCGGTACTGGCGGCAGCTGGAGTAGCAGGAGTAGGCACTCGTGGTGACCATGAGGACCTTGCGGTGCCCGGCGTCGAACATGTCCTGGAGGGTCTGCGGGAGGTAGGGATCCCAGTTGCGGTTGCCCCAGAACACCGGCAGCTTGATCCCACGGGCGGCAAGTTCGGCTTCGATGCCGGTCCTGAGTTCGCGGTTCTGCTGGTTGATCGGGCTGATGCCGCCGTTGGCCCGGTAGTGGTGCGAGACCTCTTCGAGCCGCTCGTCCGGGATGCCGCGGCCGCGGGTGACATTGCGGAGGAACGGGATGACGTCCTCCTGGCCTTCGGGTCCGCCGAAGGAGGCGAGGAGCACGGCGTCGTACTCCTTGGGGGCCATCCGGCCGGCCTCGGTGACGGTGTTCACGGCGGTAACCCCGAGGTCGGATTCCAGGGGATCCAGCGGGCTCATGCAAGGACCTCGGCAACCTCGGCGGCGGTGACCCGGCGGCCGGTGTAGAAGGGGATTTCTTCCCGGACATGGTGGCGGGCTTCGGTCGACCGGAGGTGGCGCATCAGGTCCACGAGGTCCACGAGGTCGGGGGCTTCCAGTCCGAGGATCCATTCCCAGTCGCCCAGGGCGAAGGAGGAGACCGTGTTGGAGATGACCTGCGGGAAGTCGCGGCCCAGCATGCCGTGGTCGCGGAGCATCTTGCCGCGCTCGGCGTCGGGCAGCAGGTACCACTCATAGGACCGGACGAAGGGGTAGACGCAGAGCCACTCTGCCGGTGCCACGCCGCGGGAGTAGGCGGGGGTGTGGTTCTTGGCGAATTCCGCCTCACGGTGCACACCCATGGCGGACCAGACGATCTCGGTACCGGCGAACAGCTTGCTGCGCCGGATGTCCCGGACCGCCCGCTGGAGGGCCTCCGGCTTGGGCCCGTGCAGCCAGACCATGATGTCCGCATCCGCCCGCATGGCGGAGACGTCGTAGCTGCCGCGGTGGACGACGCCGGCCTCGGCCAGCCGCCCGATCAGGGTGTCGAAATCCTCGGCAGCCTCGCCGCTGCGGAGCACGTCGGCGGAGCGCTTGAACACCGTCCAGAGCGTAAAGAACTGCTCGGCTGATGATTCTTCGCTTGCTGATTCGGTGACTGATCCGGTTTTAGTGACAGATTCGGCAGAAGTGTGGCTCATGGATACCATACTGCCCCTTCGCCGCAATGAAGTCGAAACCGAGAACTTCTACAACGCGTAGAAGTGTTCGAATTCACAGTTTTGCGGATTTCGGCCGCCGGTGGCGTACGGCTCAGACCCTGCGCATCCTCACGACGATGACGCCGGCGAGCACGGACAGCGCGACGAGGGAGATCCCCCAGCCGAGCAGCGGGGACGGCCCGGCCTCCTCCACGGCGGAGGTTGCCTGCATCGAGGTGCTACCGGAGTGGCCCTTGGCCCCGGGCCGCGAAGCTGCCGGCGACGAGCCTGGCTCCGCCGCCGGCGACGCGCCCGCACCGTCGGGCGCCGGGGTCCCCGCACCGGCGGGCGCCGGCTCCCCGGCCGTTCCGGGGGTGGTGGACGTGGCGGGTGTGGTTTGGCCGGCCCCAGCCGCGGCCTGGTCGGCGCCGGCTGCGGCTGGGTCGCCACCGGCTGCGGCTGGGTCGCCACCGGAGGACGGCCCCTGCCCTGCCGCCGTGCCGTTGCCCGGCTGGGCGGCGGGCGTGCCGTCGGCGGCCGGGGCAGCGGGCTGCGGGGCGGCCGGCTGGGTCCCCGCCGGAGGGTCCTGGGGGGCTGCCGGCTGCGCCGGGGACTGCCGCGGCGCGGTCGGCGTCTGGCTCGGCGTCTCGGCGTCGTCAGGGCCGTCGCTGGGCTCAGGCTGCGGCGAGGGTGACGCGTGCTTCGTCGGCGTCGGCTGCGGTGAGGACGTGCGCTGTTGCGACGGCGATGGCTGCGGGGACCCGAGCAGGCCGTCGAGGAGGTCGTCGAGACCGGGGGTAAGGGAGCTCCCCGCCGTCGTCACGGACGCCGCTGAGACCGGGACCGAAATTGAGACTGCGGCGGCGTGCGAGGCAGGGACTCCTGCGGACAGCGCCAGCACCGTTCCGAGCGCGGCAGTTGCCATGACGCGTCGAAGTCCCCCATGGTGACCGGTCTGCGTCTTGGAAACGTTGGACCTGAGAATAACCATGGTCATCGACCCTAATACGTATCAGCTTCCGGGGGAATTTTGACGGACGGGCGGTGAACGTGCTCAGCGTCACCGGGAAGCGCCGCTTAGGGCTGTGGAGTCTGGCGGTAATTGGCGGCCTTCTGTGACCGTTCGATGTCGCATTCCCGGGCTTCGCGTCGTCTTACATCCCATGGGTTTCGAGACACCGTGGTTACGAGACACCCAACCGGCCGTGACTGTTCACTTGAAGTGGCGGTTTGTCGCAGTTGTCTATGACGGTTTAGCAGCACTTTGGGTGACCGCAAGGCGAACCTTCACCGAGACAGAGTGGCCTCTCTGAGGTAATCGGGGCGAGTGGCGCGAGTCGCGGTACGCAAACTGAGCGCCCAGGTAACCACTCCGCCGGCTGCGAAGGCAGCACCAAGAAAGGCCGAGCCTGGCCAGCCGGCGGTGGCATATAAGGCGGTTGTGGCCGCGGCGCCGAGGGCGGAGCCGAGGGAGTAGAAGACCATATATGCACCGATGGTGGTACTGACGCGGTCGGCGTAGACGGTGGTGAGAATGTGCTGATTGCTGACGTGGACGGCTTGGACAGCGAAGTCAAGGAGGATCACTCCGAGGATCAGCAGTACCAACGACCAAGTGAGCTGTCCGATTGCGAACCACGAGGCGAGCAGAACAATCAGGGCGAAGCCGGTGACGCGGTTCGCGTACCCTGAGTCCGCCCAGCGACCAGCGCGGGCAGCACCGAGTGCACCAGCGAGTCCGGCGATGCCGAACAGTCCGATCTGCGTCTCGCTGAGGTGCCACGGCGAATCGGTCAAGGGCAGGGCCATGCCGCTCCAAAGCGCACCGAAGGACGCGAACAGGAAGAACGCGATCAGCCCGCGACTGAGAAAGACCGGATGGGTGAACAGTCCGGCGAAGGAGCGGAGCAGGACCCCATACCTCGCGCCGCCCGAGCGGATGTCCGCGGGAAGCAGGATCAGCACCAACAAAGCGAGAGCCGCGGCGAGGACCGCCAGGACGACGTAGATACTGCGCCACCCCCAGATGTCCGCGAGGAACCCTGCGAGGATGCGCCCACCGAGGATGCCAATCACCACGCCCGAGGTCACGATCCCCAGGTTGCGGCCACGCTCGAAGGGCACAGAGAGCGCCGTCGCGTACGCAACCGCCGTCTGCACCACCACGGCGAAGACACCCGCCAGCGCGAGGCCGACGAATGCGACCCACGCTGCAGGGGCAACCGCGACAATGGCTAGGCCTGCCGCCACCAGGACAAGGTGGAGAACAATCAAGCGTCTGCGGTCGAGCAGATCACCCAACGGCACCAGAAGGATCAGGCCTACAAGGTAGCCGAGCTGGCCAGCGGCCACGAACCAGCCCACGGTGTCGACCGGAACACCCAAATCGAGTCCCATCTGACCGAGAACAGGTTGCCCCGCGTACACGCTCGCCACAGCGACCCCGCAGATAACAGCAAGCAGCAGCTTCGTTCGCCCGTTAATGCCAACCACCTCATTCAGTTGCAATTTGCTACCAATCAGAAGATAGGTCAAAATAGTTGCAAGATGCAACTCGTTGGAGGTGTGATGACGTACGACATAGCCGCGAGCATCGCGTGGACAGACCCGAGCTGCCCAGTCGCCCGCACGACCGACCTTGTCGGTGACCGCTGGAGCCTGCTTGTCATCCGCGACGCGATGGATGGCGCCCGCTCATTCACCGACTTCCAGAGGCGCACCGGCATCGCCCGCAACATCCTCACCGACCGACTCCGCAAGCTCACGGCGTACGGCATAATCGCCCAGGTCGATGCGCAATCCGGCAAGCGCAAGCTGTATGAACTCACCGACGCAGGCAAAGACCTCTTTCCGGTGATCGTCACGCTACGACAGTGGGGCGAGCGTCACGCGTTTGCCGCCGGAGAAGATCATTCGGTGCTGGTAGGTGACGATTACGCTCGCGTACCGGAACTCGTGCCTATGTCCGCCGACGGAACGCCACTGACGAGCGAGAACACACGCGTCCGACGGGCTCGCTGACCGGAGGAGCGCTCGGGGCGGTCCATAGCTAGACGAGCGCCCGCAAGCCGGACGATCACCGGGACACACGACCCGGCGCAACGGCGGCACCAACTTCGGGGGCCTTCATGAGTGTCGTTTCCGTAAGACCCTCCCGAGAAAATGCCCAGGTAAGGGGGCGTCAAACGGACACGCAGACGCCTGTCTCGCAACCCTACGGATTCGAGGCGTCTCGACGGTCGCATGCTCGTCCCGCGAAGGAACGGCGGAACGCTGCGAGTCGGCGATTCTCATAACTATGTGTCGAAACCCTGTGGTTGAATCGCGGTACTAACCATGAGTTACGAGACACCTGGAGCGTCGTGAAGAAGCTGATCGGATGCGACCGCGGTGCCGGCCCTCGCGTATTTAACCGCGAAGGTTGCCCGCGATCTGGGTATGTCCCGCGCGACGTTCTATAGCTATGCACTCGACGCACAACCTCGCTCGTAAGGCGACAACAAGCGATCACAGAACCGCCATACGGCGCCAAACTCCGCCGCTTAGGGCAGTAGACTGCGGAGCTGTTTCGGCGTGTCGGCGACAATCGCGGCGAGCCCGTTGCCGGACAGCCAGCCGCCCACCACGGCCAGGGTGCCGTCCGCCGCGCAGATCTCCCGGACTTCAGTCACGCGCCGTTTGTGCCCCAGGGATGCGAAGGGCAGGGCGCCGGCCCAGCGCACCACGTCCCAGTCCAGGACGTCGCCGGCCGCTACGGGCACGGTGAGCAGGGCCGAGGCGTCTTTCAGGGCCGCTTCGAACAGCTCGTCGTCGGATTCCGGCTCCGGGGCGCTCCCCGCGCCGTGCCGCGTGCCGCCGCGGCCGTAGGAGAGCCGGAGGACGTGGGTGCCGGGGCCGGTCCGCTCGGCGAGCCAGCCCCACTTGGCGGTGGCATGAGTCAGGGCCTTGGCCTGGATGCCGGGGCTCTGCGGCGCCACGAGGACCCCGGTGCCGCGCGGGGCGGCGTCGAGTTCCGGCACGTCCACCACGAGGGTGACCAGGCTGACGTCGGGTCCGGCGGCGGGGCGTCGGGCCGCGAGCTCGGGCAGGGTGTCCGCGAGGAGTCCGACGGCGGCCGGGCCCGCCACGGCGATGACCAGCAGCCCGGCGTCGTACGCCGTGTCCCCCGAGGTGACGTGCCAGCCCTGCGGCGTGCGCGCCACGGCGTCTGCCGGCGTGGCGCTGAGCAGCGTGACGCCGCGGCGGCGCAGATCGGCCACGAGCGCGGAAACCAGCGTGTTGATCCCGCCCCGCAGCCCGGCGACGGCGGAGCCCGCCTTCTGCAGCCCGGGTTTCTGGGGTCCTGTTTTTCGGGGAGCAGCCCCTCCCCTGCGCTGGGCCGCCACGGCGGCAGCGAGCGAGCCGTGCTGCCGGATCCCGGCGCGCAGGCCCGGCGCCACCATGTCGACGTCGAGCAGCGCGGGATCGGCCGAGTGGACGCCGCCGACCACCGGCGCCACAAGACGGTCCAGGACGCGCCTGCCCATCCGTGCCCGGACCAGCGCCGACACGCTGGCGACATCGGCCCGGGTTCCCAGCGAGGCGGGCAGCAGGGCATCCAGTGAGGCCCGCACCGAACCGAGCAGGCCCAGCGAGCGCCGGACCTCCGGATCCCAGGGGTTGGCCGGAATGCCCAGCACTCCGGTCTTCGGCAGTTCCCGTGGCCCATCAGGCAGCTGGACCCAGGCGCCGCCGGGGTTCGGCGGAACAATGTCGCCTGCAAGGCCCAGCTCGGCGGCGAGGTCCGCCACGGCCGGGGAGCGGGTGGCGAAGGACTCGGCGCCGCTGTCCAGGGTCAGGCCGGCCACCACGTGGCTGCCCACGCAGCCGCCCCAGTCCCCGGAGGCCTCCAGGACGGTGGTGCGGATACCGGCCCCAGCCAGCTCTCGGGCGGCCAGCAGGCCGGATATCCCGCCGCCCACCACCACGGCGGTCAGGCCCGGTTCAGCCGCGCCTGCGTCTGCGCCTGTGCCCATGGCGTCTACGCCGGGGAGATCGAGTGGATCAGTTCGACGACGCGCGTCAGCACCGTCGCATCCGTATCCGGCGGCACGCCGTGGCCCAGGTTCAGGACGTGGCCCGGGGCCGCGGCGCCGGCCGCGATCACCTCGCGGACATGGGCTTCAAGGACGTCCCAGGGCGCGGAGAGCAGCGCCGGGTCGATGTTGCCCTGCAGCGGCACCGTCCCGCCCAGGCGGCGGTTGGCTTCGTCCAGCGGCAGCCGGTAGTCGACCCCCACGACGTCGACGCCGACGTCGCGCATGGCCACCAGCAGTTCCGAGGTGCCGGTGCCGAAGTGGATCAGCGGCGCCCCAAGGTGCCGCACATGGTCCAGGGCGCGGGACGACGCCGGGGCAACGAAGCGCTGGTAGTCGGCCAGTCCCAGCGATCCGGCCCAGGAGTCGAAGAGCTGCGCGGCGGAGGCGCCGGCTTCCAGCTGCGCCCGGAGGAACATGCCGGAGGCGTCCGCAGCCCAGTTGGCCAGGGCGGTCCAGGTCTCGGGGTCGGCATGCATCATGGTGCGCGGGCCGAGGTGGTCGCGGGAGGGCTTGCCTTCCACCATGTAGGCCGCCAGGGTGAACGGCGCGCCGGCAAAGCCGATCAGCGGGGTGCTGCCCAGCTGGGCCACGGTCAGCCGGACGGCTTCCCGGATGGGCTCGAGGGCTTCCCACGTCAGCTGCGGCAGGGCGGCGACGTCCTCGGGGGTGCGGACGGGCTTGTCCAGGACGGGGCCCACGCCGGGAACGATGTCCACCCCGACGCCGGCCAGTTTGAGCGGAATCACGATGTCGGAGAAGAAGATGGCAGCATCGACGTCGTGGCGGCGGACCGGCTGCAGGGTGATCTCGGAGGCGAGCTCGGGGCGCAGGCAGGACTCCAGCATGCCAACGCCCTCGCGCACCTTCAGGTATTCGGGCAGCGAGCGGCCGGCCTGGCGCATGAACCACACGGGGCGGCGGGAGGGCTTGCCGCCGCGGTAGGCGGTGATCAGCGGGGAGCCGGCGGTGCGGCCGTCCATCAGCGGGTGCCCGGCGCCGAGGCCGGAAGCCTCGTGGGTGGACGTGCCGATTTCAGACGTGCTGGTGGTGCCGTCGGTTGCCGCAGCGCTAGGAGTCATGACTTCGATTGTGCCCAAAATCGGCCCCAAAAGATAACTACAGCCTGTCACCAGGGCTGCCGCGGGCGCCGCCGTGGCGGGAATCACAGGCCTGCGTGCGCGGTCCACGCGTGATTGTTGTTCTACGCGGACGCGAAAAAGCTATGATTGACCTGCTGTGGTTCTTTTTTCATTGGTGGCGACTCACGCCGATATCGACCTCGAGACCGTTGCTCAACTGAGCACCGGCGCTTCAGAGCTCGCCACATCCGCCCTCGCCGGATCGCCGGCCGTGGCGGGTGCCATTGTCCTTGCCACGTGCAACCGCTTCGAAATCTACGGTGAGGCGCACCGCCCCGACGACGTCGATGCCGCCCGCGCGGCCCTCATCTCCCAGATCAGCGGAGCCAGCGGACTCAACGATCAACTCGTCTCCCGCTCCTTCAGCACCCGCACCGGCCCGGAGGTCAGCCAGCACCTCTTTGCGGTCAGCTCCGGCCTGGACTCCGCCGTCGTGGGCGAGCGCGAGATCGCAGGCCAGGTCCGCCGGGCCCTGATCACCGCCCAGCACGAGGGCACGGCAAGCTCCGGCCTCGTCCGGCTCTTCCAGGCAGCCTCCAAGACCGCCAAGGACGTCGGTGCGCAGACCGCACTCGGCTCCCGGGGACTCTCGATTGTCTCCGTTGCCCTGGACCTCGCCACCGAGCTGTCCGAAAACCCGGACTGGTCCACCAAGAAGGCTGTGGTCTTCGGCACCGGCGCCTACGCCGGCGCCACCATGTCGCTGCTGCGCGAACGCGGCTGCACGGACGTTTCCGTCTTTTCGTCCTCGGGCCGCGCGGCAGGCTTCGTCGCCACCCGCGGGGGCACGGCCCTGGACACCGCGAGCCTCCCCGCCGCCGTTGCGGCCGCGGACGTCATGATCGGCTGCAGCGGCTCGGATACCCGGGTTGAAGCGTCGGACCTTGCCCGGGTCCGGGCTGACTCGCAACAGCCGCTGATCGCCATCGACCTCGCCCTCACCCACGACTTCGATCCCGCCGTGGGCGAGCTCGACGGCGTCGAGCTCCTCACCCTGGAGTCCGTGCGCCTCGCCGCCCCGCAGGAACAGTCCGAGTCGCTGGAGCAGGCGAGCAGCATAGTCGCCGGCGCGGCCGGCGCCTTCGAGCAGGAGCGTGAATCGCGCTCCGTGGACTCCGCGATCGTCGCGCTGCGCCGGCACACCATGAACGTCCTGGAGGCGGAAATGGAAAAGGTCCGTGCCCGCCACGGCTGCACTGCCGCGGCGGAGGAAGTCGAGTTCGCCCTGCGCCGGATGGTCAAGCAGCTGCTGCACGTGCCCACCGTCCGTGCCCGCGAGCTGGCCGCCAACGGCCAGCAGGAACATTACGTCGCAGGCCTCGAAGCGCTTTATGGCATCACGGTGGAGCAGCCCGCCGCCCGGGCGGCCGAAGCAGAGTGCCCGGTCGACCACAGCCAGCCGCCCGGGGCAGCCGCCAAGCTGGAAACGGCGTAGCTCGCGCTAACGGCCCCGGCCGAAGGCGTTGATTCCGGTCAGCTCCGCCAACAACGTCCACAACCGGGCCGCATCCGCCCGGTCCACGGCGTGCGCGTCCACTCCCCTGATCCGTGCCTCCGCGGACCCGATGAGCGTGGGTTCGGCGACGTCGCAGTCCTCGCAGTAGACACCGCCCTTGCCTTCGAGCGCCGGGGACGTTGCTGCCCACACGGACGTCGCGGCGCCCTGCTCCGGGTCTCAGCAGGATCGGTACGGAAATCACGTTTAGGGGCGGCGGTGCGGATTCCGGCTTCTGATGGCGGAATCTCTCGGTTCTAGACGGAGGCATCGCCGGCCCGCTTGATGGCGCGGTAGACGGTTGAGCGCGCTACCGCGAACAGTGCGGCAATCCCCACAGTTGTGTGTCCCCGCAGGGTGAACGGAGGTGCGCTCCCCGTGTCTTGGAGAGCTTGGGTTGCTTCCCCCGGAGACGGCCCCTGGCGTTGGCGACGGCCGTGCTCTCCCGGGTGCGGGCGCGGATCAGCTCGGCTTCGACTTCGGCGACCATGGCCAGGACGTTGAAGGGAAGCCGGCCTACGGGATCGGCCGGGTCGCGGACGAGCCTCCCATGCTCAGCTTGACCTCGCGGCGGGTGAGTTCGTCAACAATGTCCTTCGCATCGCGGAGCGGCCGGGCAAGGCGGGCGAGTTTGGTCACGACCAGGGTATCCCCGGCCCGGCAGGCAACCAGTACTTCCCTGAGTCGCGGTCACGCCCAGTTGGCGCCGGTCAGGCCCTGATCGGCAAACGTCTTCTCCGACGTCACCGCAAGAGTGACCAGGGCGTTTTTCTGTGCGGTGAGGTCTTGGTCGTTGGTGGATACGCGGGCATCCGATGAGGATCCCGGTCATGGATTTGACTGTAGCGTTTAGCCCCCCTTGACCGGGCTTAATCTCGGGCGGGTCCTGCGGGAATTGACGACCCAGTGACCGTCTCGATTGTGGGAATGTCCGAAGCCGTCTGCGCGTGTCCCGGTGGACGACCCCTTCCGGTGTAGCTTTTGCCGAAAGATCACTGGTGGAGCCACCGCCGCCACTCGAGCGCGGGGCGGGTCGTGGAGAACTGGAGAATCTTCCCCTTGCTCGATCGCTATTCAGTGCTACTATCTAGTGGTAGATAGTATCACAGAGTAGCCGAGGGAGGGGTTCCATGGGTAAGCAGATGACCGAGATGCTCAAGGGCACGCTCGAGGGCATCGTCCTTGCGACTCTGGCCGTGCAGCCGGCATACGGCTACGAGATCACAGCGCGGCTGCGCGAGCAGGGCTTCTCCGACATCGTCGAGGGCACCGTGTACGCGCTGCTGGTCAGGGTCGAGCAGCGCGGTCTCGTCGACGTGGCGAAGGTCCCATCCGAGAAGGGCCCACCGCGCAAGGTCTACACGCTGAACGCACTGGGCGGGGAGTACCTCGAAGAGTTCTGGAAGACATGGAGCTTCCTCGCAGAACGAATCAACGCGCTCCACCACCACATCGAACACCCACCGGAAGAAGGAATCTAGTCATGGCCGCAAAATGGATCGAGCAGATCACGGGATCGTTCGAGGACAAGAAGCGCTGGCGCCAATACAAGGCCCGCAAGGAAGAGCTCCCGGCGAGCTACCGAACCGCGATCGACGGTATAGAGCGCTACCTCATGTTCGCCGGGTCGATCGTCAAGGGCGATGTCCTGATGCAGATGCTCGAGGACCTCGCCGACCTGATCGAGCGCGCCGCTGCCGACGGCACCCCGATCCGCGACATCGTCGGTGACGACCCGGTGGAGTTCGCAGACACCTTCATCCAAAACTACTCGGACGGCCAGTGGATCAACAAGGAGCGCAAGCGCCTGACCGACGCCATCGATCAGTCCGCCGACGAGGCGTGAACGCGCCAGGAACGGAGACCCGGATATGACCACCAACCAGGCCCTCGAACCCGCGATCCGGGTGCAGGGCATCGAGAAGTCGTTCAAGGATCTGCACGTGCTGCGGGGCGTCGACTTCGATGTGAGGGCGGGGAGCATCTTCGCCCTGCTCGGCTCGAACGGTGCGGGCAAGACCACGCTGGTGCGGATCCTGTCGACGCTGTTGAAGGCCGACTCGGGAACCGCCACGGTGCACGGCTTCGACGTCGGCGCGAAGCCCGGCGACGTGCGGGAGTCAATCAGCCTGACCGGCCAGTTCGCTGCGGTCGATGAAGTACTCTCCGGCCGGGAGAACCTCGTGCTGATCGCCAAGCTGCGTCACCTGAAGAACCCGGATGCGATCGCCGACGACCTGCTCGCCCGTTTCTCGCTCACCGAAGCAGGGAACCGCAAGGCGTCGACGTACTCAGGCGGCATGCGACGCCGACTCGACATCGCGATGAGCCTGATCGGCAACCCGCCGATCATTTTTCTTGACGAGCCCACCACCGGACTCGACCCCCAGGCGCGCATCGAGGTGTGGCAGACCGTCAAGCAACTCGCTGACCAGGGCACGACGGTGCTGCTCACGACGCAGTACCTCGACGAGGCCGAGCAGCTGGCCGACCGGATCGCGATTCTGCACAAGGGCACGATCATCCAGAACGGCACCCTCACCGAACTCAAACAACTCCTCCCGTCTGCCAAGGTCGAGTACGTCGAGAAGCAGCCCTCCCTCGAGGACGTCTTCCTCGCTCTCGTCGGTGACACCGGGGAGGCCGACACCGCCGACGACGACCGCACTGACAGCACGGTCCCGGCAGGAAAGGAACCCCGATGACCACCCACGTCCTCGGCGACACCGGCATCCTGACCGCCCGCTCGCTGCGCCACATCCTCCGCAGCCCCGACACGATCATCACCACCGCGGTCACCCCGATCGCGCTTATGCTGCTGTTCGTGTACGTGTTCGGCGGCGCGATCAATACCGGTTCCGACGAGTCCTATGTCAACTACATGCTCCCCGGCATACTGCTCATCACGATCGCGTCCGGCGTCGCGTACACCGCGTACCGGCTGTTCCTGGACCTGCAGGGCGGCATCTTCGAGCGCTTCCAGTCCATGCCGATCGCGCGGTCGAGCGTGCTCTGGGCGCACGTGCTCACCTCCCTGGCCGCGAACCTGGTCTCGGTCGCGATCGTCATCGGCGTCGCGCTGATCATGGGGTTCCGCACCGGAGCATCCGTGGCGGCCTGGCTCGCGGTCGCCGGCATCCTGGTCCTGTTCACCCTCGCGCTGACCTGGATCGCCGTGATCGCCGGGCTCTCGGCGAAGAGCGTCGACGGCGCGAGCGCGTTCAGCTACCCGCTGATCTTCCTGCCGTTCATCAGCTCGGCGTTCGTGCCCACCGGCTCGATGCCCGGCCCGGTCGCATGGTTCGCCGAGAACCAGCCCGTGACCTCCATCGTGAACACCATCCGATCACTGTTCGCCCAGGAACCCGTCGGCAATGACATCTGGATCGCCCTCGCCTGGCTCGTCAGCATCCTCGTCGTCGCCTACACCGTCGCGATCGCCATCTACCGTCGCAAGATCAGCTAAGGCCGAGCTCTGCTCGCGGACCGCGCGACGAATGCCGCCCGCTTCCCCCACGGGGACGTGGGCGGCATCGTCGTTACACTTTCCCTCAGCGGACCTCGGATTCAGCCGGGTGGCACAGGTTGGTCGGGGTCGGCTAAACGGGTCTGGATGTTTCGAATGCTTGAGGCGAGAATGCCGGACGCGAGGAGTCCCGGTCCGAGCGGGCCGGGTCCTCACCAACGGGCGGCAAGCGCCTGAGAGTCTCCCTGGCCTCGGCAGACATGTGGTCGAGTTGCCAGCGGATCTCTTCGCCGACTGCTTCGGGGCGATCGGGTGCCGCCAGACCAGCCGCTTTCGCGGCGTAGGCGGCCGCGCCCAAGGCCTGCGCGCCCATGTGAGCGACGGCCGCGGCCTGTGCGGCAGCGCGAGCAGCCGCCACCGCGGCAGGAGTCTTCACCTCCCGCGCGGCACGGCCAGCAACAAAGCGCTGGCGGATCTCCCCGGCCGCGGCGAGGTCACCGCGAGCAAATGCTCGGGTCCGGGTGATGGCATCGCGAGGCCGAGTATCTTCTGGAGCCTCCGCCTCGAATACCGCCAGGACGCGCTCCGCACAGTCCGCGGCCCACGTTGCGACGATACGGCGATCGGTCTCGCTTAAAGCCTGCGGGGAAGCCATATCAGCACCCTCTCACACCTGACCCACAAGCCGACGGCACCACGACGAGACCCACCCAGGCCGATCCACGCTGAGGGACCCTCCACCGGGCACCGCGAGCTGTCCCATTGGCCGTTCGGCTTACGGGCAGAGCTGCCTGCTGGTGCTTCAGCGTGGCGCCACGTCATTGAAAGGGATCACTTTGTGGTGCTGCTCGCGGAGGCGGAGCTAGTGTGCGGATAGGCCGGTTTTCTCGCGTGGGTCGCACAATTCGGTGTCGTTCAAGGGACCATCATCGACGCCGCACTTCGGAGCGGGATCTGGTGATCTGCGAGTCCCGATTGGAGTTGGCGCCGTTTGTTGTTCGCGGACTTCGATGTGTCGGTGGGCCATATTGTGGCGCAACCGTTTTTGTTGAAGGCTGAGGTCGCCGGGGCGGTGCGCAGGGCAGGCACATTCCGGACTATCTGCTGCCCGTCGACGTGGGGCCGCTGGTGGTGGAGTACTTCCCCGATCTCGCGGAGGAATCGCGCTCAGCGCTTCGTCTCGTACCTGGTCAGGACCACGCCGTCGGGAAACGTCCGCGTCTCCACCAGGTTCAGGTTCACCCAGCTGTCCAGCGCGGTGAAGTACGGA